>NZ_QGTX01000001.1:600000-900000 GCF_003182485.1 Geodermatophilus normandii | reverse complement strand
TCGAGCAGTAACGGCGGCTGGCGTTGCGCGAGGTGTCCACGTAGACGTCGTCGCAGGCGTCGGCCGAGCAGACGCCGAGCCGCTGCCACCCGTGCTGGGCCACCACCTGTGACAGCCCCATCGCCACCGTCGTCGTCAGCTGCTCGAGGGCGGGGGCGTCGGGGCGGGCGTAG
Source organism: Geodermatophilus normandii (assembly GCF_003182485.1). Classification (NCBI taxonomy): domain Bacteria; kingdom Bacillati; phylum Actinomycetota; class Actinomycetes; order Geodermatophilales; family Geodermatophilaceae; genus Geodermatophilus; species Geodermatophilus normandii. The sequence continues at coordinate 899,827 of NZ_QGTX01000001.1, read as the reverse complement.
TGCAGGTGCAGCTCGCCGTCGTGGTCGGTGGCGTAGGGGTGCGGCTGGGCGAGGGCGAGCAGCTCGTTGAGCCGGGCGATGACGTCGTCCTGCGACCCGGCGACGGCGACGGCGCGGACGAGGTCGGCGGTCGCGGCGGCACGGCGGGTCTCGGCGGGGGAGAGGTCCAGCGCCGTCTCGGGCGTGAACCACTCGTCGTGGGCGCTCAGGAAGGCCGTGGCCCAGTCCGGATCCGCCACCCGGTCGGCGTTGGCCAGGCTGATGGCCAACTCCACGGCGTTCGACCCGTAGGTGTCGTAGTCCATGTGACTCCCTACCGCCCTGCTACTGTCGTAGGGGGTCAACGGAGTTTGACCGCCTACTGTTCCTCTTCCGCGCAAGTTCCGAAGTGAGTGCTGTCGTGCGTTCGTACCTGTCCGTCTGGCGTCTGCCGTCCGCCCCCGTGCTGCTGCTCGCCGGCTTCGCCGGTCGGCTGCCCTCGGCGATGGTCCCGCTGGCGCTGCTGCTCATGGTGCAGCAGCAGACCGGTTCCTACGCCGTGGCCGGCCTCGCGTCGGCCACCTACGGCCTGGCGATGGCCGCGATGGCGCCCGTCCTCGGCCGGCTCGCCGACCGCCGGACCCCGCGTCCGGTGCTGCTGGTCCAGGCCGCCGCCTATCCGCTGCTGCTGGCGCTGCTGGTGGCCGTCGTCCTCGGGGGCGCGCCGACGGCGGTCGTCGTCGCCGCGTCGGCCGCGGCCGGTGCCGCCACCCCGCTGGTGTCCGGGACGGTCCGCGCGCTGTGGTCGCGCGTCGACCCGGCCGTCCGCGGCACCGCCTTCGCCCTCGACGCCACCGCCACCGAGCTGGTCTTCGTGGCCGGCCCGACGCTGGTGGCCACGCTCGCCGTCGTCGCCGGCCCGGCGTGGGCGCTGGGCGTCGCGGGGTGCTGGCGGTCGCCGGCGCGCTGGGGCTCGCGGCCTCGACCGCGATGCGCAGCTGGGTGCCCGTGCCGTCCGCCGAGCGCACCAGCCCGTTCGCCACCGTGCTCGCCCCCGGCATGCCGCGGGTGCTGCTGAGCGGCTCGGCGCTGATGCTCGGCTTCGGCGCGCTCGAGGTCGCCGTCCCGGCCTTCGCCGACGACGCCGGCTCGCCCGGCATGTCGGGGCTGCTGCTCGCGCTGTGGTCGCTGGGCTCGGTTGCCGGCGGGCTGTGGTTCGGCGCCCGCGTGGTCAGCGCCTCCCTGCCGCGGCAGTACCGGTGGCTGCTGCTCGGCGTGACGATCGGCCTGGCCCGCTGACCGCGGCGTCGAGCCCGTGGGTGCTGGGTGCCCTGCTCTTCCTGGGCGGCACGGCGATCGCGCCCACGCTGACCGTGCAGAACTCGCTGGTCGGCGCCCTCGCCCCGGCGCACGCCACCACGGAGGCCTTCACCTGGCTGTCCACGATGGCGACCGGCGCCTCGGCGGTCGGCGCGGCGCTGGGCGGCGCGCTCGTCGACGGGTCGTCCGGCGTGACCGGCAGCCTCGTCCTCGCCGTGGCCGGGGCCGCGGTGGCGGTGCTGGTGACGCTCGTGCCCGGCCGCCGTCCGTCGTCCGTCGCCCGCGAGCGGATGGCCGTCTGACCGTGCTCCTCCCGGCCCGGACCCCCGGGCTGGGAGGGCCGCCGCGGCCGCTGGTAGTCTCTACCGCGGTGGTTCCGGGGGGACTCGGACCCCGGGAGGCTTCGCCTAGTCCGGTCTATGGCGCCGCACTGCTAATGCGGTTTGGGTTAATCCCCATCCCGGGTTCAAATCCCGGAGCCTCCGCGCACGACAACTGCACAGTCCGCACCCGTAGCTCAACGGATAGAGCATCTGACTACGGATCAGAAGGTTAGGGGTTCGAATCCCTTCGGGTGCACGTCCGGTTGAGACAGCACCGCGGCCCCGCTCCCCCCACAGGAGCGGGGCCGCTGTGTGTCTCAGGCCTCCTCGCGGCGCTCCCGCCGCGCCCGGGCGAGCCCGTGGGCCGTGCGCAGCAGGTCCCGCACCGTGCCCTCCGTGCGGGGGCCGGGGTCGACCACGCAGACCCACCCGAGCTCGCCGTACACCGGGTGCGCCAGCACGGTGTCGGCGACGTCGGGGGCGGGCTCCCCGCCGGCAGCCGGCTCCCGGGGCCGCGGCCGACGAGGGCGGTGAACTGCTCCCGCCCGACGCCGACGTTCACGCGGAACGTCCCGGGGCGGTCCAGCCGCGACGACCGGTCGCCCGGCTGGTCCTTCGTCCCGATCGTCGCGAACGGCTGGGTCCGGGGGACGGCGCCGTCGGGCGCGTGGTAGAGGAAGACGTCGCCCCAGGCGGCCTCCGGCGACCCGTCGCCCGGCCCCGGCCGCAGCACCAGGACGCCCCCCAGAGCGGTGACGTGCTCGATGATCTCGTCGATGCCCACGCCTTCGAGCGTGGCACTCACCTCCATGTGGAGGGTTCTGCCGGTCGGCGCGCGGAGGTGGGGATGCGGAGTCTCCAGTCGGGCCTGCGGACGGTCGACGTCGCCCGGCGGGCCGGGTACTCGGTCCAGCAGGTCCGCGACCTCGAGGCCGGTGGCGTCCTGCCCCCGGCGGAGCGGACCGCGTCGGGGTACCGCACCTTCACCGACGCGCACGTCCGCGCCGCGCTGGCCTACCGCTCGCTGGCCGTCGCCGTGGGGCCGGTGCAGGCCAAGGAGCTGGTGCGGGCCGCGCACCGCGACCCCGCGTCCGGGTTGCTCCGTCTCCTCGACGCCGCGCACGCCCGACTCGACGCCGAGCGGCGGGACCTGGCCCTCGCCCGGGAGGCCGCCGGCCTGATCGCCGCCGAGCCGATCGCGGACGTGCGGCCGTCGGACGCGATGGGCGTCTCGGAGCTCGCGACCGCCCTCGGCGTGCGCCCGTCGACCCTGCGGCACTGGGACGCCGAGGGGCTCGTCGTCCCCCGGCGGGCCGCCGGCGAGGCGCGGCGGTACACGCCGGCCGACGTCCGCGACGCCCGGATCGTCGTCCAGCTCCGCCGCGCCGGGTACCGCATCGGCCCGCTGCGGGAGCTGTTGCCGCAGTTCCGCCAGGCGGGCCGGAGCGACGACGTCCTCGCCGCGCTGGCGGCACGGGACGCGGACGTCGACACCCGCTCCCGGGCCCTCCTCGAGGGGACGGCCGCGCTCGCCGCCCTGCTCGCGGGCTGAGGGCTGCGGTCCCGGAGGCCGGAGAGGGGCGGGGGGCCGGTCCTGGCGGTCTGGCCGCGTTGGTCGGTCCACCGAGCTGTCGGTGGCCACTCGTTTCCCGGCTACCCCCGCCCGTCCCAACTGTGAGCCGCGTCACAGCGAGAGTCAAGCCGGCCCCTCTGCGGGCGTGTCGCCTCAGCCCTCCGTGCCCCGGGGGACGACGACCACCGGGACCGGCGCGGCGCGCACGATGCGGGTCGCCGTCGACCCGAGGAAGACCCGCGCCAGCGGACCGAGCCGTGAGGACCCGACCACCAGCACGTCGCCGTCGGTCCACCCCGCGGCCGACACCGCGCCGGCCCATCCCGAGCCCCGTGCCACCAGGGTGTCCGGCGGGCCGGGGAGGCCGGCGGCCACCCGCTGCAGCTCGGCCTGCGCCTGCCGCGCCCAGGCCGTGCTGACCTCGCGCTCCACGTGCAGGCCGGTCTCCGACGGCAGCATCGGGTCGCGCTCGGGCGCGAAGGTGACCAGCCGCAGCGGCACGTCCCAGGCCGCCGCGGTGCGCCGCGCCCAGGCCAGCGCGGCGCGGGAGCGCTCGGTCCCGGCCCAGGTGCAGGTCAGCCGGGTCACCCGCTCCCCGGGGGAGCCGGCCCGCGCGGCGAGCGCGAGCGGCACGGGGGAGGAGTGCAGCAGGTGCTCGGGCACCGCGCCCTCCCGGCCGAGCACCAGCAGCGTGCCGCCGACCTGCTCCACCACGGTCACCAGCCCGGCCGGGACCGAGGACGCCTCGACGGCGACGGTGCGCACCTCGGCCACCCCGGCGCCCCGCAGGTCGTGCGCCGCCCGGCCCTGGCGGGACCGCACCAGGTCGGCGACCCAGAGCCGGTACTCGCGGTCCACGCGCGGGTCGGGGAAGCCGCGCGCGGTCACCGTGGCCACCACGACGTCGTCCCCGCTCGTGCGGGCCAGCGTCGCGGCCAGGCGCAGGTGGGCCTCGCCGCGCTCCTCGAGGTCGGCGGGGTGACCGACGACGAGGGTCACCGCGGCGCCCGCAGGGCCGAGTGGGTGCGGGCGTAGGTGGCGTACACGACGGCGGCGATGGCCAGCCAGCCGGCGAACAGCGCCCAGGTGACCCCGGGCAGCCCGTAGATGAGGTACAGGCAGAAGGCCACCGACAGCACCGGTACGACGGGGTAGCCGGGCACGCGGAAGCCGCGCGGGAGGTCCGGCTGGGTGCGGCGCAGCACGATCACGCCGATCGACACGACGGTGAAGGCGACCAGCGTGCCCATGCTGGTCAGGTCGATGAGGAAGTCCAGCGGGACGAAGCCCGCCAGCACGCCGACGAACAGCGCGACGGCGACCGTGCCGCGCACGGGGGTGAGCGTGCGCCGGTCGACGCGGCCGAACAGCGACGGGATCATGCCGTCCCGGCTCATCGCGAACAGGATCCGCGTCTGGCCGTACATGGTCACCAGCGTCACCGAGAAGATCGAGACCACCGCTCCGGCGGCCAGGACGACGGCCGGCCACCGCGATCCCGCGACGTCCTCGAGGATCACCGCCAGCCCCGCCTCCTGGCCCTCGAAGGCGCCGGCCGCCTGGGCGCCCACCGCGGCGAGCGCGACCAGCAGGTAGACCACCGTGACCACGACCAGCGCGCCGATGATCGCCCGCGGCAGGGTCCGGCGCGGGTCGCGGACCTCCTCTCCGGCGGTCGACACGGCGTCCAGGCCGATGAAGCTGAAGAAGATCGACGACGCCGCCGCGCTGACCCCGGCCACCCCGAGCGGTGCGAACGGCGACAGGTTGCCGGCGTCGAAGGCGGTGAACGCGATGACGACGAAGAACAGCAGCACGCAGACCTTCAGCACGACCATGACCGCGTTCGCGCGCGCCGACTCGCTGGCCCCGCGCACGAGCAGCAGCGCGCACAGGGTCACCAGCACGATCGCGGGCAGGTTGACGACCCCGCCGGCGCCGGGCGCGAAGGACAGCGCGTCGGGGATGCGGACGCCGATGACGTCGTCGAGGAGTTCGTTGAGGTACTCGCTCCAGCCCACCGACACCGCCGCCGAGCTGACCGCGTACTCCAGCACGAGGCACCAGCCCACGACGTAGGCGACGACCTCGCCGAGCGTGGCGTAGGCGTAGGAGTACGACGAGCCGGCGACCGGGATGGTGGAGGCCAGCTCGGCGTAGCAGAGCGCGGTGAACCCGGCGGTGACGGCGGCCAGGACGAAGGAGACGACGACGGCCGGGCCCGCCTCGGGCACCGCCGTGCTCATCACGAAGAAGATGCCGGTGCCGATCGTGGCGCCGATGCCCAGCGCCATGAGCTGGCCGACCCCGATGCGGCGGGCCAGCACCCCGCCGTCGGCGTCGGTGGCGCCGGTCTCCTCGACCATGGCCGACACGGGCTTGCGCCGGAACAGCTGGGCGCGCACGGACGGAGCACTCACGCGGGCCTCCTCGGCGGGGGTGCCGTCGGACGGGTGGCGCCCACCCTCTCGCCGAGCGGCAGGAACGGCCATTCCTGCCGCTCGACGTCACCACACGCGGCGGAGGGCCTCCGGGGTCAGCTCGGCGACCGAGGTGTGGCCGGTGAGGCCCAGCGTGAGGTCGAACTCGCCGAGGACGTCGGAGACGACCTGCCGCACGCCGGCCTCGCCGCCCAGGCCCAGCCCCCACGCGTAGGGCCGGCCGAGCAGCACTGCCCGCGCGCCCAGGGCCACCGCGACCAGCACGTCGGCGCCGCTGCGGATGCCGCTGTCGAGCAGCACCGGCGCGCGGTCGCCGACCGCCGTGACGACGTCGGGCAGGGCGTCCAGCGCGGAGATCGAGCGGTCCACCTGCCGGCCGCCGTGCGTGCTCACGACCACGCCGTCGACGCCCTCGTCCAGGGCGCGCCGGGCGTCGTCGGGGTGCAGCACGCCCTTGAGCAGGATGGGCAGCCGGGTGCGCGACCGCAGCCAGGCGAGGTCGGCCCAGGTGATCGAGGGCCGCGAGTAGATGGCCTGGAACGTCTCGACGGCGGCCCGCGGCAGCGGCGAGCGCAGGTTCTCCCTGAGCGGGCCGGGCCAGGCGCGGGCCATGCCCACCATCGCCACCACGGCGGCCAGCGTCGGGCGCGGCTGGCGGTCGCGCCCGGCGGCCTCGGCGGCCTGCGCGGGCGCGGCGTCCCCGGCCGCGGCCACCCGCTCCTCGACCAGCCGCCGGAACACCGGGTCGGAGGTGTACTGCGCGATGCCCTTGCCGAGCGCGAAGGGCAGGTGGCCGAGGTCGAGGTCGCGCGGGCGCCAGCCGAGCATCGTGGTGTCGAGCGTGACCACCAGCGCCTCGGCGCCGGAGGCCTCGGCCCGCCCGACGAGGCTCTCCACCAGCTCGTCGGAGGTGGACCAGTACAGCTGGAACCAGCGCGGCGCGTCCCCCATGGCCTGCGCGCAGGTCTCCATCGGCACCGACGCCTGGTTGGAGAAGACGAACGGCACGCCCAGCGACGCCGCGGCACGGGCGACGGCCAGGTCGGCCTCGCGGTGCACCAGCTCCAGCGCCCCGACCGGGCCGAGCAGCAGCGGCGCGGGGATGCGGCGGCCGAACAGCTCCACGGACGTGTCCCGGGCGCTGACGTCGCGCAGCACCCGCGGGACGACGGCCCACCGGTCGAACGCGGTGCGGTTGGCCCGCTGGGTGGCCTCCTCGCCGGCGCCCCCGGCCACGTAGGCGTAGGCCCGGGCGGTCAGCCGCGCGCGGGCGCGGCGCTGCAGCGGCTCGGCGGTGGTGGGCACGAGCGGCCTGCGCCCGTACACCCCGGCGCGGTAGACCTCGTTCTGACGGCGGCGGCCGGTCCCGGCGGCTGAGTCCACACGGCCACCGTAGTGACCCGCCTCACCACCCTCGCCCGGGCCTCGCGACACGCCCGGCGACCGACACGCCGTGCCCTGCTCGCGACGCGCCGCCGACCCGTCGTCAACGGCCGCTCACGCACCGCATCATGGGTGCGCGCCGTCGCCGGAACCACCGGTGGCGCGGCGTGCACGACCGCTCGAGGGGGAAACGTGCCGGTCGGGTCGGTGCCGTGTGGCATCCCCCGCCCTGTCCTGTCGACAGGGCTCGCTCTGCTGTTCGCCGTCGGCCTGCTGGGTGGCGGGGTGCTCCTCGCCGCGCCCGCGCTCGCCGTCGACGACCCCGCCCGCCCCGACGCCCGCGTCACGAACGGGCCGAGCTGCCACCCCGGCGGGGTCGCCGTCGAGGTGACGGCGGGGACGGTCGCCTACGCCGTCACGCTGGCCACCACGCGCTCCCCCGAGGGGGAGGACGCCGCCGAGCTCGAGCCGGGCCAGACGGTGGTGCTGCGGACCGGTGACGTCGACTGGGGCGAGACGATCGACAGCCGGCTGGAGTACGCCGCGCTCGACGGCTCGGGCACGGCCTACGTCGACGAGCTCGACGGCTTCTCCTTCACCCGCCCGGCCGAGGAGGACTGCGCCGCCATCTCCGCGCCCCCGACCGCGGCGGTGCCCGGCGAGCTCGACGCCCCGGTCGTGCCCCCCTCGGCCGACGCGCCGACGGACGGCGTGGCCCCCGAGGCCGTGCCGATCCCGGTGCCCGGCCCGCCCGCGCCGCAGACCGCGCCCGGCGCGCCGGCCGACGGCCCGCCGGCCGGTGACGTGGTCGCCTCGGCCCCGGTCGGCCAGGTGGCGGCCGGCGGCCGGGTGGTGGTCTCCGGGGCGGGCTTCGGTGCCGGCGAGGAGGTCACCGTCACCGCCACCGACGGCACCGTCCTCGGCTCCGCCACGGCGGGGGAGGACGGCACGGTCGAGGTCGTGGTGCACGTCCCCGACGGCGGTGCCCCCGGGACGACGACGATCGAGCTGGTCGGCGCCGACAGCGCGGTCACGGCCGCGGTGCTGCTGCGCGTGGCCGCCGCCTCGAGCGCCGTCGACCCCGACCCGCTGCCGCTGGTCGCCGCCGGGCTCGCGCTCGTGGGCGCGGCCACCGGGCTGGTCCTGGTCGCGGCCCGCCGGCCGTCGGCCGCCGACGCGACCGGGAGCGCCTGAGGCGGACCTGGGCGACGATGGGGGAATGCGCCCCGACGACGTGCTAACCACCGGGGTCCCGGCCGACCCGGCGGCGCTCGCGGGAGCCGCCCCCCGGCCGGCGGAGACCTGGCTGCGGATCGTCCAGGTGCACGACCGCATCACCCACCGCGTCGACTCCGCGCTGCACCGCGAGCACGACCTGTCCCTGACCGGCTTCGAGGCCCTGCGGCGGATCGCCGAGGCGCCCGGCGAGCGGGCCACGATGGGCGAGGTCGCCGAGGCGCTCGGGCTCTCCCGCGCCGGTGTGACCAGCACGGTCGGCCGGCTGGTCGAGCAGGGCCTGGTCGTGCGGGAGCGGCGGCCGGGGGACCGGCGGCTGCTGCACGCGCGGCTCACCGAGGCCGGCCGCGAGCGCGCCCGGGCCGCCGCGGTCACCCACGACGAGCTCGTGGCGCACCTGCTCGCCCTGCTGGGGGACGACGCCGCCGTGGTCACCGACGCGCTCGCGCGGGTGTCCGCCGCGACCCGCATCCGCCGCTGACGGAGGACCGCCCTGCCCCCGCCACTCGCGAGCTCGCGGCGGGCCCCCGCAGGGGGCCGGGACGCGTCCGGAGGAACTTCAAGCCCGTAGTGTTTGCGGGGGATCGCGTCCGGGCAGGGCGCGATCATGCTCGCGGAGTGCACCGTCGTCGTGCCGACCATCGGCCGGCCGTCGCTCGGCGTGCTCCTCGACGCCCTGGCCGCTGCACCGGGGCCGCGCCCGGCCGAGCTGGTCGTCGTCGACGACCGGCCGGAGGGCCCCCCGCTCGAGGTGGACCGGCCCGGCCTGCCGCCGGTGCGCGTGGTCCGCACCGGCGGTGGCGGCCCCGCCCGCGCGCGCAACCTCGGCTGGCGGGTGGCCCGCACCCCGTGGATCGCCTTCCTCGACGACGACGTCGTCCCCGATCCCGACTGGTACGAGCGGCTGGCGGCGGACCTGACGGGGCTGCCCGACGACGTCGCCGGCAGCCAGGGCCGGGTGCGGGTGCCGCTGCCGGAGGACCGCCGGCCCACCGACTGGGAGCGCGGCACCGCGGGCCTGGCCACGAGCGCGTGGATCACCGCCGACCTCGCCTACCGCCGCGCCGCGCTGGCCGCCGTCGGCGGGTTCGACGAGCGCTTCCCCCGCGCCTTCCGCGAGGACTCCGACCTCGCGCTGCGGGTCATGGACACCGGCAGCCGGCTGGTGCGCGGCGAGCGCTGGATCACCCACCCGGTCCGGCCCACCGACCGGTGGGTCAGCGTGCGCGTGCAGGCCGGCAACGCCGACGACGTCCTCATGCGCCGGCTGCACGGCCCCACCTGGCGCGCGCGCGCCGACGCCGCGGTCGGCCGCCGGCCGCAGCACCTGGCGGTCACGACGGCGGCGCTGGCCGCCGTCGGACTGGCCGCCGCACGGCGTCCCCGTGCCGCGCTCGCCGCCGCCCTGGCCTGGGCCGCGGGCACCGCCGAGTTCGCCCGGGCCCGCATCGCCCCCGGCCCCCGCGACCGCGCCGAGGTGACCACCATGGCGCTCACCAGCGCGGCCATCCCACCGCTGGCCACCTGGCACTTCCTGCGCGGCGCCGTGCGGCACCGCCGGGTGACGCCGTGGCGCGGGCTGCCGGACCTGGTCCTGTTCGACCGCGACGGCACCCTCGTGCGCGACTACCCCTACAACGGCGACCCGGAGCTGGTGAAGCCGGTGCCGGGGGCGCGGGAGGCGGTCGACGCGCTGCGTGCCCGCGGCGTCCGGGTCGGGGTGGTGAGCAACCAGTCCGGCGTGGCCCGCGGGATCATCACCCGCGAGCAGGTCGACGCCTGCATGGCGCGGCTCGACGAGCTGCTCGGCCCGTTCGACACGGTCCAGGTGTGCCCGCACGGCCCCGAGGACGGCTGCACCTGCCGCAAGCCGGCGCCCGGGATGGTGGAGGCCGCCTGCGCGGAGCTCGACGTCGACCCGGCGCGGACCGTGGTGATCGGTGACATCGGCGCCGACGTCGAGGCCGCGGCGGCCGCCGGCGCCGTCGGGGTCATGGTGCCGACGCCGGTGACGCGGAAGCAGGAGGTCGCCGCCGCACCGCGCCGGGCGGAGACGCTGACCGCCGCGGTCGGTGACGTCCTGGCGGGCCGGTGGTGAGCCGCCGCAGGGGCACCGTCCTCGTCGCCCGGCTCGACAACGCCGGTGACGTCCTGCTGCAGGGGCCGCTGGTCCGCGCTGTGGCCGCCGGTGCCGAGCGGGTGGTGTTCCTCGCCGGTCCGGCCGGCGCCGAGGCCGCCGCGTTGCTCCCCGGCGTCGACGAGGTCTGGACGTGGGCCTGCCCCTGGATCCTCGGCGACCCGCCGCCGGTGGACGCCGCGGACCTCGCCGCGCTCACCGACCGGGTGCGGGCGCTGGCGCCCGACGAGGCCGTCCTCAGCACGTCGTTCCACCAGTCGCCGCTGCCGCTAGCCCTGCTGCTGCGCGCGGCCGGCGTGCCCCGGCTGAGCGCGATCAGCGTCGACTACCCGGGCGCGCTGCTCGACGTCCGCCACCGGCTCGGCCGGGACGACGAGGTGGACCTGCCCGAGCCCGAGCGGGCGCTGTCGCTGGCCCGCGCGGCCGGCTTCGACCTCCCCGAGGGCGACGACGGCCGGCTCGCGGTCCGCCGCCCGCTGCCGGCGACGCCGCACCAGCCGGGCTACGTCGTCCTGCACCCGGGCGCCTCGGTCCCCGCCCGCGCCTGGCCCGCCGAGCGCTGCGCCGCGGCGGTCGAGGCCCTCGCCGACGCCGGCCACCGCGTGCTGGTCACCGGCGGGCCGGGGGAGCGCGAGCTCACCGCCGCCGTGGCCGGCACCCGCGGCGTCGACCTCGGGGGCGCCACGACCCTGCCGGAGATGGCCGCCCTGCTCGACGGCGCCGCGGCCGTGGTCGTCGGCAACACCGGACCCGCGCACCTGGCCGCCGCCGTGGGGACGCCGGTGGTCTCGCTGTTCAGCCCGGTGGTGCCGGCCGCGCGGTGGGCGCCCTACGGCGTCCCCACCGTGCTGCTCGGCGACCAGGACGCGCCCTGCCGTGACACGCGGGCCCGCGTCTGCCCGGTGCCCGGCCACCCCTGTCTGACGTCGGTGACCGCGGCGGACGTCGTCGCGGCGGTGGAGAAGGTGGTGGCCGCGTGAGGGTCCTGGTCTGGCACGTGCACGGCTCCTGGACGACGGCGTTCGTCCAGGGCGCGCACGAGTACCTGCTGCCCGTGGTCCCCGGCCGGGGCCCGGACGGACTGGGACGCGCCCGCACGTGGGACTGGCCGGCGTCGGCCCGCGAGGTGACCCCGGAGCAGCTGGGCGACGAGCAGGTCGACGTCGTCGTGCTGCAGCGGGTGCGCGACCTCGAGCTGGTCCGCGAGTGGCTCGGCCGCGAGCCCGGCCGTGACCTGCCGGCGGTCTTCCTCGAGCACAACGCGCCGGGCCTGGAGGAGGGCGCCGCGCCGGTCCCGTACACGCGGCACCCGCTGGCCGACCGCGACGACGTCCCGATCGCGCACGTCACCCACTTCAACCGGCTCTTCTACGACAACGGCCGAGCGCCCACGACGGTGATCGAGCACGGCATCGTCGACCCCGGCGAGCGCTGGACCGGCGAGCTGGCCCGCGCCGCCGTCGTCACCAACGAGCCGGTGCGCCGGGGCCGCACGGTGGGCGCGGACCTGCTGGCCGGGCTGGCGCAGGCCGCTCCGGTCGACGTCTTCGGGATGGGCCTGTCCGGGCTGCACGAGCGCTACGCCCTCGATCCCGGCCGGGTCGCCCTGTACGACGACCCGCCGCAGTCCGTGATGCACACCGAGCTGGCCCGCCGCCGGGTCTACGTGCACCCGGTCCGCTGGACCTCGCTCGGGCTCTCGCTGCTCGAGGCCATGCACCTCGGCATGCCGGTGGTCGCGCTGGCGGCCACCGAGGTCGTCGAGGCGGTGCCGGCGGGCGCCGGCGTGCTCTCCACCCGGCCCGAGGTCCTGTGGGACGCGGTGCGCACCTACCTGCACGACGAGGACGCCGCCCGGCTGGCCGGCAAGGCGGCACGCGCCGCCGCGCTGGAGCGGTACGGGCTTCCCCGGTTCCTCTCCGACTGGGACACCCTGCTCGAGGAGGTCACCCGATGAGGACGCACCGGGTATCCGGCGCACCCCTGCGCATCGACCTGGTCAGCGAGCACGCCTCGCCGCTGGCCGCGATCGGCGGCGTGGACGCCGGCGGCCAGAACGTGCACGTCGCCGCGCTCGCCGCAGGCCTGGCCGCGCGCGGCCACGACGTCACCGTGCACACCCGCCGCGACGACCCCGGCCTGCCCGACGAGGTCCCCACCGCCGACGGCTACGTGGTCAGCCACCTCACCGCCGGCCCGGCCCGGGCGCTGCCCAAGGACGACCTGCTCGGGCACGTGCCGGCGATGGCCGCCGCGCTGCGGGCCCGCTGGTCGGTGACGCCGCCCGACGTCGTCCACGCGCACTTCTGGATGAGCGGGCTGGCCGCCGTCGAGGCCGCCGGGAGCCTGCTCACGCCCGTGCCGGTGCTGCAGACCTTCCACGCGCTCGGCTCGGTCAAGCGCCGCCACCAGGGCGACGCCGACACCTCGCCGGCGCAGCGCGTCGAGCTGGAGCGGAGCCTGTGCCGGGCGGTCGGTCACGTGGTGGCCACCTGCAGCGACGAGGTGTTCGAGCTGCGCCGCCTGGGCCTGTCCCGCGACCGCGTGTCCGTCGTCCCCTGCGGCGTGGACACCACCGCGTTCACGCCGCGCGGGCCGGTGGCACCGCGCTCGGACCGGCCCCGGCTGCTGGTGCTCGGCCGGCTGGTGGAGCGCAAGGGCCAGGAGGACGCCGTCCGCGCGCTGGCCGCCGTCCCGGACGCCGAGCTCGTCGTCGTCGGGGGGCCGCCGGCCGGCGCGCTCGACGCCGACCCGGAGGTGCGCCGGCTGCGCGCCGTCGCCGCCTCCCTGGGCGTGGCCGACCGGCTGGTGTTCACCGGCTCGGTGGGCCGGGCCGACGTCCCTTCGTGGATCCGCTCGGCCGACGTCGTCCTGGCGGTGCCCTGGTACGAGCCGTTCGGCATCACCCCGCTGGAGGCCATGGCCTGCGGCCGCCCGGTGGTGGCCACCGCCGTCGGCGGGCTGCAGGACTCCGTCGCCGACGGCGTCACCGGTGACCTCGTGCCGCCCCGCGACCCGGCCCGGCTCGGCGCGGTGCTCGCCGCGCTGCTGGCCGACGACGCCCGCCGCGCCGCCTACGGCGCGGCCGGGGTCCGGCGGGCCCGCGCCCGCTACCGGTGGGCCCGCGTGGCCGCCGACACCGAGGCCGTCTACCGGCAGGTCCTGTCCACCCGGCGTCCCGTCGAGGCCGTCCGATGAGCGCCCCTGGAGGCCTCCCGATGAGCACCGCGCCCCACTCCGCCTTCGAGAGCACCGCCGGCGAGGTCGCCTCGCCCGGCTCCTGCACGCACCTCACCGGCCGCGACCACGTGGCCTCGCTGACGTCGGCGCTGCGCAGCCTCGACCGGTCGGTCGACACCCTCGACCGCTGGGGCGGACTGCTGGCCGACGTCCTGTGCGGCGAGTCCCGCGGGCGGCTGCTCGCGGCGGGCAACGGGGGCAGCGCCGCGCAGGCGCAGCACCTGACCGCCGAGCTCGTGGGCCGCTACCGCGCCGACCGGCCGCCGTTCTCCGCGATCTGCCTGACCGCCGAGACCTCGTCGCTCACCGCGATCGCCAACGACTACCCGGCCGACGAGCTCTTCGCCCGGCAGGTCGAGGCGCACGGCCGCGCCGGCGACGTCCTGGTGCTGCTGTCGACCTCGGGCCGCTCGCCGAACGCCGTCGCCGCCGCCCGCCGCGCCCGCGAGTGCGGCATCACCGTCCTGTCGATCACCGGCCCGGCGCCCAACCCGCTGGCCGCGGCGTCGGACGAGGCGGTCTGCATCGACTCCCCGTGGACGGCGACCGTGCAGGAGTGCCACCTGGTCGCGCTGCACCTGCTGTGCGCGGCCTTCGACGCCGCGGTGCTGGCCGAGCCGGCGCGGGTGCCCCGGTCGCGCCTCGGGGTCGCGCAGTGAGCGGGGGAGGTGGGGGAGCGGTCGTCGTCGTCGGCGACGCGCTGCTCGACGTCGACCTGGTCGGCACCGCGTCCCGCCTGACCCCGGACGCGCCGGTGCCCGTGGTCGAGGACCTGGAGACCCGCGAGCGCCCCGGCGGCGCGGCGCTGGCCGCCGTCATCGCCGCGCAGGCCACCGGCCGCGAGGTCGTGCTGGTCGCCCCGCTCGCCGACGACGAGGGCGCCGCGCGGCTGCGGGCGCTGCTGGCCGGCCGGGTGCGGCTGGTCGCCGTCCCGGCCACGGGTGGCACCGCGGTCAAGCAGCGGGTGCGCGTGGGCGACCACTCGGTGGTGCGCCTCGACAGCGGCGCGCCCGCCGTCACCCTCGGCGAGCTCCCGGCCGAGGCGCGCGAGGCCATCCGCGACGCCGCCGCCGTGCTCGTCGCCGACTACGGGCGCGGCACGACGTCCGACCCCGCCGTCCGCGCGGCGCTGGGCGAGGCCGGCGGCCCGGTGGTCTGGGACCCGCACCCGCGCGGTGCCGATCCGGTGCCGAGCGTCCGGCTCGTGACGCCCAACGCCTCGGAGGCCGCCCGCGTGGCCGCCGCCGCGGGTGTGCCCGCCGACGGCGACGGACTGGCCGCCGTGGGCGGGCGGGCCGAGGCGCTGATCCGGCACTGGGGCGTGGGCGCGGTCGCGGTCACGCTGGGGGCCCGGGGCGCGCTGCTGTCCTACGGCGAGGGCGCCCCGATGGTGGTCCCGGCGGTGCCCGTGACCGGCGGCGACCCGTGCGGCGCCGGCGACTCCTTCGCCGCCGCCGCGGCGCTGGCGCTCGCCGACGGCGCGGTGACCGGCGAGGCGGTGGCCGCCGCGGTCGCGTTCGCCGGGCGCTTCGTGGCCGCCGGCGGGGCCTCGGCCTGGGACGCCTCGACGGTGCGCGAGCCGGACGTCGCGGCCGAGGACGGGGTCGCGGCGCTGCTGAACCGCGTGCGCGCGGCCGGTGGCACCGTGGTGGCCACCGGCGGCTGCTTCGACCTGCTGCACGCCGGCCACGTGGCCACGCTGCGCGCCGCCCGCGGGCTGGGCGACTGCCTGGTCGTGTGCATCAACTCCGACGAGTCCGTGCGCCGGCTCAAGGGGCCCTCGCGACCGCTGGTGACCGCGCCGGACCGCGCCCGGGTGCTCGAGGCGCTGGAGTTCGTCGACGCCGTCGTGGTGTTCGACGAGGACACCCCGGCGGAGGTGCTCGACCGGCTGCGGCCCGACGTCTGGGCCAAGGGCGGTGACTACGCCGGCGCCGACCTGCCCGAGGCCGCGGTGCTGCGCCGGTGGGGCGGCCAGGCGGTCGTCCTGCCCTACCTGGACGGGCACTCGACCACCGCCCTCGTCGAGCGCTCCCGGGTGTGAGCTCCGCCGACTCCGTGCGACTCCGCGAAGCTGCACAGCCGGTGGCGGTCGTGCTGCGGCCGCTCGGGCTCGGGGACCTGCTCACCGGCGTCCCGGCGATCCGGGCGGTGCGCGCCGCCGTCCCGGACCACCGGCTGGTCCTGGCGACCACGGCCGCCCTGGCGCCGCTGGCCGGGCTGGTCGACGCCGTCGACGAGGTGCTGCCCGCCCGCGAGCTCGAGCCGCTGGACTGGGACGGGCCGCCCCCCGAGCTGGCCGTGGACCTGCACGGCAAGGGGCCGGCCTCGCACGTCGTCGTCGCCGGCCTGCGTCCGGCGCGGCTGCTGACCTTCGCCAGCCCCGGCTACCCCGGCCCGACCTGGTACCCCGACGAGCACGAGGTCCGGCGCTGGTGCCGGCTGGTGTCCGAGGGCCTCGGTGTCGCGGCGGACCCCGACGCGCTCGACCTCGCCGTCCCGGCCGTGCCCCCGCCGGTGGCCGGGGCCGCGCTCGTGCACCCCGGAGCGGCCTTCCCCGGCCGGCGTTGGCCCGCCGAGCGGTTCGCCGCGGTGGCGCGCTCCCTCGCGGAGGCCGGGCACGACGTCCGCGTCACCGGCGGCCCGGCGGAGCGCGACCTCGCCTGCGCCGTCGCGCGCGGGGCCGGGCTGGGGGAGGAGGCGGTGCTCGCCGGGACGACGTCGACGCTCGAGCTGGCCGCCACGGTGGCCGCCGCCCGCGTCGTGGTCAGCGGCGACACCGGCGTGGCACACCTGGCCACCGCCTACCGCCGTCCCTCCGTGGTGCTCTTCGGCCCGGTGTCCCCGGCGCTGTGGGGCCCGCCGGCGCGACCGCAGCACGTCGTCCTCTGGCACGGCGACGGCACCGGCGACCCCTGGGGCACCGAGCTGGACCCCGCGCTGGCGCGGATCCCCGTCGGTGAGGTGACCGCGGCGCTGGACCGGCTGCTCGCCTAGCGCTGGCGGAGGGCGTCGAAGAGGACGTCCTGCAGGTCGTTGGGGTCGACGGCGGAGTAGGAGGCCCCGCCGGTCGCCGAGGCGATCTCCTCCAGCGCCGCGATGTCGGCGTCCGGGCCGAGCGCGACCCCGATGACCTTGATCGGCCGCTGCGGGTCGACCTCGGACTCCAGCGTCTGCAGCAGTTCGTCCAGCGAGATGCCGGCGGAGTCCTCGTTCGTGCCGTCGGTGACGAGCACGACGCTGTTCACGGCGTTCGGGTCGTACTGGTCCCGCGCGGCGCGCACCGCGGCGAGGGTGGTGTCGAACAGTCCCGTGCCTCCGGGGGAGAGCCGGTCGGGGAGGGACTGGAACTGCTGGGCCAGGAACTCGCGCTGCGTGCCGCCGTCGACCTCGGCGTCCATCTCGCGGACGGGCGCGAGCTCGATCCAGTCCTGCTCGCCCTGCAACTGGTAGGCGAACGCCCAGACGCCGCCCGCCGCGTTGCCCGGCAGGAGCTCCAGGGCACTGAGGGCGGCGTCGCGCATCAGGGTGGCGCGAGTGCCGTCGCCGGCGGGGGCCTCCATCGACTGCGACACGTCCCAGACCGTCAGCAGCCGCGAGGGCGCGGCCAGCCGGGCGAGCTCGGCCAGCAGGTCGGTCACCTGCTCGGCGTCGACCTCGAGCACCTCGGGCGCCTCCTCGCGCACGCCGGGCCGGGGTCGGTCGGGGCGGTCCCCTCCGCGTCACGGAACCCGGCGGCCAGGACGGCGGTGCCCGCGGCCTCCGACGTCAGCCGGCGGACGACGGCGTCGACGGCGGCGCGGTCGTCGTCGGAGGCCGAGCCCACCCGCAGCACCGGGTAGTCCAGCTCGGGGGAGCCCTCGGCCGGGTAGACGGCGACCAGCGAGGAGTCCTCGGCGCCGCGGTTGGTGCTGATGACCTCCTGCTCGCTCATCGGCAGCAGCGGCGCGTCGGGGTCACCGGCCTGCGCGGCGCCGAGCGCCTCGGCGGGGGTGACCGACGGGCCGCGGCGCGCGGCGAGCACGGCCTGCACGACGGCGTTGTCCGCGGCGTCCCCGCCCCCGAGGGACGAGCGGACGGCGGCCAGGGCCGAGACGCCCTCGGCGCTGGTCGCGAGGTCCGGGACGGCGACCGGGCGGGCACCGGACAGCGCCTCGCTCCAGGGGGGCGGCGTGGCGCTCCAGCCGAGCTCGTCGGCGGCCGCGCTGCTGGTGCCGAGGACCACCGGCGAGGTCGCCATGGAGCCCGACGCGTCGAGCGGGGCGTCGCCGGCGCGCACGGCCCACAGGGAGCTGTCGGGCACCCACACCTGCGGCAGCCCGGGCCCCTCGAGGGCGCCGAGGTCGCCGACGGTCTGCAGCGGCTCCTGGGCGGTCACCTCGGCCGCCGCGCAGGCGCCGCCGCCGAGGTCCTGCGGCTCGGCGAGGAGTTCCCGGGCGACGTCCCCCAGCTCGGGGGCGACGGTGACCCGGACGGTGCGGGTGTTCTCGCAGCCGTCGCCGCTGCCCGAGCCGGCGAGCCACCACACGACGCCGCCGGCCACGAGGGCCACGACGAGCAGGGCGACGATCAGCGCGATGGGAGCGGGTCGCTGTACGCGGCGCGCAGAGGTGGTGTCCGCGTGGCGGCCCATGAATGACTCTCCGTCAGTGTCCGGTTCCTCGGCGTGCCCACAGCCGCCCGTCCCAATGTAAACGTGAACCAGGACACGGAGCAGGGCGGCGGCCAGACAGTGGCCGAGGACACCCCGGCCGGCTCATCCGACGCGCAGCGCGGCTGCCTCCCGCTGCTCGGCGAACCAGGCCACCGTGCGGCGCAGCCCCTCCTCGGAGGGGACCGTGGGCCGCCAGCCGAGCAGTTCCTCGGCCCGCCGGGTGTCGGGGCGGCGGACCTTCGGGTCGTCGACGGGCAGGTCGATGAAGGAGACCTCCGACGACGACCCGGTCAGCTCGACGATCCACCGGGCCAGCCGCAGCATCGACAGCTCGTCGGGGTTGCCGATGTTCACCGGCCCCGGCTGGTCGGACCACGCGAGGGCGAGGATGCCGCGGACGGTGTCGTCGACGTAGCAGATCGAGCGGGTCTGCGAGCCGTCGCCGGCGACGGTCAGCGGCCGCCCGGACAGCGCCTGGCCCACGAACGCGGGGATGGCGCGGCCGTCGTCGGGGCGCATGCGGGGGCCGTAGGTGTTGAAGATCCGCACGATGGCGGTGTCGGTGCCCTTCGACGTCCGGTAGGCGGTGGTCATCGCCTCGCTGAAGCGCTTGGCCTCGTCGTACACGCCGCGCGGGCCGACCGGGTTGACGTTGCCCCAGTACTCCTCGGGCTGCGGGTGCACCAGCGGGTCGCCGTAGACCTCCGAGGTGGAGGCCAGGACGTAGCGGGCGCCCTTCTCGTGCGCGAGGCCGAGGGTGTGCAGGGTGCCGAGGCTGCCGACCTTGAGCGTCTCGATCGGCATCCGCAGGTAGTCCAGCGGGCTGGCCGGCGAGGCGAAGTGCAGCACGAGGTCCACCGGGCCGGGCACGTGCACGAAGTCGGTGACGTCGCAGCGCACCAGGCGGAAGCCGGGGTGCTCCAGGAGGTGGACGACGTTCTCGGGCGTCCCGGTCAGGAAGTTGTCGAGGCACACCACCTCGACGCCGCGGTCGAGCAGGTGCTCGCACAGGTGGGACCCGAGGAAGCCGGCCCCGCCGGTCACCACCGCCCGCCGGATCGTCCGTGCCGCGTGCACCATGCCCTGCTCCCGTCGTCTCGCCGTTCCCGCACCGAGCGCAGGACCTGGACCGGCCCTACCCGGAGATCAACACCCGACACTTCGGTAGCTGAGTGTCGTCCGGGGACCACCCGGGACGGCGAACGGGCCGCCGGCTCCCCGCAGGGAACCGACGGCCCGCTCGTCGTGCGGTGTGGCTCGTCGGAGCCGGTCCCCCTCGCCCTGCGAGGGGGACCTTTCCTCAGTTGATCGGCTCCTCGTCCGGGATGCCGCTCTCCGGCGGGCTGGCCGGCTCGTTCTCGGCCTCGGTGATCTCGGCGTCGCCGTTGTCGGTGACGAGCACCGGCGTCAGCTCCTCCGAGCCCTGGCCCAGCAGCCGGCTGACGAGCATGCCGCTGTAGCCGGCGTGCGAGTCCTCCGAGTAGCGGAAGGGCGCGAAGCCCGGGCCCTCCCACTCGCCACCGGCCTGCTCGACGGCGGCGACCAGGTCGTCACGCGTCGGGTTCTGGCCGGCGGCCTGCAGCGCCTGCACCATCGTGTAGGCCTGCGACATGCCGTAGGCCCGGTAGTTGCTGAGCTCGCCCTCCTGGCCGGACTCGTCCCACACCCGCTGCCACAGCTGGGTCCACTCGTTGTCCGGGTTGTCCACGCCGGGGATGTACTCGGTGGTCAGCACGCCGTCGAGCAGGCTGGCGTCACTGATCGCGCCCTCGGAGAAGCGGGCCAGCAGCGAGCCGACCAGCACCGGGTCCGAGCCGACGTTCGAGTAGAACCACTGCGGGTCGTAGCCGAGCTGCAGCGCGGTCAGCTGCGACAGCGCCGTGTAGCTGGGGACGTTGAAGCCGAGGACGAAGTCCGCGCCGGCCGCCTGCAGGGCCGAGATCTGCGGACGGACGTCGGTGTTGCCCGGGACGTAGGTCTCCTCCGCGACGATCTGGTCCTCGAGGAACTGACGGGCGCCGGCCGAGCCGTCCTCGCCGAAGTCGTCGCCCTGGAGGAACAGGCCGACCTTGGCGTCGGGGAAGTTCTCGGCCACGTACTGGCCGATGATCTTGCCCTCGATCTCGTAGTCGGGCTGCCAGCCGAAGGTGTACGGCTTCTCCTCCGGGTCGTCCCACAGCCGCGAGCCCGACGACACGAACAGGTCGGGCACGCCCTCGCTGTTGAGGAAGTCGGTGACGGCGTTGTGGGTCGGCGTGCCGAGGCCCGACATGATCGCGAACACCTCGTCCTCGAGGACGAGCTGGTTGACGACCTGGCTGGTGTTGGTCGGGTTGTAGGCGTCGTCCCGGTAGACGAACTCGATCTGGCGCCCGTTGACCCCGCCGTTGGCGTTGACGAAGTCGAAGTACGCCTGGACGCCGGTCGGGATCTCGCTGTAGCCGGGCGCCGCGACGCCGGTCAGCGGGTAGTGCGCGCCGAGCTTGATGCTGTCCTCGGTGATGCCGATGTCGGAGGCCTCGTTCTCCGCGCTGTCGCCGCCACCGCCACCCCCACCGGAGTCGCCGCCGCCACAGGCGGCCAGGGTGGTGGCGACGGTCGCCGCGGCCACGAAGCTGACGAGGCGTCGTGAGGATCTTGTCAACGGTTCTCCTCTGGAGCGGACCCGGGCGTCTGTGCCCGGGGGGTCTGGTTGGGGCGGGTGGAGCTGAGCCGGCCGCAGGGCCGGATCGGGGGACAGCCGACGGGGTCCCGGCTGCTCACCCCCCGGTGCGCGCGCCGGCCCGGCGGGCGCGCTGCTTCATCCAGGCCAGCCGGATCGACCCGACCAGACCGGCCGGGGCGAAGAGCATGACCAGCACGAGGATCACGCCGTAGACGACGTAGGAGATCTCGGCGGCCTGGGCGGCGTCCATGTTGAGCGACTCCCCGGCGTCCCGGAGCGTGCGCGGCAGGAACACCAGCAGCGCCGAGCCGATGAGCGCCCCGAGGAGGCTGCCCAGACCGCCGATGACGATGGCGGTCAGCAGGGACAGGGACAGGACGATGGTGAAGGCGGTCGGGGCGGTCAGGCGGACGACGAGCGCCAGCACGGCTCCCGCGAGCCCCGCGGCGGCGGCGCTGACCAGGAAGGCCAGCACGCGCCACGTGCCGAGGTTGATGCCGGCGAGCTCGGCGGCGACCTCCTGGTCGCGCACCGCCCGCCACGTGCGCCCGACCCGGCTGCGCATCAGGTTGGCCAGCAGGAAGTAGGTGATCAGCAGGCAGGCGACCGCGATGTAGGCGATCCACTTGACGCCCGAGGCGGAGTTGCCCGACAGCGTGCGGATGCCCTCGACGAACCAGTCCGGGCGCTCGGGCGAGGACACCGTGAGGCCCTGCTCGCCGCCGAGGAAGTCCCGGAAGTACAGCGCCAGGCCCGGCAGGCCGACCGCCAGGGCGAGCGTGGCGCCGGCCAGGTAGGGGCCGTGCAGGCGCGCGGCGGCCACGCCGACGACCGCCCCCACGAGCGAGGTCAGCACGATCGCGGCCAGGAAGATCACGATGAGCGGCAGCGGCTCGTCGACGTCGAGCATCAGGGCCGTCGTGTACGCGCCGACGGCCATGAGGGCGCCGTGGCCGAGGGAGATCTGCCCGTTGAGGCCGGTCAGCAGGGTCAGCCCGCCGGCGGCGATCGCGTAGAAGGCGACGTAGCCGATCTGCGCGTTGAAGCCGAGGTCGGTCGACTCCAGCAGGATCACCGCGGCGACGGCGCAGACGACCAGCACGAGCAGGTGCCGCAGCAGCGTGTTCCGTGGCAGGAAGGTGCGGCCACCGGCCGCCTGTGCGGAGCTGGCGTTGCTCGCGGCGGTGGCCGTGGACGGCGCGTCGGAGGTGGCCGCCCCGGCGGTCGGGGAGGAGGCGGGGGTCTGCAGGTCGCTCACGGTGCTATGCCCTCCGCGTCTGGGTCGTCGAGAACAGGCCGCCGGGTCGCACGAGCAGGACCACGACGAGGACCACCAGCGCGGCGAGGCCGACCAGTTCGTCCCCGAGGTAGCCGCGCACGTAGCTGAGCGCCAGCCCGAGGAGCAGGCCGCCGACGACCGCGCCGATCGGGGAGTCCAGGCCGCCGAGGACCGCGGCGACGAAGCCGAAGACGATCAGCGCGTCCATGAACGTGGGCGCCACGAAGGTGACCTCGGCGGCGATCAGCATGCCCGCGAGCGAGCCCACGACGGCGGCCAGCGCCCAGCCGAGGGTGAGCATCCGGCCGACCCGGACGCCGAGCAGCCGGGCGACCTCCTGGCCGAACGCCGAGGCGCGCATGGCCAGGCCGACGCGGGTGAAGCGGAACAGGGCGATGAGCCCGACCATCACGAGCAGGACCGCGCCGAGGGTGAACACCGTGTTGGGGCTCAGCGCCAGCGTGAAGTCGCCGGCCTTGAAGCCGATCGTGGAGAACGGCGCGACGAACGCGCGCTGGTTGACCCCGAACAGCACCGAGATGAGCGCCTGGATGGCGATGAACAGGCCGAGGGTCACGATGACCGCGTTGAGCTCGGGCCCGCCCTCGACCGGCCGGATGACCACGCGCTCGAGGACGGCACCGATGAGCAGCCCGGCGACCAGGGCGACGGCCAGGCCGACCCAGTAGGACTGGCCGCCCTCGATGAGCGACAGGGCGATGAACGTCGTCAGGGCGGCCATCGCGCCCTGCGCGAAGTTGACGATCCGGGTGGACCGCCAGATCAGCACCAGGGCGAGGGCGAAGGCCGCGTAGACCGCGCCGGTGATCACCCCGCCGAGGGTGAGGTTGACGAACTGCTGCACGTGGGGGCTGCCTTCCTGGGGGTGCGGAGGAGCGGGGAGGGGCTAGAAGCCCAGGTAGGCGTGGCGGAGGTCCTCGTCGCCGGCGAGCCGGGCGGCGTCGTCGGTGACCACGACGCGGCCGAGGTTGAGGACCACCCCGGTGTCGGCGACGGACAGCGCGCTGCGGGCGTTCTGCTCCACCAGCAGCACCGACAGGCCCTCGGTGTCGACGAGCTTGCGCAGCAGCGCGAAGATCTGCGCCACGATCCGCGGGGCCAGGCCCAGCGAGGGCTCGTCCAGCAGCAGCAGCTTCGGCCGGGCCAGCAGCGCGCGGCCGATGACCAGCATCTGGCGCTCACCGCCGGAGAGCGTGTGCGCCGTGGAGGTGCGGCGCTCCTTGATCCGCGGGAAGAGGTCGTAGACCCGGTCGAACTCGTCCTGCCCGACCTTGCCGCGGAACAGCGAGCCGACCCGGAGGTTCTCGTCGACGGTCAGCTCGGCGATGACGCCGCGGCCCTCCGGCACGTGCGACATGCCCTTGGTGACCATCGCCTCCACGGGGGACCGGGTGACGTCCTCGCCGTTGAGGACGACCCGGCCGGCGGTCGGGCGGACCAGGCCGCTGATGGTGCGCAGCAGCGTCGTCTTGCCGGCGCCGTTGGCGCCGAGCACCGCGGTGATCCGGCCCTGCTCGGCGCGCAGCGTCACGCCGTCGAGCGCCTTGACCGGCCCGTAGGCGGCCGACAGCCCCTCGACGGACAGGACGGCGTCGGCGGTGGCGGTCCCGCCGCCGGCGATGACGCTGCTCCCGGTCGCGGCGCCCCGGCCCGGGTCGCCCTTGGACAGGCCGGTGCCGGCGGCGCCCGCCGCGGTGCTGCCGTGCGCCTCAGCCACGGTGGGTCCCCCCGTCGGTGCCCGCCAGCTCGCTGACGTCGGTGGTGTCGTCGACGGCGTCGCCGAGGTAGGCCTCGGTGACCGCCGGGTCGTTCTGGACCTGCTGCGGTGTGCCGGCGGCGATCTGCCTGCCGGAGTCCAGGACGGTGATCTGGTCGCACACGCGCATGACCAGGTCCATGTGGTGCTCGACGAGCAGGACGCTCATCCGGCCGCTCAGGTGCTGGATGAGCTCGCCGAGCTCGTGCATCTCGTCCTCGCTGAGGCCGGAGGCCGGCTCGTCGAGCAGCAGCAGCTCGGGTTCGGAGACCAGCGCGCGGGCCAGCGCGACCCGCTTCTGCACGGGGTAGGGGAGGCTGCCGGGGTAGCGGGCGGCGTAGTCGTCGGCGTCGAGCTCGGCCAGCGCCGTCATGGCCCGCTCGCGCAGCCGGGCGTCGTCCCGGTCGGCGGTCGGGATGGCGAGCAGCGCGGAGAAGAAGCCCGCCTTCGCGTGCTTGTGCGCGCCGACCATCACGTTCTCGAGCACGGTCAGGCCGGGGAAGAGCCCGACCCCCTGCAGGGTGCGGGCGATGCCGAGCCCGGCCAGCTGCGCCGGCCGCAGCCGCCGCAGCTCCTCGCCGCGCCAGGTGATCGTGCCCTCGCTGTTGCGGACCAGCCCGCAGGCCACGTTGAACATCGTCGTCTTGCCGGCGCCGTTGGGCCCGATGAGGCCGTGCACCTGGCCCGGCTCGACGGTCAGCGACACGTCGGTGAGGGCCTTGATGCCGCCGAAGGTGACGCTGATGCCCGTCATCTCCAGTCGGGCGGTGGGCGATCGGTCCTGGTGCCGGGTGCTGCTGCCTGTGGTGTCCGGCGGCTGCGCCAAGGTGCCCACGTCTCCTCTGCGTCGGGGAGGTCGCCACGGTCCCGCCGGGCGCACTCGCGCGTCGATTGGGTCACGGCTACGTCCGTATGAGCCTGCTGGCCGGTGAGGGCCGTCACAATGGGCTGACCGCACAGTGATGGGACCCACGTGTTGTGCTCTGTGCGATGAACAGCGGAGGTGATCGCGTGCGGACTGCCCCCTGGGGGGTCGAGGAGCGCCTGGCCGAACTGGTGCCGACGCTGCTCGACCGGCTCGACGAGATGACCGACCGGATGGTGGAGATCCTGGTCGAGACCGAGCCGGCCTACCGCGAGGCCATGGCCGGAGGCGACCCGCAGATGCGCGCCACCCTGCGGCGCAACCTCGAGGTCGGCGTCCGCGGGCTGCTGTCCGACGTGCCCGCCGCCTACCACCAGAGCCACGCCGAGGGCGCCCGCGCGGTGGGCCGCCTCCGGGCCGCCCAGGGCATCCCGCTGGAGGCCGTGCTGCGCGCCTACCGGCTCGGCGGGCAGATCACCTGGGAGGCGCTCGTCGCGCTCTCCCGCCAGGGCGACCGGCACGACGACGGGCTGCTGCTGGAGGTCGCCGGCTCCCTGTGGCGCACCAACGACCGCGGGTGCAGCGCCGCCGCGGAGGGCTACCGGGCCGAGGAGCGGCGCCGCTCGGGCCTCGACGCCGTCGAGCGGCAGCGGCTGCTCGACGGGTTGCTCGACGGCCGCGGCGGCGACCCCGCGTTCGCCCGCACCGCCGCCGAGCTGCTGTCGGTGCCCCTGGCGGGACGGCTCGCCGTCGTCGTCGCCCCGGTGCGCGACGAGGGGGACGAGCCGCTGGACCCGGCGGCCGCGCTGCTCAAGCGCGGCATCCGGTCGGCGTGGGGCACCCGCTCGCAGGCCTCGGTGGGCGTGGTCGGGCTGGGCACCCGCCGGCTGCCGGAGCTGCTGGCCTGGCTGGGCGCGGTGGCCTCCGGTCCGGTGGGGGTGTCCTCGGTGGTGGAGGGCGCCGCGGCCGTGGCCGGCGCCTACCGGCTGGCCGAGACCGCGGCGCGCACCCTGCCCGACGGCGTCGCGCGGGTGGTGACCATCGACGACCGGCTGCCGGAGGCGCTGCTGAGCAACTCGCCGGAGATCCTGTCCCGGCTGGTCGGCGAGACCCTGGGCCGGCTGCTCGAGCTGCCCGCGGACGAGCGCGAGGTGCTGCTGGAGACCCTGTCGGCGTTCCTCGACGCCGACGCCTCACCCACCCGCGCCGCCGACCTCCTGTACTGCCACCGCAACACGGTGATGCACCGGCTGCGGCGGATCGAGTCCGTGACCGGCCGCAAGCTCACCGACCCCCGGGCCCGGCTGCTGTGGCAGCTGGCCCTGCTGGGCACCGGTCACCACGACGCCGGGCACCGGCGGCCGGTCCGCGACTCCGCCTGAGCGCCGGAGGAGGGCCGCGGAGCGACCGCTCCCGTGGCCCCCCGCGGGGCCCGCCGCGGGCCTGCGAGCGGTGGGGGCACGGGGTCCTCCGGCTACTGCAGGTAGCCCTCGACCTCGGACTTCGGGCGCACCTCGGCGCTGTCGGGGTCCTCGTCGTACTGCCGCTTGGCGTCCCGCTGGCGGAGCAGGTCCCAGAGCTGGTCCCGGTCCTCCTCGATCTGCCGGAGCCGGGCGCGCTGCTCCTCGGTGTGCTCCCCGCTGTCGCGGAGCCGGTGCTCCTCCTCGACCAGCGCGTCGATGCGGCTGCGGATCTCGCTGTCGTCCATGAGCGGTCCCTGCCCGGCGCAGCGGAGGCGAAACGGTCAGCGGCCGGGCACCCAGCCCTCGACGAAGGCGGCCAGCCGCTGGGTGACCGCGCCGCCGGTCCGGCCCAGCGCCAGCAGCGCCGCCCGGTCCAGCGGTACCCGGACCACCCGCCGGCCGGGGTCGGCGGTCCGCACGGCGTGGCCGGCGGCGACCAGGTCGGGCCAGGGGCGCTCCAGCTGCGCGCGCACGCGGTCGAGCGCCGCGGCCGTCGGCCCGGCGTTGCCCTCGACCATCGCGGTGACGAACGCCGGGTCGCTGCCGATCACCCGCGTGCCGTCGCGGAAGCTGCCGGCCCCCAGCGCGAGGGCCAGCGGCCCCGCCTCACCGGCCGCCGCGGCCAGCGCCGCGGCGAGCAGGTGCGGCACGTGGCTGACCGCGGCGACGGCGTCGTCGTGCTCCGCAGCGGTCACCGGCACCACCTCGGCACCGGCGTCGAGGGCCACCTCCGCGGCCCGCAGCCAGCGCCGCAGGTCGGTGCCCGGCTCCAGGCACAGCGCCCACCGCGCGCCGCGGAACAGGCCGGGGTCGGTGGCGCCGTGGCCGGACCGCTCGGTCCCCGCCATCGGGTGCCCGCCCACGAACCGGTCGCCGAGCCGCGCACCCACGGACGCCAGCACGGGGGCCTTCACCGAGCCGAGGTCGGTCACGGTCGCGTCCGCGTCGACGTCGAGACCGTCGAGCGCGCCGGCCATCACCGGCAGCGGCACGGCCAGGACGACGACGCCGCCGAGCTCACGGGTGACGCGCACGCCGCGCGCCGCGGCCGCCTCGCGCGCGGCCGGGTCGACGTCCCACCCGGACACCTCCCGGCCGGCGGCGAGCAGCGCGGCGGCCAGCGACCCGCCGAGCTGGCCCAGGCCCACCACCCCGACCGGCGGCTTCGGCATGGTGGGCACCGGGATCGCCGGGGCGGGCGGGGTCATGCCGGCCCCCACGGCCGGTCGGTGCGGAAGACGCGGGCCAGGGCGGTGGCCACCAGCCGGCCGTCCTCGCCGCGGGCGTCGATGCGGTAGACGGCGGTGCGGCGGCCGCGGTGCAGCTCGGTGCCCTCGGCGACCAGCCGCTCGCCGGGCCGGCCGGCGGTGAGGAACTCCGTGTGCACGTCCTGGGCGACGGCCACCGTGCCGTGGCTGTTGCTCACCGCGGCGTGGACGACGTCGAGCAGCGCCATCGTCGCGCCGCCGTGCGCGGTCCCCACGGCGTTGAGCATGCGCGGGCCCACGGTCATGCCCGCACGGGCGTAACCGGGCCGCACCTGCTCCAGCGCGATGCCGAGCAGCTCGGCGAGCGGGTCGGCCGCCAGGCGGTCGAACAGCGCGGGGTCGACCTCGGCTCCGTCGGCGGGTGCGGCATCGGCCATGATCGGAGGCTATGACCTCGCAGGCCGTGACCTCGCCGGCCGTGACCTCGCAGGCCGTGACCCCGCCGGCCGTGACCCCCGCGCTGGACAGCCCGTGACGCCGCGGTCCTTCCTCCTCAGCCAGGAGGTCTCCGACTACGTGCGGGCCAGCTCCGAGCCGCTCGACGAGGTGGCCGCCGCGCTCGTGGCCGAGACCGCCCAGCTCGCCGCCCGGGGCGAGGTCCCGGCCACCTTCCAGGTCGCGGTCGAGCAGGGCGTGCTCATGCAGCTGCTCACCGGCGCGCTGGGCGTCCGGCGGGCGGTGGAGATCGGCACGTTCACCGGCTTCTCGGCGCTGTGCATCGCGCGCGGGCTGGCCGACGGCGGCCGGCTGCTGTGCCTCGACCGCAGCGAGGAGTGGACGGCGGTCGCCCGCCGGTACTGGGAGCGGGCCGGCGTCGCCGACCGGGTCGAGCTCCGCCTGGGCGAGGCGCTGGACCTGCTGCGCGCGGTCCCGGCGGAGCCGGTGTTCGACCTGGCCTTCGTCGACGCCGACAAGGCCGGCTACCCCGCCTACGTCGAGGAGCTGCACCCGCGGATGCGGCCGGGCGGGCTGGTCCTGCTGGACAACACGCTGCGCAGCGGCCGGGTGCTGGCGCCGGTCTCGGAGGAGGACCACGTGCTCGTCGCGCTCAACGCCGCGCTGGCCACCGACCCGCGGTTCGAGACGGTGCTGCTGCCCCTGGCCGACGGCCTGACCGTGCTGCGGGTCCGGTGAGCGCCCCCGGTCCCGCGGCGCCGCCGAGCTGGGCGGTCCGGGTCAGCCGCCGCGGCGACGGCTGGCGGGTGCAGCTGCTGGCCGCCGACGCCTCCGACGAGCTGCCGGTGCTCGAGCGGGCGCTGGGCGAGCCGGGCGCGGAGGGGTGGCCGCCGCCGTTCGTGGTCGTCGTCGACTCGCGGCTGTACTTCGTCGTGCTGCGGCACGGCCCCGGTGGCATGGTCCGGGCCCTGATCTCCGACGCCACCATGCAGGAGTGGGTGCTCGGCGCGGAGGTGGTCGAGCGGTACGGGATCGCCGTCGACGAGGACGGCGCCTTCGACGACGACGAGACCGGCTGGCCGGGAGGGGACCTGGACGTGTTCGCCGACGACGGACTGCCCGCGGACGACCTGCGGCCGATCGTGACCGCCGACGACCTGTGGGCCGACGAGATGGTCGCGCGGATCGCCGCCCGGCTGGGGTTCGCCGACGAGCTGGCCGCGGCGGTGGGCGCATGAGCGCCACCGTGTCGGCCGTCGTCTTCGACCTGGGCGGGGTGATCACCGAGAGCCCGATGCTGGCCTTCGCCGCCTACGAGGCCGAGGCGGGGCTGCCCGACGGCCTCATCCGGCGGCTCAACAGCACCGATCCCGACACCAACGCCTGGGCGCGCTACGAGCGCAACGAGCTCGACGTGGAGGGGTTCGTCGACACCTTCGAGGCCGAGGCGCTGGCCGCCGGCCACCGGGTCGACGCCCGCCGGGTGCTGGCCGCGCTGTCGGGGGAGATCCGCCCGCAGATGGTGGAGGCGGTGCGGAGCCTGCGGGCCGCGGGGCTGCCGCTGGGGATGCTGTCGAACAACGTCGCGCCGATGGAGCGCACCGGGCGGCTGGCCGAGCTGCTCGACCTGTTCGACGCCGTCGTGGAGTCCTCGGTGGAGGGGATCCGCAAGCCCGAGCCGGAGATCTACCGGCGGGCGCTGGCGCGGCTCAACGAGGCCACCGGCCGGGACCTCGACTTCGCCGACTGCGCCTACCTCGACGACCTGGGCATCAACCTCAAGCCGGCCCGGGCGCTGGGCATGCACACGATCAAGGTGGCCGACCCCGCCGACGCGCTGGCCGAGCTGTCCGCGCTGGTCGGCTTCCCCCTGGCCGGCGCCCGCGCGTGACCCTGCCGGACGACGTCGTCGACGCGGCGATGGTCCGCGCGCTGGAGCTGGCCGCCGCCGCGCAGGAGTGGGGCGACACCCCGATCGGCGCCGTCGTCCTCGGACCCGACGGCGCGGTGCTGGCCGAGGCGGCCAACGAGCGCGAGAGGCGCGGTGACCCCACCGCGCACGCCGAGGTGCTGGCCCTGCGCGCGGCTGCCGGGGTGCACGGCGACGGCTGGCGGCTGACCGGGACGACGCTCGTCGTCACGCTGGAGCCCTGCACGATGTGCGCCGGGGCGAGCGTGCTGGCGCGGGTCGACCGAGTCGTCTTCGGCGCCGACGACCCGAAGGCCGGGGCCGCGGGGTCGCTGTGGGACGTCGTCCGCGACCGCCGGCTCAACCACCGCCCGCAGGTCACCGGCGGGGTG
This sequence comes from Geodermatophilus normandii, assembly GCF_003182485.1. Taxonomy (NCBI): domain Bacteria; kingdom Bacillati; phylum Actinomycetota; class Actinomycetes; order Geodermatophilales; family Geodermatophilaceae; genus Geodermatophilus; species Geodermatophilus normandii. The sequence goes on along the minus strand of NZ_QGTX01000001.1, from coordinate 869,527 downwards.
CGGGCGGAGGAGAGCGCGACGCTGCTACGCGCGTTCTTCCGCCGGAAGCGGGGCCTGTAGTCTCTTCGGCGGTGGCGTGTCCGAGCGGCCGAAGGAGCACGCCTCGAAAGCGTGTGAGGTGCAAGCCTCCGTGGGTTCAAATCCCACCGCCACCGCCAAGGGCTACCGACGGAAGTTTCCGGCAGTAGCGACGAAAGTGACGGCGAAGCCGTCCCTGGAGCATCTAACCGACAGGTCGGGGACTCTGGGGGCGGCTTCGCTGCTGTCCGGAGCGGGTCAGCCGCTGTCGTGCGCTGATCGACGGCTGCCGCGGGTCATCGGAGGCTGAATCTGCCGTCTCCGGCCGTTTGCGGGCATGCCGAAGGGCCACTCCGTCGGGACCGGCTGGTGTGTGCTGTGAGGTTGATCATTTTGGCCGCGGCCGTTTCGGGCGGTCCGACGCCCGGTGGTAGGCCGGTGCGAGCGTGGTCGCCCTTCCGCTGCTTGCGGGGAACGTAGATGACCCCGCCGCTGTCCTCGATTGCGTTGGCGAGGAAGGTGCGGATCTTGCGGATGCTGGCGGCGGCGAGCAGGAAGGCGGCGAACACGCTCTGCGCGGCCTTGCCGCGGACGCGGCGCTTGCCGGTGGCGGCGAGGGCCTCGTGCGCCTCGTCCTTAGCGAAGCCGTGCAAGCCTTCCTGGGACTGATGCAGCGTGTTGAACAGGTCGGCGTGCTGGTCCGAGCCATACGGCAGGGACTGGCGGAACTTCGCCCCGTCGACCGGGCTGACCGCGACCAACTCCTGATCGCAGACCCGCGGCTTGTTCGCGACGCTGATGTCGGAGAGCGGCAGGATCCGCGGCCGGGCATCGGTGACATGCCCGTCGGCCTGCCGGGTGGGCCGGGGCTTCTCGGACTCTGGCTTGTTGGCGCACTTGACCAGCGGCGCGGGTCCGGCGGCCGGGCAAGTGAGGCGCTCTCCGACACCGTCAACGGGCAACTGCTTGGTCCGCATGCGATAGGCGACGCGCTCCTGGATCCGGGCCTTGTACGTCTTGAGGTCGAGCCGGCCTTCGCGCAGGTCCTTGGTGGCCACGACGAGTGCGTCGGGAATGGCAGGACAGTGGTAGGCCCCTCGATCAGGCGCATGCCGGAGGTGTGGCCGCCCTGGTCGCCGAGGTACTGCCGGGGATAGGGAAGGACGAGGTCGGAGCCGACCTCGCGGGCGGGGATCTGGAAGGTGTTCGCCTCGGCCGCGGACGAACAGGTTGTCCCCGGCCAGGTAGCCGGGCATTTAACCGCGTTGGACGAAGGAGGCCATCAGGCGGTGGGCGGCACCCGCGGGGTCGACGCCGGGACGGTCGGTCGTCATGGCCAGCGGCAGAGCGCGAAGGTGCTGGCGCTCGCCTGGACGGTCGTCCACCGCGACGAGCAGGCCGATGTCCAGCGCCACAAGGACTTGTTCGCGGGCTTGCGGGTGAAGCCGCTCAGCGTGCCGCCGGGGGAGTAGTTGGGGTCACGGTGGTCGCCATCGCGGACGTATCAGCCGCCATCAGGGTCGGCGGACGCGATCGGCGAGCCGGACGCCAGGCCGGTGGCGGGCCGTTTGAGCGGGGTGGCGTCGATGCAGGCCGAACCGCGGTACTGGCGGCGGATGCGGCGCGGCATCGCCTGGAAGGCAGTATGTGGAGCATCTGGTTGCACACCCAGTCCAGTCGCGCCTGCATCCCCTGCTGCTCCTCCTCGGAGAGCGTGCGAGCCAAGTTGTGCAGTTCGGTTCACGGGCGGCGCCGGTTCTTCGGATAGATGGACGGGTCGACCTGGTTGAGCATCGGATGCAAGCTCCGGCGCACGCTCGCCTCGGCTGCACGGTCGAACAGCAGCGCTTCGCGCGGATCAGTTGGGCAGGTGTTGTCGCGGACGCCGAGCCGGGTCTGCATCTCCGAGCTGATCCGGTGAAACAGGATGTGCAGATCGAGTGCGAGGGCCTGTCCAACCTTGACCCGCAGCGCGCCAAGGCGGCGTCCCGCCGTGAGGTACTTCTGCTCGGTGTCCTGCGGCTTCAGGAAGGTGACGATGGCCGAGGCGATGGCCGCGACGAAGGCGACGGAGCCCGCTACGGCGGGCGCCGCCTTGCCGATGGCACTGGCGGCGGCGACTGCGGCGGCCACGGTCGCGAGGACCCCCTAAGGGTTGGGATCAGGAAGGCCGGCGGTGTCGCGGTGAGCGGCGCTGCTCGTACAGGAAGCGGCCGAGCCGGAACACGGCCCGTTCGACTGCGTCGATCCGGACCGGGGCACTGCCCGGGCCGTCCGGGACCGCCGCCTGTTCGCGGGCGTAGGCGAGCCACCGGGTGTAGGTCTCCGGCGCCCAGGCCACGGTCTCCCGCTGGCCCCAGCCCTCTAGGTGGTTGACGGCGATGACCACGAACCGGTCGAGGATGAGCGCCCGCCCCGGGCGGCCGGTGGCCGGGTCGGCGTCGGCGTTGTGCAGCACCTTGGTGAAGAACGACGGCCCCAGGTACTTCACCGCCCCACTCTGCTCGCCGAGATTGTCGCGGGTGCGCAGCAGCAGCCGGTAGCCGTCCTCCGGCGTGCCACGGCGCATGGCGTCCACCGCGGCGGCGAGCCGGGCCTCGATGAGGGGATGCGGCAGCCGGTCCGGCCGGGTGTAGATCAGCGCCCGGCGCGGCACGAGCCATCGTTGGTCTCCGGTGCCCCAGGCGTAGCACCGGCCAGAAGCGCACCAACTCCGCCGGGCTATTCCAGCCGTGGGTTCGGTCGGGCCCAGTCAACAGATCCCGGCGGGTGATCAGCCGGTATCCGTCGCGCGCTCCGGGCGGTAGGGCGTGGAAGAACCTTGTCCAAGCCGGGTTGCCGATTCGGGGCTTTCACCGGTCGGGGTGGAAGTTGAACCCGTGCGCGAGGATCCGCGCCTCGGTGGGCAGGCCGCCGACCCGCTGGGCGAACGTGCCGGTCGACGGCGGCAGAACCTGCAGCGCCGGATAGGGCTCCGGATCGCCCGCAGGGCTGGTCACGGCCCCGTTCAGTGACAGCGCAACGCCGCCCGCGTCAGGCGTCGGCTGCTTCGTGCGGCCGAGTGACACCCAGAACCGGCTCTGCCGCGTCGCTCACCATCGGCTGCATCCAGCCGTCCAGGGTCTGCCAGTAGGTCTCGTCGGCCTGCAGATCTGTTTCGTACCGGAGTCTCCACAGCAGACCTGCGTCTGTGTGGGCGCTCCAGGCCAGCAGGTAGTCCCGCAGGAAGGCGTTGATGGACTCGCCGCCTTCCTCGCAGGCGCTCTTCCACGCTTCCTGGTCCTGCAGTTCGGCGAGCAGGCGGCGGGCTGGCGGAACGGGCGCCAGGCGGTCCAGGTTCTTCTTCTGAAGCCCGGCTAGTTGACGGTGCATGAACTTGCGCTTGATGTCGCTGTCGCCGACGAAAAGCCAGGTGTTCTTCAGGCCGTCGGCCACCTTGTCCGCCATGGCGTTCGCGCCATCCATGGTGGTGTCCATGGCCGCCACAAGCGTGGTCGCCTCCGTCGCTTGTTCCAGGTGGCGGCGCAGCCCGTCGTCGCCGACCACCTTGAGCGGGTCACCCGAGCAGGAGAGGTTGTGCGCCTGGACGGCGGTCAGGCGGGCGGCCCAAAGAATGTGCAGGGCGGCCTCTGCCATCTCGCGCACGTCCGAGGCGAGCGTGAAACTCCGATTAATGCCGGGCTCATTGGAACCCTTCATCGACGCGAAGAACCGGTCGAGCGCCTTAGCGACTAACTGCGCGAGCAAGACCAGATCAACCTCATCGCCCTTGGCTGCAGACTTGAGCGCGTACTTGAGGGTCTCGCGGAGATTGAGTTCTGCGACGTTGACGTCGATGCGCTCCGTGCGTGTCAGGAGGTCGCTAATGCCCGCCCGGACCTCTTGCAGTCCGACCTGCATCTCGCGCAGCATGCGCGTTTGCTTCTTGACCTCGAACAGGACCGCCGTGGAGATCGCGAGGTTGACCACGGAGACGCCGAGGTTGGCGAGTTGGACCGCACCCATCACTGCGGAGGCGTCCGGGAGCGACGGCAGGGGGCCCATCGGGCTAGGCAGCCCCAGGCCCGCGGCATCAGCGGATCCCACCGGGATGTAGCGGATCTTCTGGGGGTTCGGGATAGGCCCGTTGGAACCCATGACCTGGTAGACGAGGCGCACGGACTGGCCGGGCCCGGTGCTGGTGTACGGCGCTTCCACAGCCGCGCTCCTTCCGTCGCGTGGTTAACGTAGTCGCCGACGGTGACGCTCAGGCCGAGCGACTCGCGCTGTGGTGCCAACGCTGGCCGACCATCGACGGGCGCCGGCAGCCTGCGCCGCACACCGCTGAAAGGCGAAGGCGCACCCTCGCTGGAGTGACATGCGCGTGGTGCCCGAAGTGCGCCGTTGCCTGGCGGCAACCGTCGTCGCGACGCGGACTCGCCCGGGCGTAGTCAATACACCCGCAGTCACTGCGGGAAAGGCCTCATGCCCCTTTGACACACCGTATGGAGACCGGTTGTCGAAGGTCAGTCAACCGTGGCCTCATGATGCCGACGTGTACAAACTGCTGGGTGCCGATCGTCGTCCATACATGAGCGCGGTCCCCGGAACGCTGGGCGGCTATCGGCCCGGGAAGATCTACGGACGCCTCGACTGCCCGTCCGCTCTCCGATGGATCGCTAAGGGCCACTACGTCAACCACCGGGTCTTCTTCGCCGATGAGGCCACCGCCATCGCCGCCGGGTATCAACCTTGCTCTAGGTGCATGCCGGAGAAGCAGCGGGAGTGGGAGCGGACGCCAACGCCGCAGCCCCACGCTCCTGCGGCCCCTGGCCGAGCGAAGTCCCTGACGGGGAATGATCACTGGGGCGGCGGGGAACGGGCCTGAGCCGACCGACAAACGACATGGTCGAGGGCTTGTGTCGGTAGCCCGCCAGCGGTCCACGACGGCGGCGTCCCACTGCGGGGCGCCGCCGTCGTCGTGTCCGGGATCAGGCCAGGACGTCGAGGTCGACCAGCAGCCCGCCGTCCTCGTCGCGCACGAAGGTCACCGCGTGCGTCTCCACCAGGCGCTCCCCGGGGCGGACGAACTCCACCTGGCTGGTCGCGGTGATGCGGTCGCCCTGGTCGTCGACCTCCCGCACGTCGAGCAGGGACACCTCGTCCCAGCGGCCGAAGTAGTCGCGGTAGTAGCCGTAGCTGGCCCGCGACTGCAGGCTCGGCCCGGTCATCGCGTAGGCGCTCTGCGGGTCGCCGGGCAGGTACTCGTAGTACTGCTCGAGGGTCTGCCGCACCTCGGCGGCCGCGTCGGGTGCGGGGTCGGGTGCGGGGTCGGGCGCGGGGTCGGACGACCGCTCCTCGGCCTCCGTCGTCGGCGCCGCCCCGGTGGGCTGCTCCGCCGCCTCCCCTCCGCTCCCCTCCGACGAGGGCGCCGGCTCGGTGGTCGGGTCCGCGCCCCCCGACGTGGTCGCCCCGGTCGTCCCCGACCCCGCCGGGTCGGCCGACGGGCTCCCGCCGTCCCCGTCGCGCAGGGTCAGCCACGTGCCCAGGGCCGCCAGCACGACCAGGAGCACCAGCGCGGCCACCAGCAGCGGACCGCGGCGGCGCCTCCGGGGACCGACGAGCGGCACCGGCCGCTCGGGCTCCGGGTCGGGGAACGGCTCGGGTGCCGAGGCGGGTCCGGGGACGGGGGTGGCGGCGGGTGCGGGTGGCTCGGTGAGGGTCGGCGGGTCCGGGGGAGCGTCCGCCGGGGCGACCACGGGCTGGACGGCGGTCGGCGGGCCGGTGCGCTGCGCCTCGGCGGCGAAGCGGGTCGTCCGGTTCCGCCCGCGCGGGGTCTGCAGGTCGGTGCGGGCCAGCAGCACCGTCGTCGGGTCGCCGTCACGGCCGGCGGCGAGCTTCACGAGGACGTCGCGGACCTCGGGCATCCCCGGCCGCTCGGCGGGGTCGCGGGCGAGCATCCGCAGCACCGGCTTCTCCAGCGAGCCGGCGTGGCGGGGCGGCCGGATCTCGCCGCCGGCCACCCGGTGCAGCAGGCGCAGGGCGTTGTCGTCCATGCCGAACGGGGGCTCGCCCTCCACGCAGGAGTAGAGCGTGGCGCCGAGGGAGAAGACGTCGCTGGCGGGCGTCATCTCACTGCCCTGCGCGACCTCGGGGGCGAGGAAGGCCGGCGTCCCGGTGATCTGGCCGGTCTGGGTGAGCGTGACGTCCCCGCTGGCGTGCGAGATGCCGAAGTCGGTGATCTTGACCAGGCCGTCGACGCGGTCGCCGCGGCCGATGAGCACGTTGGCGGGCTTCACGTCCCGGTGCACGATGCCGGCCGCGTGCACCGCGGCCAGCGCGTCGGCGAGCTGGGCACCGACCTGCGCCGTCTGGTCGGTGCGCAGCGGCCCGTCCTCGGCCAGCACCGCGGCCAGGCTGCGGGAGGGCAGGTACTCCATCACCAGCCACGGCACGCCCTGCTCCAGCGCGACGTCGTAGACCGAGATCGCGTGCGGATGGCTCAGCCGCGCGGCGATCCGGCCCTCGCGCAGCGCCCGCAGGCGCTGCTGGTCGGTCGTCTCGGGGTCCGCGCCGGCCGCCAGCAGGACCTGCTTGACGGCCACCCGCCGGTCGAGGAGTTCGTCACGCCCGAGCCACACCGCGCCCATGCCGCCGCCGCCGATGCGCTCCAGCAGGCGATAGCGGCCGGCCACCAGGCGGCCCGGGACGGTCGAGGTCACCGGCGTGTCCTACCCCATCCGGGACCTCCCGGCACGGGGAGGCTCAGACCGTGCTGGGGACGCCGAAGCGGCGCGCGTACTCCTCCTGCGCGCCCTCGGGCAGGACGTCGTAGAGCTCGCCGAGCTGCTGCACCGCGTCGGGCTCGAGGTCGTCGAACAGCCGCGACCACGTCGGCGGCTCGTCGTAGCTGCGGGTCAGGAGCAGCTCCCAGGCCTGCGTCTGCCGGTCGCGCTTGCTCCGCTCGGCGGCGAACTCCGACAGGTAGCGGTCCTTGGCCGCCGCCTTCTCCTCCGCCGTCGCCGAGGGCGGCAGCCCCGCCGGGTCGGCTCCGCGCAGGACGGCCGCGATGGCGTCCACGACCTCCGGTCGGACCTGCACCGGCTCGCTCATCCGCCTACCTCCTCAGTGCCCCGCAGCGGTGCCCCGACGCGGTGCCCCCGTGCGCTCCCCGACCGACCCAGCCTGCCCCGTGCCGGCCGTGCCGACCACCCGGGGCGGCACGCGGTCCCGGGGGCGTCGGCCCACCCGCGCCCCGGTGCCCGGTACGATCGTCGGCACGGGAGGATTCGCCTAGTGGCCTATGGCGCTCGCTTGGAAAGCGGGTTGGGGGCAACCCCTCGGGAGTTCGAATCTCCCATCCTCCGCAGGACCGCGACGGGCCCCCGGCTGACGGCCGGGGGCCCGTCGCGCGTTCACGCCCCGGACACCGGCTCCGGGGAGCGCCGCGACCGGTGGAGGTACAGCCCGGCCACGGCCGCGAGCAGCAGCAGGCCGCCGGCCACGGCCGCGGGCGCCAGCCGCTCGCCGAGGAACGCGGTGGCCAGCGCGGTCGCGGTGAGCGGCTCGAGCAGCGTGACGATCGAGGCGACCGCCCCCGGCACCGTCCGCACGCCGGTGAAGAACAGGCCGTAGGCCAGCGCGCTCGGCACCAGGCCCAGGTAGAGCAGCACGGCGATCGCGCCGCCGTCCGCGGGGAACGACGTCCCCTCCGCCAGCACCACCGGGGTGAGCAGCAGCGCGCCGCCGGCGAACCCGGCCAGGGTGACCGGGACCCCGGCCGGCACGCCTCCGCCGGCCAGCGTGACGACGGCGTAGCCCAGGGCCGACCCGCTGGCGACGAGCGCGCCGAGCAGCACCGCCGTGCCGGTGCCGGCGCCCGCGGAGACGCCGACGAGCAGGGTGAGCCCGACCAGCGCGACGGTGAGGGCGACCAGGGTCGCCGCGTCCGGCCGGCCGGGGCCGAGCAGGGTGGCGCCGACGGCGATGAGCAGCGGCGCCAGGCCGAGGGCGACCAGCGTGGCGATGCTCACGCCCGCCCGCTCGACGGCGGTGAAGTAGGCGAGCTGGTAGGCGGCCAGCCCGACGCCCACGAGGACCAGCCGCACGGCGACCGGGCGGGTCACGCGGACGGCGGGCCCCCGCCGCCGGGCGGTCACCACCCAGGCGACGGCGAGGGCCGCGGCGCCGATGGCCAGGCGGTACCAGGCGATGTCGAGGGCGGACAGGTCGCTGCGGTCGGCGATGACGCGGCCGGAGAGGCCGGAGGTGCCCCAGCACAGCGAGGCGAGGACGACGAAGAGGAACCCGCGGCTGGACGCGGGGGAGGAGGGGGTGGACACGATGCTCCTGGGCGCTGGTTTCCGGACGGAGGACGCAGGTCCGGAGCACGGCGCAGCGGCGGCCGGGCGGGTGCCGGCCGCGGGTCGGCCCGCGGTGCTCCGGGTCAGGAGCGGGGCGGGGGCAGGACGAGGGCGCGCCGGGAGGCCATGGACGGGGAGGCTAGCGGCCGGCGTCCTCTACAGTGGTGCCAGACCCCTCGTGTGGCGTCACCCTGTGAACCTCCCCAGGGCCGGAAGGCAGCAAGGATAAGCGGGCTCTGGCGGGTGCGCGGGGGGTCCCTTTTCGTCTCCGGAACGTCACGGAGCCGTGGCGCGTCTCACAGCTGACTGCCAGGTTGCTGCGTCAGCATCCTTGAAGCGTCAAGGAGAGGAGCTCGCCATGGCCCGGCCGCGTCGTCGTCTCTGGTGGATCGTCGGGGGGATCGTCGCGGTCCTCGCCCTCGGTCTGGGCATCGGCCCGCTGCTCTACGCCGCGACGCAGGAGGACGCGGCCGCGGCGCCGACCGTGCAGGCGCAGCCCTCCGACGCCCCGCTGGTCGACGACACCGACGGCACGTGGACGGTCGCGCCGGGGTCCTCGGCCGGGTACCGCGTCGACGAGGTGCTCAACGGCGCGGACGTGACCGTGGCGGGGACCACCGGCCAGGTCAGCGGCTCGGTCGTCATCGCCGGCGGGGACCTGAGCACCGGCGAGGTCACCGTCGACGTCGCCAGCATCAGCACCGACAGCGGCCAGCGGGACAGCTACTTCCGGGGCAACGTCATGGACGTCGGCACGCACCCGACGGCGACGTTCACCATCCGCGGGCCGGTCGACCTCCCCGAGCTGTCGGGCACGCCGGTCACGGTCCCGGTCACCGGCGACCTCACCCTGCGGGGCCAGACGCGGCAGGTGCAGACCGACCTCGCCGTCGTCCGCACGGCCGAGGGCGTCGACGTCTCCGGCGCCATCCCGGTGGTCTTCGGCGACTTCGGCATCTCCGCGCCCAACCTGGGCTTCGTCCGGGTCGAGGACCGCGGCCAGGTCGAGTTCCTGCTCAAGCTGGTGATGTGACACGGACGGCGTCCCGGTGCTGCCGGGACGTCGTCCCTGCCACGTAACCTCGCCGCGTGGCTCTGGCGCTCTACCGGAAGTACCGCCCGGCGACCTTCGCCGAGGTGGTCGGCCAGGAGCACGTGACCACCCCGCTGGTGAACGCCGTCGACGGCGGCCGGATCAACCACGCCTACCTCTTCAGCGGGCCGCGCGGCTGCGGCAAGACGTCGTCGGCGCGGATCCTCGCCCGCTCGCTCAACTGCGAGCAGGGGCCGACGTCGACCCCCTGCGGCACGTGCGCCTCGTGCGTGGCGCTGGCGCCCGACGGGCCCGGCTCGCTCGACGTCATCGAGATCGACGCGGCCAGCCACGGCGGTGTCGACGACGCCCGTGACCTGCGGGAGCGCGCCTTCTTCGCGCCGGTGAGCAGCCGTTACAAGGTCTACATCGTCGACGAGGCGCACATGGTGACCACGCAGGGCTTCAACGCCCTGCTCAAGGTGGTCGAGGAGCCGCCGGAGTTCCTGGTCTTCGTCTTCGCGACGACCGAGCCGGACAAGGTGCTGCCGACGATCCGCTCGCGCACCCACCACTACCCGTTCCGCCTGGTCCCGCCGACGACGCTGCGCGGCCTGCTGGAGAAGACCTGTGCCGCCGAGGGCGTGCAGGTGGAGCCCACGGTCTTCCCGCTCGTGGTGCGGGCCGGCGGCGGTTCGGTGCGCGACTCGCTGTCGATCCTCGACCAGCTGCTGGCCGGCGCCGGTCCCGAGGGCGTCACCTACGCCAGCGCCGTCGGGCTGCTCGGCGTCACCGACGACGCGCTGCTCGACGAGGCCATCGACGCGCTCGCCGCCACCGACGCCCCCGGGGTCTTCCGCGCCGTGGACCGCGTCGTGGAGGCGGGCCACGACCCGCGGCGGTTCGCCACCGACCTGCTCGACCGGCTGCGCGACCTCATCGTGCTCGACGCCGTCCCCGACGCCGGCGGCAACGGCCTGCTCGACTGCCCGCCCGACCGGCTCGACCTCATGGTCCAGCAGGCCAGGGCGCTGGGGTCGGCGACGCTGTCGCGGCTGGCCGACACGGTGCACGCCGGCCTGACCGACATGCGCGGGACCACCGCGCCGCGGCTGCTGCTGGAGCTGGTCTGCGCGCGGATGCTGTTGCCGGCTCCCGACGACGCCGGCACGGGCGCGCTGCAGCGCCTGGAGCGCCTCGAGCGGCGCCTGGCGATCGGCGGGGTCCCGGAGGCGGGCGCCGGTCCCGCGGCCGTCGCGGCGGCACCGGTGCGCGAGCCCGCCCGTCCCGAGCCACCCCGCGCGGAGCCCGCCCGTCCCGAGCCGGCCCGTCCCGGACCCGCCCGCGAGGTGCCCGCGGCCGCCGAGCGCGGGAGCGCGGCGCGGCGCGAGTACGTCCGCCCCTCCCAGCGCGGCGCGCAGCCGGCTCCGGGAGCCGTGCCCCCTGCCGCACCGGCCGCCGCCCCGGCTGCCGCGGCCGCCCCGGCAGCGGCCCCGGCACCGGCACCGGCCCCGGCAGCCGCCGACGACTGGCCGGAGACCGCGCAACCCGGCGCGGGGCCGTCCCGCCCGGCGCCGGCCCCGGCCGCCGCGGCCGCGTCCGACGACTGGCCGGAGACCGCGCAGCCCGGCTCCGCGCCCCGCGTGCGGCGCCCGCACCGGCCGCCGCGCGGACCGGCGCGCGCGTGGTCAGCGGGGAGCCCGACATCCCGCTGCCACCCGAGCCGACCGACGACGAGGACTGGCCGCACCCGGCCGAGCCCGCGGCCGCGCGCGCGGCCGCGGCCCGGGTCGCCGAGCCGCGGCCGCCGGCCGCACCCCCGCGTGCCGCGGCCGAGTCCACGCCCGCCCCGCGCGGCGGCGAGCCGACCCCGCTGGTGTCCGCCGACCCGGCCGGCACCGGGGGAGCCGGCGAGGGCGGGCTGACCACCGGCGACGTCCGCCGCGTGTGGCCCGAGCTGCTCGCCGTCGTCAAGCGGCACAAGCGCACCACCGAGGCGCTGCTGAAGAACGCCCAGGTGCACGACCTGCGCAACAGCGTCCTCACGCTGTCGACCTCCTCCCCGGCGCTGGCCCGCCGGATCGGCGACGACCTCAACAAGGACGTGCTGCGCGAGGCGCTCAACGAGCTGCTCGGGGTGCGCTGGAAGGTCGAGGCGGTCGTCGAGGGGGCGACTCGTGGGGGCGGTGCGAGCGGGCCGTCGCCCGAGGCGGCGCAGGAGGCAGCCCAGGCGGCGGAGGCCGCGGAGGCGCGCGAGCTCATGGCCCAGCGGGCGGCCGAGGCGGACGACCCCGCCCGCGACCGGGAGCCCGCCGTCGACCCGGAGCAGGCGGCGCTGGCCCTGCTCCGCGCCCAGCTGGGGGCCCGGCCGGTCGAGTCCTGACCGCGCCGGTGCCGCTCGTCGTCCCCCGGATGTCCGACCGGCGGCATACGCTCGGTGGCATGTTCCCCGGTGGTGGCCAGCCCGACCTGTCGGCGATCCTGCAGCAGGCCCAGCAGATGCAGCAGGCCCTCGCCGCCGCGCAGGAGCAGCTCGCCTCCGAGGAGGTCACCGGCTCGGCCGGCGGCGGCCTCGTCACGGCCACGATGACCGGCGACGGCGAGCTGCAGGCGGTCACCATCGCGCCGTCGGCCGTCGACCCCGACGACGTGGAGACGCTGCAGGACCTCGTCGTCGCGGCGGTCCGCGACGCCTCCCGCCTGGCGAGCGAGCTGACCGCCGACCGCATGGGCCCGCTGGCCGGCGGGCTCGGCGGCGGCTTCCCCGGGCTGCCCGGCGCCTGACCGGCGCCCGCCCCCCTTCACCTCAGAGGACAACCGTGTACGAGGGTGCCGTCCAGGACCTCATCGACGAGCTCGGGCGCCTGCCCGGCGTCGGGCCCAAGAGCGCCCAGCGCATCGCCTTCCACCTGCTGGCCGCCGAGTCGGCCGACGTGGGCCGGCTGGTCGCCGCCCTGCAGCGCGTGCAGGCCGAGGTCCGCTTCTGCGTCACCTGCTACAACGTCGCCGAGGGCGAGCAGTGCCGGATCTGCAGGGACCCGCGCCGCTCCGACGACGTCATCTGCGTCGTCGAGGAGCCCAAGGACGTCGTCGCGATCGAGCGGACCCGCGAGTTCCGCGGCCGCTACCACGTCCTCGGCGGCGCCATCAGCCCGATCGAGGGCGTCGGCCCCGACGACCTGCGGGTCAAGGAGCTGATGACCCGGCTCATGGACGGCACCGTCACCGAGCTGATCATCGCCACCGACCCCAACCTCGAGGGCGAGGCCACCGCGGCCTACCTGGCCCGGCTGGTCGGCCCGCTCGGCCTCGCCGTCTCCCGCCTGGCCAGCGGGCTCCCGGTGGGCGGCGACCTCGAGTACGCCGACGAGATCACCCTCGGCCGGGCGTTCGAGGGCCGCCGCCGCATCGACGCCTGAGCACGGACCCCTGGCCCCCACCACTCGCTCCGCTCGCGGCGGGACCCCGCGAGGGCGCCGAGGGGGTCGTCACGGTCGGGTAACGCCCGTTCGCGAGGTCTCTGAGCGCTGAGGGACGTGTGCTACCCATGTGCAGCCACAGGCCCTGGCGGCCGCTCGACGGCGCCCACGAGGGGCCGAGCGGCCGCGCACCGAGAACGAGGTAGCGCATGACTCCCGTAGGGACCCCCGGCCGGCGCGTGCGCGCGGCCACCGCCGGCATCGCCGCGACGGCGCTCGCGCTGACCGCCTGCGGCGGCGGCGACGACGGCGGCGGATCGGGTGGGGGTGGCGGTGGCGGCGACGCGCTGATCATCGGCACGACCGACGTCATCACGACGATCGACCCGGCCGGTTCCTACGACAACGGCTCCTTCGCCGTCATGAACCAGGTCTACCCGTTCCTGATGAACACCCCCTACGGCAGCCCGGACGTCGAGCCGGACATCGCCGAGTCGGCGGAGTTCACCGCGCCCACCCAGTACACCGTCACGCTGAAGGACGGCCTGACCTTCGCCAACGGCCACGAGCTGACCTCGTCGGACGTCAAGTTCACATTCGACCGCATGGTCGCCATCAACGACCCGAACGGCCCGGCGGCGCTGCTCGGCAACCTGACGAGTGTCGACACCCCCGACGACACCACGGTGGTGTTCAACCTGGGTTCGCCGGACGACCAGACCTTCCCGCAGGTGCTGTCGAGCCCGGCCGGCCCGATCGTCGACGAGGAGGTCTTCGCCGCCGACGCGCTGACCCCCGACGCCGACATCGTCGAGGGCAACGCCTTCGCCGGCCCGTACGTCATCACCAGCTACGAGCAGAACGACCTCATCTCCTACGAGGCCAACCCCGACTACCAGGGGCTGTACGGCGCGCCCAAGACCGACTCGATCAACGTCCGCTACTACGCCGAGGCGTCGAACCTCAAGCTCGACGTCGAGGAGGGAGCGGTCGACGTCGCCTTCCGCAGCCTCTCGGCGACCGACATCGACGACCTGCGCGGCAACGACGACGTCGAGGTCGTCGACGGCCCCGGCGGCGAGATCCGCTACATCACGTTCAACTTCAACACCCAGCCCTACGGCGCGACGACGCCCGAGGCCGACCCGGCCAAGGCGCTCGCCGTCCGCCAGGCGGTGGCCCACCTGCTCGACCGGGAGGAGATCGCCGACCAGGTCTACCGCGGGACCTACACCCCGCTGTACTCCTACGTCCCGGAGGGCCTGACGGGCGCCATCACGCCGCTGCGGGACCTGTACGGCGACGGCCAGGGCGGCCCCGACGCCGACAAGGCGGCCCAGGCGCTGCAGGCGGCCGGCGTGCAGACCCCGGTCCAGCTGTCGCTGCAGTACTCGAACGACCACTACGGCCCGAGCTCGGGTGACGAGTACGCGCTGATCAAGGACCAGCTCGAGTCGACCGGCCTGTTCCAGGTGGACCTGCAGACCACCGAGTGGACGCAGTACTCCGAGCAGCGCACCGCCGACGTCTACCCGGCCTACCAGCTCGGCTGGTTCCCGGACTACTCCGACGCCGACAACTACCTGACGCCGTTCTTCCGCACGGAGAACTTCCTCGGCAACCACTACGCCAACCCGCAGGTCGACCAGCTGATCGCGCAGCAGACCAGCACTCCCGACCCCGCGGCCCGTCAGGCGCTCATCGAGCAGATCCAGCAGTTGGTCGCCGCCGACCTGTCGACGGTGCCCTACCTGCAGGGCGCGCAGGTGGCCGTCGTCCGCTCCGGTGTGACCGGCGCGGAGGACACCCTCGACGCGTCCTTCAAGTTCCGCTACGGGGCCCTGTCCCGCGGCTGACGCAGGACCCGTCCGACCCCGGCCCCGGGTGACCTCCCGAACGGAGGCCACCCGGGGCCGACCCGTGTGCAGGACCCCGGCAGGCGGACCATGGCGCCGTGACCCGGCGCCCGTCCGCCGCCGGTCCCGACCGAGCAGGAGACATGACCACCACGACGACCGAGCTGACCGGCGCCGGCCCCGAGGCCGACGCCGCCCCGCCGGCGAGCGCCGGCGACGCGGGGGTGGGGGACTGGGGAGCTACCTGCTCATCCGGTTCCTGCTGATCTTCCCGACCGTGTTCGTCCTGGTGACGACGGTCTTCTTCCTCATGCGCTCGACCGGTGACCCGATCACCGCGGCGCTGGGCGGGCGCCTGCCCGCCGCCGAGCTGGCCGAGCGCGTCCGCGAGGCCGGCTACGACCGGCCGCTGCTGGTCCAGTACGCCGAGTACCTCGGCGACCTCGTCCGCCTCGACTTCGGCACGACGCTGTCCGACCGTCGCCCGGTGCTCGAGGTGCTCACCACCTTCGGCGCCGCGACGCTCGAGCTCGCCTTCTACGCGCTGATCGTGGCCTTCGTCGTCGGCGTCCCGCTCGGCCGCTTCGCCGCCTACGCCCGCGACCGCTGGCCCGACGCCGTCCTGCGGGTGTTCGCGATCTTCTGCTACGCCACGCCGGTCTTCTTCGCCGGCATGCTGCTCAAGCTGGTGTTCGCCAGCGGTCTGGGGTGGCTGCCGGTCGCCGGCCGCGCCTCCACGCGCAGCGAGATCCTCATCCAGACCAGCGTCGAGAACCCGACGAACATCTACCTGGTCGACGCCGTCCGCACCGGCAACGGCGAGGTCATCAGCGACGTCCTCCAGCACGCGGTGCTGCCGGCGATCGCCCTCGGCCTGCTGACGGCCGGCGTCTTCCTGCGGCTGGTGCGCACCAACGTCATCGGCACCCTGGGCATGGGCTACGTCGAGGCCGCCCGCTCGCGAGGGGTCAGCGAGCGCCGGCTGCTGCGCAAGCACGCCTACCGGCCGGCGCTCATCCCGATCGTCACGGTGATGGGCCTGCAGATCGCCCTGCTGCTCAGCGGCGCCGTCCTCACCGAGACGACGTTCGAGTGGAAGGGCCTGGGCTTCCAGCTGGTCCAGTACCTGCAGGCCCGCGACTTCGTCGCCGTCCAGGGCATGGTCGTGCTGCTCGCCGTCATCGTGGCGGTGACGAACTTCGTCGTCGACGTGATCGCGGCGCTCATCGACCCGCGGGTGAGGTACTGATGGCCACGTCGCTCACCGGGTCGGGCACGACGCCCGGGACGGCGCCCGCCCGGCGCCGGCGCGGCCTGCCGCTGGTCCGCCAGTTGCGGCAGAGCGTCGGCCTGCAGCGCGGCATGCTCGTCGCCGGACTGGTGCTGACCGCCGTCTTCCTGGTGACCGCGCTGCTCGCCGACGTGCTCGCCCCCTACGGCTTCGCCCAGCTCCGCGACGCCGGCGGGGCCTTCGGCGCGCAGCAGCCGCCCTCGGGCGACCACCCGCTGGGCACGACCGTGGGCGGTTACGACGTCCTCTCCCGGGTCGTCCACGGCACCCGCACGGCCCTGCTGGTGATCATCGTGGCGGTCGTGCTGTCGATCTTCGCCGGTGTGCTGCTCGGTCTGGTGTCGGGCTACTTCGGCGGCTGGGTGGACCGCGTGCTGGTCGTCGTCTGCGACGCCATCTACGCCTTCCCGCCGCTCCTGCTGGCCATCGTGGTGGCCATCGTCATCAGCGGCGGCGAGTCCAGCCTGTGGGGCGGCATCATGGCCGCGGCCATCTCGATCACCGTCATCTACATCCCGCAGTACTTCCGCGTGGTCCGGGCCGAGGTCGTGCGGATCAAGGCCGAGGCCTACGTCGAGTCGGCCAAGGTGATCGGGGCGAGCAACTGGCGGATCATGAGCCGCCACGTGCTCCGCAACGCCACGCGCACGCTGCCGCTGATCCTCACGCTCAACGCCTCCGAGGCGATCCTCACCCTCGCCGGTCTGGGCTTCCTCGGTTTCGGCATCGAGCAGAGCGCCGCCGCGGAGTGGGGCTTCGACCTCAACCGTGCGCTGTCCGACGTGACGAGCGGGATCTGGTGGACGTCGGTGTTCCCCGGCCTGGCCATCGTGCTGGTGGTGCTGGGCCTGACCCTCGTCGGCGAGAGCCTCAACGACCTGGCCGACCCGCGGCTGCGCAGCCGCCGGGCCGCTGAGGCCGGGGAGACCGGCGAGGTCACCGTGGTGCCGGGTGGTCCGCTCGGCGCAGGACCCGGCGGTCTCGCCGGCATCGAGGAGGTCCGGTGAGCAGGTCGGTGTCCGTCTCCGGCGAGTCCGTCGTCGACATCCAGGACCTCTCGGTCTCCTTCGCCACCGACGCCGGCACGGTCGCCGCGGTCGAGGACGTGAGCCTGTCGGTGGCCGCCGGCGAGGTGCTGGCGATCGTGGGGGAGAGCGGGAGCGGCAAGACCGTGACCGCCCGCAGCATCCTCGGGCTGCTGCCGGAGACGGCCACCACCCGCGGCGCGGTGCTGCTCACCCGCAAGGACGGCAGTGCGGCGCACGACGTCGTCACGCTGTCCCGGGCCGGGCTCGGTGAGGTGCGGGGCCGGGACGCGGCCATGGTGTTCCAGGAGCCGTCCACGGTGCTCAACCCGGTGTATCCGGTCGGCTGGCAGATCGCCGAGGGGCTGCGCGCGCACGGCCGGCTCAGCCGCAAGGAGGCCCGGGCCCGGGCGGTCGACGTGCTGCGTCGCGTGGGGATCCCGGAGCCGGAGAAGCGGGTCGACCACTACCCGCACCAGTTCTCCGGCGGGCAGAAGCAGCGCATCGTCATCGCCCAGGCGCTCGTCCTCGACCCCGGCGTCATCATCGCCGACGAGCCGACGACGGCGCTCGACGTGACCGTGCAGGCCGAGATCCTCGACCTGCTGCGCCGCTGCCGTGACGAGTTCGGCGCGGCGATCGTGCTGATCACGCACAACATGGGCGTCGTCGCCGACCTCGCCGACCGGGTCGCGGTGATGTACCAGGGCCGGCTGGTCGAGCAGGCCGACGTCCGGACGCTGTTCTCCGACCCGCGCGAGGACTACACCCGCCAGCTGCTCGGCTCGGTGCCGCGGCTGGGCACCGGCCGGGTGCGCACCGCCGAGCGGGCGGCCGCCCGGCCGGCCGGCTGGGAGACCGGTACGCCGGTGGTCGAGGCGCGCGACCTGCGGATCGTCTACCCCGGCCGGCTGCGCCAGCCGGACTTCGTCGCCGTCGACGGCGTCGACTTCGCCATCCGGCCCGGCGAGGTCCTCGGCCTCGTCGGGGAGAGCGGCAGCGGCAAGACGACCATCGGCCGGGCCATCGCGGGCCTGACGAAGGTGACCGGTGGGTCGCTGTCGGTGCTCGGCACCGAGATGAACGGGGTCAGGGAGAAGCGCTTCCGGCCGGTGCGCGAGCGGATCGGGTTCGTCTTCCAGGACCCGGCGTCGAGCTTCAACCCGCTGCTCACCATCGCCGAGGCGGTCGCCGAGCCGCTGGTGGTCCACCGCCGGGCCGGCGACGCGCACGAGGCGCGCGGCAGGGTCGACGAGCTGCTCGAGGCGGTGCAGTTGCCGCGCGCGTTCGGCGACCGCTTCCCGCACGAGCTCTCCGGGGGTCAGCGCCAGCGGGCCAGCCTCGCGCGGGCGCTGGCCCTGGGGCCGGAGCTGCTGATCGCCGACGAGCCGACGTCGGCCCTCGACGTGTCGGTGCAGGCGCGGGTGCTCGAGCTGTTCGACGAGCTCCAGCGCGAGTTCGGCTTCGCGGCGCTGTTCATCAGCCACGACCTCGCCGTCGTCGACCTCCTGGCCGACCGGATCGCCGTGCTCTACCGCGGCCGGCTGGTGGAGGAGGGGACGGGCGAGCAGGTGCTGGGCGCGCCGCAGCACCCCTACACGCAGCGGCTGCTGGCCTCGCTGCCCGTGCCCGACCCCGACGAGCAGGCCGCCCGCCGCGCCACCTGGGAGCAGGTGGCGAAGGCATAGCTGAAGGAGCCTCCTGCCCCCCGCCACTCGCGAGCTCGCGGCGGGTCCCGGCAGGAGGGCCGCCCACGTCCCGGGCGCCGGGACGTGGGGAGAGCCTCCTATGCCTCCACGACGACGTCGTCCCCACGGCGCAGGGCGCGCCTGACCCGCAGCCGCAGCACCCGGGCGTAGCCGCGGACGAACTGGGTGTAGCCCGGGGTCGGCCCGTGGTAGCCGAGGAAGCCGCGCGGGCCCTCGACCATGTCACCGGTGCGGACGTCGTAGCGGGCCTGGTGCCACGGGCAGACCAGGCAGCCGTCGGCGTCGAGGCTGCCCTCGGAGAGGTCGGCCAGCTGGTGGCGGCAGCGACGGGAGACGGCGAAGTACTCGCCGTCGCGGTTGCCGACGGTCCACCTCCCGGCCCGGCCCACCGTCCCGGGGGGGAGCTGGGCGGCGGGGATGCGGTCGGTCTCGCTCACGTGTGGTCCTCCTCGGGCCGGATCTGGGCTGACGGGGCCCTACCCGGTTGCGCCCGTCCTACCCGGCCGGTCCGTGGCGGTCCGCCTAGGGTCGGTCGCGTGCGCCGGCTGATGGGGGTCCTCGCGGTCGCGGCAGCGGTCCTGCTCGCAGGCGGCGGTCCGGCGCTGGCCGAGCCGCCGTTCGACGTCCCCGACGAGGTCACCGACCGCGCCGGTGTCCTCGGCTCCGGGGGTCTGGCCGAGGTGCAGCAGGCCGTCGACGACCGGCAGGCCGACGACGGCACCCAGGTGTTCGTCGTCTTCGTCGACTCCTTCGACGGCGTCGCGCAGGGCCCGTGGGCGCAGGCCACCGCGGAGGCCTCCGGGCTGGGCGGCACCGACGTGCTGTTCGCCGTCGCCGTCGGTGACCGGCGCTTCGGCTACTGGGTGGACGAGGCGTTCCCCCAGACCGACGCCGAGATCGAGGACTTCCTCGCCCGGGACGTCGAGCCGGAGCTGGCCGGCGACGACTGGGCCGGTGCGGCGGTGGCCTTCGCCGGCGGGGTCGGCGACGGGGCGGGGTCCGGCTCCGGGTCGGGCTCCGGGTCGGGCTCCGGGTCGGGCGCGCTCACCGCGGCGGTGGTCGGCGGGATCGCCGTCGTCGGGGGTGGCGCCTACCTGGTGACCCGCTCGCGGCGCCGCCGGCAGCCGGACGGGCCGGCGACGACGCGGATCGAGCGGCCCGACCCGAACGCCGGCGTCCCCACCGAGGAGCTGCAGGGCCGGGCCAGCGCCGCGCTGCTGGAGCTCGACGAGGCGGTGAAGACCTCGCAGCTCGACCTGGACTTCGCCCGGCTGCAGTACGGCGAGGCCGCCGTCGCCGGGTTCACCGAGGCCCTGGCGCAGTCGCGGCAGGAGCTCACCCGCGCGTTCACGCTGCGCCAGCAGCTCGACGACGAGGTGCCGGAGGACGAGCCCACCAGACGGGCGGTGCTGGCCGAGATGCTGCAGCTGACCTCGACGGCCGACGCGCGGCTCGACGAGCAGGCGCAGGCGTTCGACCAGCTGCGCGACCTCGAGCGCACCGCGCCGCAGGTGCTGGAGGCGCTCGGTCCGCGGATCACCGCGCTGCACGGCCGGTTGCCGCAGGACGAGGAGCGGCTGGCCCGGCTGCAGCGGCGCTACGCGGCGTCCGCGCTGACGCCGGTGGCCGACAACCTCGAGCAGGCCCGCGCGCGCCTGGCCGCCGCCGAGCAGGAGGCCGCCGAGGCGCGCGCCGCGCTCGAGGGCGGCCGCTCCGGCGAGGCGGTGGGCGACCTGCGCGCCGCCGAGGACGCGGTCGCGCAGGTCGGCACGCTGCTCGACGCCGTCGGCCGGCTGGAGCGCGACCTCGAGGAGGCCACCGCCCGGGTCCCCGGCGTCCGCGCCGAGACCGAGGAGGACCTCGCCGAGGCCCGGGCGCTGGTCGCCTCCGGCGACTCCGCGGGCCTGCGACCGCAGATCGCCCGGGCCGAGGCCGGCCTGCGCGCCGCCGACGAGGCGATGACCCCGCAGGGCGGTGCGCTGCCCGACCCGCTCACCGCGCTGCGCCGGCTGGAGGAGGCCGACCTGGCGCTCGAGCAGGCGCTCGCCGTCGCCCGGGACGCGCAGACCCGGGCCCGCCGGGCGGCCTCGGCGCTGGACCAGACGCTGCTGCGCGCCCGGTCCGCGGTCGCCGCCGCGGCCGACTTCGTCGCCACCCGCCGCGGCGCGGTCGGCCCGGAGGCGCGCACCCGGCTCGCCGAGGCGCAGCGCCACCTCGACACCGCGGTCGGTGCCGGGCGCACCGACCCGGAGGGCGCGCTGCGCGAGGCCCAGCTGGCCGACCAGCTCGCCCAGTCGGCGCTGCAGCTCGCGCAGTCCGACGTCGCGACGTGGTCGTCCGGCTACGGCGGGGGGTACGGCGGCGGGGGACACGGCGGCGGCTACGGGCCGGGCTACGGTCCGGGCTACGGCGGCGGCTACGGGGGCGGGCGCGGGGGCGTGGACCTGGGCAGCCTGGTGCTCGGCGGCATCCTGGCCGGCGGCTTCGGGGGCGGCCGCGGCGCCGGGTACGGCGGCGGCGGGCTCGGGGGCGGCGGGCTCGGCGGCGGCTTCGGCGGTGGGTTCGGTGGCGGCGGCGGCGGTGGCGGGCGGCCGCGCGGTGGCAGCTTCGGGGGCTCGCGCAGCCGCGGCCGCTCGGGTGGCGGCCGCTTCTGACCCGTGCCGCTGAGCGGGCCGGGAACCGTCGGCCCGCGGTGGGAGGGTGTCCTCCCCGACACCGAGGAGGAGCCATGCCCATCCGGAACACCCCCTGGCCCGACGGCACGCCCTGCTGGATCGACTACGGCGCCGCGGACCCGCAGGCGGCCAAGTCGTTCTACGGCTCGCTGCTGGGCTGGGAGTGGACGGAGGACTCCCCGGAGTACGGCGGCTACGTCAACGCGCTCAAGGACGGGCGGCAGGCCGCCGGGCTCGGCCCGCTGACGGACCCGGGCGACTCGCCCGCCTGGACGACGTACTTCGCCACCGGCGACGCCGCGGCCACCTGTGACCGCATCCGCGAGGCCGGCGGCACCGTCGTCGTCGAGCCGATGGAGGTCGGGCCGATGGGCACGATGGTCATCGCCCGGGACCCGCAGGGGAACCCGTTCGGCCTGTGGCAGGCCGGCACGCACACCGGCGTCGAGGTGTTCAACGAGCCGGGGTCGCTGACCTGGAACGAGGCCGCCGTCGACGACCCCGCCGCCGCGCAGGCGTTCTACGCCGCGGTGTTCGGCTTCCGGTTCGACGAGGTCGACGGCATGGGCGGCTACGCCACCTTCGCCACCGCCGAGCGTCCCCTCGGCGGCCTCGGCGGGGCCGTCCCCGGTGCCCCGAGGGGCTGGGCGACCTGCTTCTCCGTCACCTCCACCGACGACGCGGTGGCCGCGGTCGAGGCGGCGGGCGGCAAGGTCACGATGGCGCCGGAGGACACCGACTTCGGCCGCTTCGCCGTGGTGTCCGACCCGTGGGGAGCCTCGTTCTCGGTGATGCAGGAGCTGCCCGAGGACTGAGGGTGCGCCGGGGCTGCTCCGGTCAGCCGCGGACCTCGCCGTAGGTGTGCTCGGGGCTGAACCGGACCACCAGCCGCCGGTCGGCCACCATCGCCCTGCGGTAGTCGTCCCAGTCCTCGTGCTCGCCGGAGACGCCCCGGTAGTAGGTCACGAGCTCCTCGACCGTGGCGTCCTGCGGGTCGGCGGCGACCGGGGTCAGCTCGGCGGTGCCCTCGACGGCCACCCACGACCAGAAGTCGTCCGACGACACGTGGAGGGTGACCCGCGGGTCCCGCTGCAGGTTGCGGGTCTTGGCCCGGTCGGCGGTGACCGAGATCCGGAACAGCCGCTGCTGCGGGTCGTAGGCGTAGCCGACGTTGGACAGCTGCGGCCGGCCGTCGCGCTTGAGGGTGGTCAGCACGCCCCAGCGGCGCTCGGCCAGGAAGGCGAGGTGGCGGTCGTTCACCGGACCCTCCCGCGCGCCTTGAGCGGCACCGGCGGCAGCGGCGGCGCGAGCTGCCGCTGGTCCTCGGAGAACCCCGCGACGACGCCGAAGCGCGCGTCGCCGTCGTTCCACCGCTCGGCGTACTCGGTGACCTCCTCGCCGGAGCGGCCCACGAAGTTCCACCACATGACCAGCCGCTCCTCGAACGGCTCGCCGCCGAGGAGCAGCAGCTTGGCGGGCGCCTCGGTCCGGATCCGCACTGACCGGCGGCCGGTGCCCAGGTAGACCATCGCCCCGTGGGCCAGCGGCGCGCCCTCGACGTCGGCCCCGCCGGAGGCGCCGAGCAGCGCGTGCTCGAAGGCCGGCTCCAGCGGCACCTCGACGTCCGCGCCGGCGGCCAGGTCGAGGTCGACGCCGACGATCGGGGTGTGCGCCGTGCCCGGCGAGACGGCGCCGCCGAAGCCGCCCATCAGCACCGTCGCGGTCAGCCCGTCGGAGGTGAAGCCGGGCAGGGTCGTGTGGTGCTCGAAGGCGGGTGCGGTGTCGCGGGCGGCGTCGGGCAGGGCCACCCACAGCTGGGCGCCGTGCAGGAACCGCGGGTGCGGCACCGGCGACTGCTCCGAGTGGGAGATCCCGTGGCCGGCGGTCATCAGCGCGAGCTGGCCGGGGCCGAAGGTGACGTCGCTGCCGAGGGAGTCGCGGTGGTGCACGCTGCCCTGCAGCAGCCAGGAGACCGTCTGCAGCCCGGTGTGCGGGTGCGGCGTGACCTGCATCCCGGACGTCGCGGCGACGTCGTCGGGACCGTAGTGGTCCACGAACGCCCAGGCGCCGACCATCCGGCGGCCCAGCGTCGGCAGCAGTCGCCGCACCGGCGTCCCTCGCCGAGCACGACCTCCTTGGCGGGCAGCAGGTCCAGGGCGGGCCGGCGGCCGTGCCGTCGAGACCGCCCGTCTCCCGGGCGGCCGGGCGGGGCGAGGGATCGCTCATGACCGGCTTCCTACTCCTGTCCGGTCTCACCGTGCACCGCGCCGTGCGGGGTGTCGCCGTACGCGGCGGGGATGCGGCCCAGCCGCCCGGCCTGGAAGTCGGTGAAGGCGTCGAGCACCTCCTGGCGGGTGTTCATGACGAACGGCCCGTACATGGCGATCGGCTCGCGGATCGGGCGGCCGCCGAGGACGACGACGTCGAGCGCCGGCGTCCGCGACTCCTGCCGCACCGCGCCCCGCACGGTCACGGTGTCACCGGGGCCGAGCACCGCCAGTTGCCCGGTGCGCACCGGCGCCCCGTCGATGCCCACCGCGCCGGCGCCGGAGAGGACGTAGACCAGCGCGTTGAACGACGGGTCCCACGGCAGGTCGAGCGTCGCGCCGGGGGAGACGGTGGCGTGCACCATCGCCATCGGCGTGTGGGTCGCCCCCGGCCCGCGGTGCCCGGCGACGTCGCCGGCGATCACCCGGAGGAACGCCCCGGCGTCGGGGCTGGCCAGCAGCACCGAGCGGTCGGCGCGCAGGTCCTGGTAGCGCGGCGGCACCCACTTCTGCGCCTGCGGCAGGTTGACCCACAACTGCAGGCCGTGGAAGAGCCCGCCGCTGACCACCAGGTGCTCCGGCGGCCGCTCGATGTGCAGCACGCCGCCGCCGGCGGTCATCCACTGCGTGTCGCCGTCGCTGATGGTGCCGCCGCCACCGTGGGAGTCGGCGTGCTCGAAGGTGCCGTCGATGATGTAGGTGACGGTCTCGAAGCCGCGGTGCGGGTGCCACGAGGTGCCCCGGGGCTCACCGGGCGCGTACTCGACCTCGCCCATCTGGTCCATGTGCAGGAACGGGTCGAGGTCGCGCAGGTCGACGCCCGCGAAGGCGCGGCGGACGGGGAAGCCCTCGCCCTCGAAGCCCGACGGCGCGGTGGTGACCGAGCGGGTGCGGCGGCGGACGGTCCCGGGCGCCGGCAGCGGCACGCGGGCCAGGGCGGTGGTGTCCTCGACGGTGACGGCGGGCATGGCCGGCCTCCCTTGTTGAGCTCTCAACCAGTGGGGACGGTAGCACTGCGGAGGCCCGTCCTGTTCCCTCTCGCGCCCGGCGGCCGGAGCCGCCCGGGGTCAGGAGGCGCGCTCGGCCAGGTCGTCGACGGCCGGGACGGGCGGGCCGTGCTCGGCGATGAGGGCGGTGTTGGCCACCTCGGCGTCGTCGAGGTGGACGGCGTCGAGCGGGTCGGTGGTGTCGAGCATCCGGGTCTCGTGGCCGCGGCCGACCAGCAGGACGACGTCGGCGGGGCCGGCGGCGCGCACCGCGGCCAGGATCGCCGCCCGGCGGTCGGGCACCGTGCGCACCGCCGCGGCCGCTCCCATCAGGCCCACCCGCAGCTCCGCCATGATCGCCGCCGGGTCCTCGCCGTGGCTGCCCTCGTTGGTCAGCCAGACGACGTCGGCCGCGCGCGCGGCCTCGCCCAGGCCCTGCCGCTTGTAGCGGTCCCGCCGGCCGCGGGCGCCCAGGACGAGGTGCACCCGCCCGCCGGGCCCGCACAGGTCGTGCGCGGTGGTGACGGCCGCGGCCAGCGCGCGCGGGGTGTGCGCATAGTCCACGACGACGACCGGCCGCCCGTCCCCCCCGAGGACCGTGTTGCGGCCCCGCGGGGCGCGGCCGTGGCCAGGCCGTCGGCGATCCGCGCCGCCGGGATCCCGAGCACCCGGCCGGTCGCCCACGCCGCGGCGAGGTTGGTGACGTGCACCCGGCCCACGAGCGGGCTGTGCACGCGGTGCCCGCCGGTGTCGTCGGACAGCAGCAGCTCGGTGCCGCCCGCGCCGGTGCGCCAGCCGAGCACCCGGACGTCGGCGTCCTCGGCCGAGCCCACCCGCGTCACCGGCACCGGAGCCTGGTCGGCCAGCCGCCGGCCCCACGGGTCGTCGACGACGACGACGCCGGCCGCCGCCCGGTCCCGTTCGAACAGCCGCGCCTTGCTGGCCCAGTAGTGCTCGATGGTCCCGTGGTGGTCGAGGTGGTCCTCCTCGAAGCCGGTGAACACCGCGACGTCGAAGGTCAGGCCGTCGATGCGGCCCATGTCGAGGGCGATCGAGGATGCCTCGACCACGGCCCGCTGCGCCCCGGCCTCGACCATCCAGGCCAGGAGCTCGTGCAGCTCCGGGGCCTCAGGCGTGGTCAGCGACGTCGCCCGCGAGCGGGTCCCGACCTGGGCGCCGAGCGTGCCGACGACGCCGGCGCGGGTGCCCGCCGCGTCGAGCACCCCGCGCAGCAGCGTGCTGGTCGTCGTCTTCCCGTTGCTTCCGGTGACCCCGACGAGGCGCAGCCGCCGGGCGGGGTCGCCGGCCAGCAGCGCGCCGAGCGGGCCGAGCTGCGCGCGCACCGAGGAGACGCGCAGCTGCGGCAGGTCGACGTCGAGCGGGCGGTCGACCAGCAGCGCCGCGGCCCCGGCGCGCGCGGCGACCGCGGCGAAGCGGTGCCCGTCGCTCGCGGCACCGCGCACGCAGGCGAACAGCGACCCGGGGCCCACCCGTCGCGAGTCGGTGACCAGGCCCCGCACGGTGAGGTCGTCGTCGCCTCCGAGCCGGGTGGCCGGGCCCCCCGGGACGGTTCCCGCCCGGTGCTCGACGTCCGACCAGGTCACCAGGGGCAGGGGCACCACTCGGACGATAGGCGGGGCACGACCTTTCTGCAGGGCGGGGACGGAGGGGTCAGCGCAGCAGCCGGGCCACGCCGGTCAGCTCCTCCTCGGCGTCGGCGTCGGGGAGCACCTCGCTGCGCGCGGCCAGCCGGGGCTGCCACGCCGCGGGCGCGGACTCCAGCCACGCCGCACCGGCGTCGGTGAGCCGGCCGTCGGAGCGCAGCGGCGCCCACCCGCGCAGGAAGCGCAGGCCCTCGGCGGCGGTGACCAGGGTGCGGGCCACCCCGCGGCCGCGGTAGACGGGCTCCACGGTGACGGTGTCGACCAGGCCCGAGCGGATCCACCAGCGGACCTCGGCGATCCGGTCGGTCATCCGCACGCCGGCCGCGGCGACCTCGTGCGGGCGGACGACCGCGCCGGGCCGGAAGGCGGTGCCGCGGAAGGCGAGCAGGGAGGCCGCGGGCACCGCGCTGGTGGCGTGGGTGACCTCGGCGAACCACATCCGCGGGCAGGTGTCCGACAGCTCCTCGGCGACGTCGATCCGGACCACCCGGCCGTCGGTGGCGCGGTGGCGGACGTCGACCTGCCAGCCGGCCGGCCGGCGGCCCGGGCGTCGACGGCGGTCATGTCGACCGGGGTGCCGTCGGCGAAGCGGTCGGAGTTGACGGCCACGAGCGAGTACTCGACCGGGCCGGGGCCGCGGCGCAGCAACCGCGCCCACCACAGCGCCGTCGTCTCCGGAGCGGGCTCCGGCAGCGGGGGCACCGCCCGCAGGTGGGGGGTCGCCGGGGCCGGGATCGCCGCGTCGTGGGCCGCTGCGGTCATGCTCATGGAGTTCCTCCGCTCGTCCGCCCCGGGGGACCGGGGTGTGCTGCCGCTGACTCTCCGGACGTCGCTTGCGGGTGCCTTGGGGTCCACTAGCGACGCCGCAAGCGGCCCCCGCCCCGCGCCCGCCCTGCCGGAGCACCCGGGGTCCCGGGGATACTGGGGACCCCATGACCCGGATCCCGCGGTGAGCGCGCCGCTGAACCTGCTCAACCTCGAGCGGGTGTCGAAGGCCCACGGCACGACCGTGCTGCTCGACGACGTCTCCCTCGGCGTCGCGGCGGGCGAGCGGATCGGCGTGGTCGGGCGCAACGGCAGCGGGAAGTCCACGCTGCTCGGCGTCCTCACCGGCCGGGAGGACGTCGACTCGGGGCGGGTCACCCGCCGCGGCGACCTCGCCGTCGGCGTCCTCGACCAGTCCGGGACGCTGCCGCCGGGGGCGACCGTCCGCGACGTCGTCCTCCCGTCCTCGCTGTTCGCCGCCGAGCACGAGTGGGCCGCCGACCCGGCCGTGCGCAGCGTGCTCTCGGGCCTGGAGCTCGACCGGCTGGGTCTGGACAGCCCGGTGGCGCCGATGTCCGGCGGGGAGCGGCGCCGGGTGGCGCTGGCCGCGCAGCTGATCCGGCCGTTGGACCTGCTGGTGCTCGACGAGCCGACCAACCACCTCGACGTCGAGGGCGTCGCGTGGCTCGCCGACTTCGTGAAGGACCGGGTGGGCGCGCTCGTCGTCGTCACCCACGACCGGTGGTTCCTCGACGAGGTCTGCACGCAGACCTGGGAGGTCTCCGACGGCTCGGTGCACGCCTACGAGGGCGGCTACGCCGCCTACACGCTGGCCCGCGCCGAGCGCGCCCGCATCGCCGCGGTGAGCGAGGAGCGGCGGCTGAACCTGGTGCGCAAGGAGCTGGCCTGGCTCCGCCGCGGCCCGCCCGCGCGCACCAGCAAGCCGCGGTTCCGGATCGAGGCGGCCGAGGCGCTCATCGCCGACGAGCCGCCGCCCCGCGAGACGATGGCCCTCAAGGGCTTCGCCGCGCGCCGGCTCGGCAGGACCGTCTACGACGTCGAGGACGTCGACTACTCCGTCCCCTCCGACGACGGCCCGCGGCCCCTGTTCCGCGACCTGACCTGGCACGTGGGGCCGGGCGACCGGGTCGGCGTCGTCGGGGTGAACGGGGCGGGCAAGACCTCGCTGCTGCGGCTGCTGGTGGGCGAGACCGAGCCCGACCGCGGAACGGTGGTGCGCGGGCAGACCGTGGCGCCGGCGTACCTGTCCCAGCACGTCACCGAGCTGCCCGCGAAGCTGCGCGTGCTCGAGGCGGTGCAGGAGGTGGCCCGCATCGCCCGCATCGGCGGGCAGGACATCTCGGCGTCGTCGCTGGCCGAGCGCTTCGGCTTCCCGCCGTCGCGGCAGTGGACGCCGGTCGGCGACCTCTCCGGCGGCGAGCGCCGGCGCCTGCAGCTGCTGCGCCTGCTCATGGCCGAGCCCAACGTGCTGCTGCTCGACGAGCCGACCAACGACCTCGACATCGACACGCTCAACCAGCTCGAGGACCTGCTCGACTCCTTCCCCGGCACCGTGCTGGTGGTGAGCCACGACCGGTACTTCGTCGACCGGGTGTGCGACTCGGTCGTGGCGCTGATGGGCGACGGCTCGATCGCCGCGCTGCCCGGCGGGGTGGAGGAGTACCTGGCCATCCGCGCCGGCGGCGGTGCCGCGCTGTCCTCGGCGGCGTCGGCTCCCGCCCCGGCCCCCGGGGCGGCGCCTGCCGCCGCCGGGCCGTCGGCGGCGGAGGTGCGCGCGGCCCGCAAGGAGGCCGCCCGGCTCGAGCGGCGGCTGGAGAAGCTCACCGCCGAGGAGGAGCGGCTGCACGCCGAGCTCGCGGCCGCGGCCACCGACCACGCGCGGGTCATGGAGCTCGACGGCCGGCTGCGCACCCTGCTGGCCGAGAAGGACCGGGTGGAGACCGACTGGCTGGCCGCCGCGGAGCTCGCGGAGGCCTGACCGGTCCTGGCTCACGGCGGAGCGTCCTGGCTCACCGCCGGAGGTGAGCCAGGACGCGGCACGATCAGGTGGCCTGATCGTCCTCACCCGGCGACGGTCGCCTCGGCACGGGAGCGCTGCAGCATCCGCACCCCGACGACGACGGCCGGCGCGGCCCCGAGCAGTGCGAAGCCGGCGTAGAGCAGCGGGCTGAACGTCAGCGCCGCCGAGGCGACCAGGCAGGCGACCGCCGGGACCAGCAGCCACCAGCTGATGACGCCGGCCCGCGCCAGCCCCGCGTAGCCGACCAGCGGGCCCAGCAGCCCGAGCAGCGTCACGGTGCCGACGACCGCCACCCCGGCCGAGCCCTGCACCGACCCGAACAGCGCCAGCGCCGTGTCGGCGGGCAGCTCGCGGCCGATGCCGCCGGTCCAGAAGTCGTAGAGCACCAGACCGGTCACGGTGACCAGGCCGATCGCCGACAGCAGCGCGCCGACGATCGTCGGGATGCGCCCGCGGCGGCCGCGGACCAGCGCCGGGGCGGCCAGCCAGGCCAGGCCCAGCGCCATGTTGCCGTAGTGCAGCAGCAGCGCCGAGAGCGCCGTCTGCCCCTCGTCCGCGGCGAGCGAGGCGATGTAGTCGGCGTCGGCCAGCGACTCCGTCGGCGGGGAGGTGGCCAGCCCGGCCACGTAGAGCAGGGAGCCCGCGACCAGCGCACCGCCGGCGAGCGGCAGCATCAGCGAGCCGGCGCTGCGGACCGGCCGCGTCGCGGCGGGAGCGGGAGGGGCGGGGGACAGGGAGGTGGTCATCGGTCCTCGTCGGGTCGGGCACCGCATCGGTCGGTGCGTCGGCGAGGACTCTCGGGCCCGTGGGGCACCCCGCACGTCCGTCCCGGCGGACCGACCGTCCTCCGCCGTGGGGAGGAGGCGGGGACGCCCGTCCATCGGCCGCGCGGGGGATCCCCGGGGGGCCCCGCGGCCCCTACCGTGCTCGCCGTGCCCCGCTGGACCTCCTCCCCGTCCGCGCGCCGGCTCGTCTGGCCGGCCCTCGGGCTGCTGCTGGCCGTGCTCGCGGTCGTGGAGACGGCGATCGACGAGACGTTCCGCTTCCCGCTGGTCACGGCGCTGCCCGGCGTCGCGGTCGGGGCGGTCGTGGCGCTGTGCACGCGAGCGCCCGGGGCGGCCGCGCTCGCCGGCGCGCTGAGCGTGCTGGGCAACTACGCGCTGGGCACCCCCGGTCCCGGCGGCGCCCAGCTGATCGGCATGGCGGTGCTCGTCGGACACGCCGCGGCGGTGCTGCCGGTTCGGCGCGGGCTGCGTGCCGCCGCCGTCGCCACGCTGGTCGTGGTGGCCGCCGGGATCGCGTTCGGCCCCTCGACCTGGGAGGGCGTCTTCTACCTCGTCGTCACCGCCACCGCCTGGGCCGTCGGGGCGCTGGTCCGGCAGTCCCACCAGCGCTCCCTGGAGCTGCAGTCGCTGGCCGCCCGGCTGGCCGGGCAGCAGGAGGCGGTGGCCGGGGCGGCGGTGGTGGCCGAGCGGGCGCGCATCGCCCGCGAGGTGCACGACTCCGTGGCGCACGCGGTGAGCGTGATGGTGCTGCAGATGGGCGGCCTGCGGCGGCTGCTGCCCGACCACCCCGAGGCGCAGGAGGTGCTGCTCGGGCTCGAGCGCCTGGGCCGCGAGTCGGTCGACGAGATGCGCCGCGTGGTCGGCATCCTCCGCGACCGCGCCGACGGCGACACCGCCCCGCCACCGTCGCTGTCCCGCCTGGACGCCGTCGTCGCCGAGCTGCGCGCCGGCGGGATGCCGGTGGAGCTGGTCGTCACCGGGGAGCCCGCGGAGCTGCCGCCGCTGGTCGACGTCTCGGCCGTGCGCGTGGTGCAGGAGGCGCTGTGCAACGTCGTCCGCCACGCCGGCGCCGCGGCCACCCGCGTGGAGGTCGCCTGGACGCCGCGCCGGGTGACGGTGACCGTCACCGACGACGGCCGCTCCCGCGTTCCCCAGCCACCCGCGGCGCCCGGCGGGCACGGGCAGCTGCACATGCGCGAGCGGGTCGCCGTCGCCGGGGGAGACCTGAGCGTCGGGCCGGTCCGCGGCGGCGGCTACCGGGTCCGTGCCGGCTTCCCGGTGCCGGCGCCGGTCAGCGCGCCCGCGGTGGTGGGGGCGTGAGCATCCGGGTGGTGCTGGTCGACGACCAGTCGATGATCCGCACCGGCCTGCGGATGGTCCTGGCCGCCGAGCCCGACATCGAGGTGGTCGGCGAGGCCGGCGACGGCGCGAGCGGGCTCCGCGTGGTCACCGGGCTCGCGCCCGACGTGGTGCTGCTCGACGTCCGGATGCCCGGGATGGACGGCCTGGAGGCGGCGCGGCGGATCGTCGACGCCGGCCTGCCCACCCGCGTCGTCGTCCTCACCACCTTCGACGAGGACGAGTACGTCACCGCAGCGCTCCGGGCCGGGGTCAGCGGCTTCCTGCTCAAGGTGGCCCCGCCGGAGGACCTGGTCGCCGCGGTGCGCACCGTGGCCGCCGGACAGGGACTGCTCGACCCGGCCGTCACCCTGCGGGTGATCCGGTCCTTCGCCGCCGCCCCCGCGGCCGACCCCGGCCGCGCCGCGGAGCTGGCGCAGCTGACCGAGCGGGAGACCGACGTCCTCGCCCTGGTGGCGGCCGGGCTGTCCAACGCCGAGATCGCCGCCCGGCTGTACGTCGGTGAGGCGACGGTCAAGACGCACGTCAGCCGGGTGCTGCTCAAGCTCGGCCTGCGCGACCGGGTGCAGGCGGTCGCCTTCGCCTACGAGAGCGGGCTGGTCCGGCCCGGCGGGTAGGCTGGGGGCACCGCCGGCCGTCGTCCGACCGACGATCCTGGTGTCCCCGAGCCGCCCATCGACTCCCGGAGACACGTGCTCGTACTCCTGCTCCTCCACCTGTTCGCCGGCCTGCTGGCGCCCGCACTCGTGCGGTGGTGGGGGCGGCAGGCCTTCCTCGCCCTGGCGCTGGTGCCCGCCGCGGCCTTCGGCTGGGTGCTGTCCCGGCTGGGCCCGGTCCTGGCCGGCGAGGAGCAGCGGGAGGCGGTGACGTGGATCCCCGCCCTCGACCTCGACGTCGCGCTGCGTCTGGACGCCCTGGCGCTCACCTTCGCCGCGCTGGTCACCGGCGTGGGGGCGCTGGTGCTCGTCTACTGCGCGCGCTACTTCTCCCCGGGCGAGGAGGGCACCGGCCGCTTCGCCGGGTGCCTCACCGCCTTCGCCGGCTCGATGCTCGGCCTGGTCCTCGCCGACGACATGCTCCTGCTCTACGTCTTCTGGGAGCTCACCACCGTCTTCTCGTTCCTGCTGATCGGCGGCTCGGGACGGCGGCTGGCGGCGCGGCGGGCGGCGTCGCAGGCACTCGTCCTGACCACCGCCGGCGGCCTGGCGATGCTGGTCGGGGTCATCCTCGTCGGCCAGGCGAGCGGCTCCCGCCTGCTGTCGGAGGTCGTGGCCGACCCCGGCAGCGGCACCGCGATGACCGTCGGGGCGGCCCTGGTGCTCGCCGGTGCGGTCACGAAGTCGGCGCTGGTGCCGTTCCACTTCTGGCTGCCCGCGGCCATGGAGGCGCCGACGCCGGTCAGTGCCTACCTGCACGCCGCCGCCATGGTGAAGGCCGGCGTGTACCTCGTCGCGCGGCTCGCTCCCGGCCTGGCCGACGTCCCGGGGTGGCGGCCGGCCGTGCTGGGCCTGGGCGTGGCCACGATGCTCGTGGGCGGCTACCGGGCGCTGCGGCAGAGGGACCTCAAGCTGCTGCTGGCCTTCGGCACCGTCAGCCAGCTGGGCTTCCTCGTGGCGCTGGTGGGTGCCGGCAGCGCCGAGCTCGCCGCGGCCGGGCTGGCCATGACCCTGGCACACGGGCTGTTCAAGTCCACGCTCTTCCTCACCGTCGGCGTCGTCGACCACGCGACCGGCACCCGCGACCTGCGCCGGCTGTCCGGACTCGGGCGGCGGCTGCCGGTCCTCGCCGCCATCGGCGCCGCCGCCGCGGCCTCCATGGCCGGGCTGCCGCCGCTGCTGGGCTTCGTCGGCAAGGAGGCGGCGTTCACCGCCCTGCTCGACGGCGGCCTGCCCGACCGGACCGCCGCCCTCGTCGTCCTCGTCGGGCTGGTCACGGGGTCGGTGCTCACCGCCGCCTACACCGCCCGCTTCGTGTGGGGTGCCTTCGCCCGCAAGCCCGGCGTCGACGACACCGGGCTCGTGCACCCGCCGGAGGCGCTCTTCCTCGCCGCGCCCGCCGTCCTCGCGCTCACCGGGCTGGTGCTCGGCCCGGCCAGCCCGCTGCTGGACCCGCTGGTCGCCGCCCACGCCGAGACGCTGCCCCGGTACGCGCCCGAGGCCGAGCACCTCGCGCTGTGGCACGGCTGGCAGCCGGCGCTGGCGCTGTCGGCGCTCACCGTGCTCGGCGGTGCCGTGCTCTTCGCCGTCCGCGGGCCCGTGCAGCGCCTGCAGGGCCGGGTGGCCGTCGGCGCCTCGGCCGACGAGGGCTACTGGAACGTCGTCCAGGGCGTCGACCGGCTGTCGGTCCTGGTCACCGGCACCACCCAGCGCGGCTCGCTGCCGGCCTACCTCGGCACCATCCTCGTCGTCGTCCTCGCGCTGCCGGGCACGCTGCTGCTCACGCGGGCGCCGTGGCCCGGCGAGTGGCGGGCCTGGGACACCCCGGTGCAGGCGGTCGTCGGCGTCGTCGTCGTCACCGCCGCCGCGCTCACCCTGCGGATCCGCCAGCGGCTGTCCGCGGTGCTCGTCGTCGGCGTCACCGGCTACGGCATCGCCGTCGTCTTCGCGCTGCAGGGGGCACCCGACCTCGCGCTCACCCAGTTCCTCGTCGAGACGCTCACCCTCGTCGTCTTCGTGCTGGTGCTGCGCAAGCTGCCCAAGGACATCTCCGAGCGGCACCGGCCGCGGGAGCGCGCCGTCCGCGGGGTCATCGCCGTCGCGGTGGGCGCGTTCATGGCGGCCGCGGGCGCGGTGGCGCTGTCCGCCCGCACGGCGACGCCGGTGTCGGCGGACTGGCCCGGACCGGCCTACGAGTTCGGCGGCGGCAAGAACGTCGTCAACGTGACGCTGGTCGACATCCGCGCCTGGGACACCCTCGGCGAGGTCTCCCTGCTCGTCGTCGCCGCCACCGGCGTGGCCAGCCTGGTGTTCCTCCGCGGGCGCACCGGCGGGGTGGACCGGGTGACCCGGGCGGAGCTGTCCCGGTCGAGGCAGCGCAGCCGCCGGGCGCCGCGGGACCACTGGCTGGCCGCCACCGCGACGCTCGACCCGGCGCGGCGCTCGGTCGTCCTCGAGGTCGTCACCCGGCTGCTGTTCCACACCATCACCGTGTTCTCGCTGTACCTGCTGTTCAGCGGGCACAACGAGCCCGGCGGCGGGTTCGCCGGCGGCCTCGTCGCGGGCCTGGCGCTGGTGCTGCGCTACCTGGCCGGCGGGCGCTACGAGCTCGGCGAGGCGGCACCGGTCGCCCCGGGCCTCTTGCTGGGCAGCGGGCTGCTGTTCGCCGGCGTCACCGGCGTCGCCGGCCCGCTGCTCGGCGGCGGGGTCCTGCAGACGGCGATCGTCGAGACGACGCTGCCGGTGCTCGGCGACGTCAAGCTCGTGACCTCGCTGTTCTTCGACTGCGGTGTCTACCTGATCGTCGTCGGGCTGGTCCTCGACGTGCTGCGCAGCCTCGGCGCCGAGCTCGACCGCCAGGAGGACCAGGAGGACCCGATCGAGCTCAGCCCCGGGGAGGTGGTGCTGCGATGACGCCCACGATCGTGCTGCCGGTGATGATCGGCGGCCTGTACGCGGCCGGCGTGTACCTGCTGCTCGACCGCAGTCTCACCCGGGTGCTGCTGGGCTTCCTGCTGCTGGGCAACGCGACCAACCTGCTGCTGCTGTCCACCGGCGGCCCGTCCGGACTGGCGCCGATCCTCGGCTACTCCGACGCCGAGGAGATCAACGACCCGCTGCCGCAGGCGCTGGTCCTGACCGCCATCGTGATCACGTTCGGCATCTCGGCGTTCCTGCTGGCGATCATCCACCGCTCCTGGCGGCTGGCCCGCAACGAGGTCGTCGGCACCGACGAGGAGGACCGCCGCGTCGCCGCCCGCCGGGCCACCGACGCCGACGAGCTCGACCCCGACGACCTCGCTCCCGAGGACCGCGCGGCCATGCACGCCGACTCGCTGCCCGCGGACCTCGAGGAGCTCGCCGACGACGTCGACCTCCCGGCCGGGCGCGGTGCCCCGTGATCGAGGTCCTCGCGCCGCTGCCGGTGCTGCTCCCGCTGCTCGGGGCGGCCGGCGCGCTGCTGGTCGCCCGGCACCCGACGTTCCAGCGCACCCTCAGCACCGTCGTGCTCACGGCGGTGCTCGCCGTGTCGGTGGTCCTGCTGCTCGTCGCGGACGCCGAGGGGGCCGGCGCGGTCTCCGTCGGGGGGTGGCCGGTCCCGCTGGGCATCGTCCTGGTGGTCGACCGGCTGTCGGCGCTGATGCTGGTCGTCGCCTCGACCGTCGCGCTGGGGGTCCTCGTCTTCGCCGTCGGGCAGGGCGCGGCCGACGGGTCGGAGGAGACGCCGCTGTCGATCTTCCACCCGACGTTCCTCGTGCTGGTCGCGGGCGTGAGCAACGCCTTCCTCGCCGGCGACCTGTTCAACCTCTACGTCGGCTTCGAGATCCTGCTGATGGCGTCCTACGTGCTGCTGACCCTCGGCGGGACGGCGGCGCGCATCCGCGGCGGCATCACCTACATCGTGGTGAGCCTGACCAGCTCGCTGGTGTTCCTCGCCGCGATCGGGCTGGTCTACGCCGCGACCGGCACGGTGAACATGGCCCAGCTGGCGGTGCGGCTCGGGGAGCTGCCCGAGGGCACGCAGGTCCTGCTGCAGTCCGTGCTGCTCATCGCGTTCGGCATCAAGGCCGCGGTCTTCCCGCTGTCGGCCTGGCTGCCCGACAGCTACCCGACCGCCCCCGCCCCGGTCACCGCCGTCTTCGCCGGCCTGCTCACCAAGGTCGGCGTCTACGCGATCATCCGCACCCAGACGCTGCTGTTCCCCGGCGGTGCGCTCGACGACGTGCTCATGTGGGCGGCGCTGGCGACCATGCTGATCGGCATCCTCGGCGCGGTGGCGCAGAGCGACCTGCGGCGGATGCTGTCGTTCACGCTGGTGAGCCACATCGGCTACATGGTGTTCGGCATCGCCCTCGGCACGGCGGCGGGCCTGGCCGGTGCGGTCTTCTACGTCGCCCACCACATCGCCATCCAGACCACGCTGTTCCTGGTCGCCGGCCTGGTCGAGCGCCAGGGCGGGACGACGGCCGTCGACCGGCTCGGGGGGCTGGCCCGGCGCTCCCCGCTGCTGGCGGTGCTGTTCTTCGTGCCGGCCATGAACCTGGCCGGGATCCCGCCGCTGTCGGGCTTCATCGGCAAGCTCGGGCTGCTCGAGGCCGGCGTCGCCCAGGGCAGCGCCGCGGCCTACACGCTGGTCGCCGGCGGCGTGGTCACCAGCCTGCTCACGCTGCTCGCGGTCGCCCGCGTGTGGACCCGGGCCTTCTGGCGGTCCCCGAACCAGGCGCCCTCCGAGGACACCGCCGCGGCCGCGGCCGCCGACGCCGGCGGGCGGCGGCGCCCCCTGGAGGAGGACACCGCGTCCTCCGACGGCCCGCCCGGTGACCGGCCGCGCACCGCGCTGCAGGACGCCTGGCGCCGGCACACCGCGGTGGCGACGGCGACCGAGGCGGAGATGCCGCCCGCCGCCGGGGCGGTCCGGGCGCTGCGCCCGCTGCCCCGGACGATGGTGGGGGCGACCGCGGCGCTGGCGGCGCTCACGGTCGGCCTCACCGGGCTGGCCGGGCCGCTGTACGGCCTCGCGGACCGCGCCGCGACGGACCTGGTCGACCGGGCGCCCTACGTCTCCTCGGTGTTGGGGGAGGAGGGGCCGTGAGCGTCGAGCCCGCCGCCACCCGGCTGCGCCACCAGGTCCCGCTCGCCGGGTGGCTGGTGCTGGTCTGGATGCTGCTGTGGGGCAGCTGGTCGTGGGCGAACCTGCTCTCCGGCCTCCTCGTCGCGCTGGCCGTGCTGGTCCTGCTGCCGCTGCCGCACGTGGTCGGCGGCGTGCGCGTGCGCCCCGCCGCCCTGCTGGCGTTCCTCGGACACTTCGTCGCCGACCTGTTCGTGTCCGGGGCCGAGGTGGCCTGGCAGACCGTGCGGCCGCAGGGGGTGCGGCGCACGGCGATCGTCCAGGTGCAGCTGCGCGTCGACTCCGACCTGCTGCTGACGATGGTCGCCGAGGCGATCTCGCTGGTCCCCGGCTCCCTGGTGCTCGACCTCGACCGGGAGCACCGGGTGATGACCCTGCACCTGCTGCCCATCCGCGACCGCGACGACGTCGAGCGCAAGCGGGCCAACGTCCTGGTGGTCGAGGAGCGCCTGGTCCGGGCGTTCGGCTCGGCCGAGGACGTCGCCGCCCTGGAGCGCGACCGCGAGGAGGTGGCGGCAGCGTGACGGTCGTGGGCGCGGTGCTGTACGCGCTGATCGGCGGCGGGGCGCTGCTCGCCCTCGTCCGGCTCGTGCGCGGCCCGTCCCTGCTCGACCGCGTGGTCGCCACCGACACCCTGCTGGTGATCATCTCGGCCGGCCTCGCGGTGCACGCCGCGCTGGTGCGCGACCCCACGCTCGTGCCCGTCCTGGTCGTGGTGTCGCTGCTGGCCTTCGTCGGCTCGGTCTCGGTCGCCCGCTACGTCGGCGGGATGCTCCTGCGCTCCCGCACCGGGGACGGCCGGGACGTCGGCCTGCCGGTGGCCGCCGAGGAGAGGGAGGGACGGTCGTGACGCCGCTCGCCGACGTCGTGGCCTCCACCTGCCTGGTCGCCGGTGCCGTCCTCTGCCTCACCGCGGGCCTGGGGCTGGTGCGCTTCCCGGACGTGCTGTCCCGGATGCACGCCGGCACCAAACCCCAGGTGCTCGGTGTCCTGCTCGTCATGGTCGGGGCCGCGATCCGGCTCGACGGCTGGGCCAACGCCTGGATGCTGCTGCTCGTGGCCGCGTTCCAGCTGCTGACCGCACCGGTGAGCGCGCACCTGATCAGCCGGGTGGCCTACCGCCGCCGGCACGTCCGGCGCGACCTGCTGCTCGTCGACGAGCTCGGCAGCACCGGTCACCAGGACGACGTCCACCGGGGCGACGAGCCCGGCGACGCCCCGCCCGAGCGTCCGGGGGCGCAGCCGGCCGGCTGAGGACCCGGCCGGGGCGGCGGGGTGTCCCGCCGTCCCGGCCGGGACGCCTCACCGCAGGGCGCGGTTGACCGCCGAGACGACGGCGCGCAGCGAGGCGCTGACGATGTTGGGGTCGATGCCCACGCCCCACAGCACCCGCTCGCCGACGGCGCACTCGACGTAGGCGGCGGCGCGGGCGTCGCCACCGGCGCTGAGCGCGTGCTCGGCGTAGTCCAGGACGCGGACGTCGACGTCGAGGGTGCGCAGCGCCTCGACGAACGCGGCGATCGGGCCGTTGCCGCGGCCCTCCACGGTGACCGGGACGCCGTCGGCGGTCAGCTCCACGACCATCTCGTCGAGCTGGTCACCGTGGGCGGTGTGCCGGTGCCCGGTGAGGGCGAAGCGGCCCCACGGGGCGTCGGGGTCGGGCAGGTACTCGCTGCTGAAGGCGGCCCACATCTGCTGGGCGGTGACCTCGCCGCCCTCGTCGTCGGTGTGCCGCTGCACGACCGCGCTGAACTCGATCTGCAGCCGGCGCGGCAGGTCGAGGTGGTTCTCGGTCTTCATGACGTAGGCGACGCCGCCCTTGCCCGACTGGCTGTTGACCCGGATGACCGCCTCGTAGCTGCGGCCGACGTCCTTGGGGTCGATGGGCAGGTACGGAACCGCCCACGGCATCTCGTCGACGGGCGTGCCGGCCTCGGCCGCGTCGGCCTCCAGCGCCCGGAAGCCCTTGTTGATCGCGTCCTGG
The DNA here is from genome assembly GCF_003182485.1 of Geodermatophilus normandii. Taxonomy (NCBI): domain Bacteria; kingdom Bacillati; phylum Actinomycetota; class Actinomycetes; order Geodermatophilales; family Geodermatophilaceae; genus Geodermatophilus; species Geodermatophilus normandii. The sequence continues at coordinate 830,524 of NZ_QGTX01000001.1, read as the reverse complement.
TGGGAGCCGGAGAAGGCGGTGTAGACCAGGTCGCCGCCGTAGGGGTGCCGCTCGTGCACGCCCAGCTGGTTGCAGTACTCGACGGTGCGGCGGATGTCGTCGATGTCGGAGAAGTCGATCTGCGGGTCGATGCCCTGGCTGAACAGGTTGAGGCCGAGGGTGACCAGGTCGACGTTGCCGGTGCGCTCGCCGTTGCCGAACAGGCAGCCCTCGATGCGGTCGGCGCCGGCGCGGTAGCCCAGCTCGGCCGCGGCGACGGCGGTGCCGCGGTCGTTGTGCGGGTGCAGGCTCAGGACGACGGCGTCGCGGCGGCCGAGGTTGCGGTGCATCCACTCGACCTGGTCGGCGTAGACGGTCGGCTCGGCCATCTCGACGGTCGCCGGCAGGTTGAGGATCGTCGGCCGGTCGGGGGTCGGCTCCCACACGTCGGTGACGGCGTTGCAGATCTCGACGGCGAAGTCCAGCTCGGTTCCGGTGAAGGACTCGGGGCTGTACTGGAAGCGGATCTCGGTGTCCCCGGCCTGCTCGGCCAGCTTGCGGACCAGCTGGGCACCGTGGACGGCGATGTCGACGATGCCGGCGCGGTCGCTGTTGAAGACGACGCGGCGCTGCAGGGTGCTGGTCGAGTTGTAGAGGTGCACGATCGCCTGCCGGGCGCCGCGCAGGGACTCGAAGGTGCGCTCGATCAGCTCGTCACGGGCCTGGGTGAGGACCTGGATCGTGACGTCGTCGGGTACCAGGTCGTCCTCGACGAGCTGGCGGATGAAGTCGTAGTCGGTCTGGCTGGCCGCCGGGAAGCCGACCTCGATCTCCTTGTAGCCCATCCGCACCAGCAGCTCGAACATGCGGCGCTTGCGGTCGGGGGACATGGGGTCGATCAGGGCCTGGTTGCCGTCGCGCAGGTCGACGGCGCACCAGCGCGGCGCCACGGTGGTGACGCGGTCGGGCCAGGTGCGGTCGGGCAGGTCGACCTGCTGGAACGGGGCGTAGCGGGAGATCGGCATCCCCGAGGGACGCTGCGGGTTGCGGGCGTGCGGGTGCTGCGGGCTGCTCACGGTGGTCTGACTCCTCTGGCGCGGGCTGGACTGTCGCTCCGGGGGCGGTCAGCGGGCGCCGGGACGTCTTCGACCACGGCAGGATCCCCGCGGCGAGGGAGCCGACCTAGGAGAGGGCCTCGCCGCGGCGGGTAAGCAGGAGGCTGCCGCGCACGCGCCCACGGTAGCAGCGGGTCAGCTCAGGTCGCAGTGACACACGCAGTCGGGCGCGTGCGGTCCGGAACGGCCCGGCGTGGGCGGGCGCTCGTCGAGCAGCAGGTCGTCGCAGGCCGGCGGGCACTCGCAGCGGAAGCCGTCGTCCGTCGGCTGTTCCCGCCGCTCCTCCAGGTGCCGGGCGCGTTGCTCCGCGCGCGCCCTCCACGCGGCCGCCCGCCGGGTCGCGGCCCGCTGGGCGAGCGAGTCGCCGGCGCGCGGGAGCTGGTGGTCGTCCGGGGTGCCGCCGCGCGCCTGCCGGAGCCGGTCGCGCCAGGGCCGGTCGCGCGTGAACGTGTACGTGACGGGCGTGCGGTCGCGGCGGTGCGGCCCGGGCCACCAGCCGTCGTCGCCGTGCCGGGTGTCGAGGTGGGCGGGGAAGAACCGGCCGCCCCCGTCCCGGACCGCGGCGCCGTCCATGGGCGCCACCTCCTCGCCCCGCGCGTCCAGCAGCGCCAGCCGCAGCCCGGCGACGGCGGCCAGCCGGGCCAGCGCCCGGGCGTCCAGCCCACGGTGCCCCCCTTCGATGGCCGCGATGGTCGACTTGGACAGTCCGGCCGCTCCGGCGAGCTCGCGCTGGGACAGGTCAGCCGCCCTGCGGACGCGTCGCACGACACCCGCGAGATCGAAGTCCGCCATGCGCTGAGCGTGGGCCGATCACCGTCCCGGACAGGGCACGACCGTCCTCCTGTGGAAGCTCGTGCTCTGCCCACAGGCACGGGGCAGAGCACGAGCTCCCGTGGTGTAGCGATGACGCCGTCCCTTCGAGCTCTGCCTCGCGGGAGGGGGCAGAGCACGAGTCGGCTCGGGAGAGGTCGGTCCGTGGGGCGGCGCTCGGGCGCGCCGGGGTCAGAACTCGCCGCGGCGGCGGAGGCGGAGCGGGCGGCCGTCGGGGTCGTCGAGGAGCCGGTACAGCGGCGTGGCCCAGAGCCGGGTGGGGAACGAGAGCTGCTCGGGCCGGTGGTGGCGCAGCCGGCCGCGGGGGCGGAGGCCGCGGCGGCCGCCGGCGTGCCAGGCGTCGAGCTCGTCGGCCTGGGTCTCCAGCGTGGTCACGAAGGCGTCGGGGTCGAGCAGGTCGGCGTCCTCGCTGCCGTCGGCGGCGCGGTCGGTGTGCTCGCGGGCCAGGACCAGCCGCAGGTCCCGGGCGAAGGTGCGCGCGCCGTCCCCGGTCCCGGCGGGGTCGCGCGGCTCACGGGGGTCGAGCGTCGTGTCGAGGACGGCGCTGGACAGCTCGCTGTCGTGCGTCCACGAGCGGCGGTTGAAGTTGTCGCTGCCGACGCTGGCCCACACGTCGTCGACCACGCACACCTTGGCGTGCACGTAGACCGGCGTCCCCTCGTGGTTCTCGACGTCGAACACGTGCACCCGGTCGCGGCCGGCGCGCCGGACCATCTGCAGCGCCTGCCAGCGGCCCACGTACTGCGGGGTCCTGGCGATCGCGCCGTCCTGGTCGGGGACGCGCGGGACGACGACGACCAGGTGGAGCTCGGGGTTCTCGCGCAGCGCGTCGGCGAACAGCTGCGCCACCTCGGCCGACCACATGTACTGGTCCTCGAGGTAGATCAGCCGGCGGGCGCGGCGGATGGCCTTGGAGTAGCCGCGGGCCACGGAGCGCTCGCCGTCGGGGGCGAACCGGTACCCCGCCGCAGCGCCGGATAGGTGCGCAGGTTCTGCACCAGGTGCGGCCCCATGGGCGGGGGAGGGGGCAGCTGCGGGGCCAGCCGGTCGGCGAACATCCGGCTCTTGCTCAGCCGGTCGACGACGTGGGCGATGGGGTTGCCCTCGTCGGGGTCCATCGGGTCGTCCCAGCGCTCCCGGAACACCGTGTCCAGCGCCGCGACCGCCGGCCCCCGGATCATGAGCTGCACGTCGTGCCACGGCGGCGTCGGGCCGTAGGCCGCCGCCATCGGCAGCGACTGCGGGTCGCCGCGGTGGTCGGCGTCGTCGCGGCGGCTGTGGCACAGGTCGATGCCGCCCACGAACGCGGCGTCCTCCGTGGCGTCCTGGTCGTGCCGGCAGACGACCAGCTTCTGGTGGTGGCTGCCGCCGCGGCGCACCCGCTGGTCGAGCACGACCAGCCCGCCGCCGTCCTCCACCTCCCGGTCCAGGGCCCGGTTCTCGCGGGAGCTGAACGACAGCCAGTCGACGTGCGACCGCCACACCAGCCCACGCACCGTCACGCCGCGCTGCACCGCCTCGGTGAACAGCTGCGCGACGGTCGGCCCGCCGGGGCGCAGCTCCTCGTCGGGGTCGCCGCGCCAGTCGGTGAAGAAGAGGTGGTCGTCCTCGTCGAGCGCCTCGACGCAGTCGACCAGCGCGTCGAAGTACGCCGAGCCGTGCACCAGGGGCACCGCGAGGTTGCCCTCGGTCCAGGCGGGCAGGTCCGTGGCCGCGTTGCCCCGTTCCTCGGCGCTGAGCAGCCAGTCCTCGGGAGCGGTCACCCGGTGATCACATCGCGCGCCGCAGGGGGGCGCAATGGGACGGTGCCGGGCTGGATCCCGGGATCGGGTGCGGGCATCGGTAGCCTGTGGACCCGTGGCCCTCGTCGTGCAGAAGTACGGTGGCTCCTCCGTGGCCTCCGCCGCCCACATCAAGCGTGTCGCGGAGCGCATCGTCGCGGAGAAGACGGCCGGCAACGACGTCGTCGTCGTGGTCTCGGCGATGGGTGACACCACCGACGAACTGCTCGACCAGGCCGCGCAGATCACCGACGACCCGCCCGGCCGCGAGCTGGACATGCTGCTCACCGCGGGCGAGCGCATCTCCATGGCGCTGCTGGCCATCGCGATCAACACGCACGGCTACGAGGCCCGCTCGTTCACCGGCTCGCAGGCCGGGGTGATCACGACCTCCAGCCACGGCAAGGCGCGGATCATCGACGTCACGCCCGGCCGGCTGCGCTCCGCGCTCGACGAGGGCTCGATCGTCATCGTCGCCGGGTTCCAGGGCGTCAGCCAGGACACCAAGGACATCACCACGCTCGGCCGCGGCGGCTCGGACACCACCGCGGTCGCCGTCGCCGCGGCGCTGCGGGCCGACGTCTGCGAGATCTACACCGACGTCGACGGCGTCTTCACCGCCGACCCGCGGATCGTCCCGAACGCCCGGCGGCTCGAGACCGTCACCTACGAGGAGATGCTCGAGCTCGCGGCCTCCGGCGCCAAGGTGCTCATGCTCCGGTGCGTCGAGTACGCCCGCCGCTACGGCATCCCGGTGCACGTCCGCAGCTCCTACTCACAGCTCCCCGGCACCGTGGTGGCCGGCTCGATGGAGGACCTCAGCGTGGAACAGGCGATCATCACCGGCGTCGCGCACGACCGCAGCGAGGGCAAGATCACCGTCTACGGCGTCCCCGACCGCCCGGGCGAGGCCGCGCAGCTCTTCCGCGTGCTGGCCGACGCCGAGATCAACATCGACATGATCGTGCAGAACGTGTCGGCCGAGGCCAGCAAGCTCGCCGACATCTCCTTCACGCTGCCCAAGAGCGACGGCCCGGCCGCGCTCGCCGCGCTGGAGAAGGTGAAGCACACCGTCGGCTACAGCGACGTCCGCTTCGACCAGCACATCGGCAAGGTCAGCCTGGTCGGCGCCGGCATGCGCAGCCACCCCGGCGTCTCGGCCCGCTTCTTCGGCGCCCTGGCCGACGCCGGCGTGAACCTCGAGCTCATCAGCACCTCGGAGATCCGCATCTCCGTGGTCTGCCGCGACACCGACGTCGACCTCGCCGTCCGCGCGGTGCACGACGCCTTCGACCTCGGCACCGACGAGGCCGAGGCCGTCGTCTACGGAGGGACCGGACGATGACACCGCAGGGGACCAGCTCCAGCACCGACGGCCTGCGGGTCGGGATCGTCGGCGCCACCGGCCAGGTCGGCGCCGTCATGCGCCAGATCCTCGCCGAGCGCCGCTTCCCGGTCAGCGAGCTGCGCTTCTTCGCCAGCGCCCGCAGCGCCGGCAGCACGCTGCCGTGGGGGGACGGCGAGATCACCGTCGAGGACGCCGCCACCGCCGACCCCACCGGTCTCGACGTCGCGCTGTTCTCCGCGGGCGCGAGCACCTCGCGGGTGCAGGCGCCGCGGTTCGCCGAGGCCGGCGTGACCGTCGTCGACAACAGCTCCGCGTTCCGCCGCGACCCCGACGTGCCGCTCGTGGTCGCCGAGGTCAACCCGCACGCGCTGGCCGACATCCCCAAGGGCATCGTCGCCAACCCGAACTGCACCACCATGGCCGCGATGCCGGTGCTGCGGCCGCTGCACGACGAGGCGCAGCTCGTCCGGCTGGTCGCCAGCACCTACCAGGCGGTGTCCGGCAGCGGCGTGGCCGGCGTCGAGGAGCTCGACGGGCAGGTCAGGGCGGTCGTGGACAAGGCCACCGAGCTGACCCACGACGGCGCCGCGGTGGCCTTCCCCGAGCCGCGGAAGTACGTGCGCCCGATCGCCTTCAACGTGCTGCCGATGGCCGGCTCGCTGGTCGACGACGGCTCGTTCGAGACCGACGAGGAGCAGAAGCTCCGCAACGAGAGCCGCAAGATCCTCGGCATCCCCGACCTGCGCGTCTCGGGCACCTGCGTGCGGGTGCCGGTCTTCACCGGGCACTCGCTGTCGCTCAACGTCGAGTTCGCCCGCCCGCTGACCGTCGCGCGGGCCACCGAGCTGCTCGCCGACGCGCCGGGCGTGCAGCTCACCGACGTCCCGACGCCGCTGCAGGCCGCCGGGCAGGACCCCAGCTACGTCGGACGCATCCGGCAGGACCAGAGCGTTGACGGCGACCGCGGGCTGGTGCTGTTCGTCAGCAACGACAACCTGCGCAAGGGCGCGGCGCTCAACACCGTGCAGATCGCCGAACTGCTGCTCCGGCGCTGACCGGGGTGGCCCCCGTCGGCCGGCGGGCCGCGGCGCAGGCCGCCGCGGTCCTCGCGCTGGCGGCGGTGGCCGCGCTGGTCTCCGTTCTGGTGCCGAACGACCCCTGGCACAACTGGTTCGACCTGCGGGTCTACGACGGCGCGGCCGAGTGGTGGCGCTCGGGCCGCCCGCTCTACGACTACACCTACGGCCGCACGCAGTACGGCTTCACCTATCCGCCGTTCGCGGCGCTGCTCATGCTGCCGATGACGCTGCTGCCGATCGAGGCGGTGGCGGCCGTGCACGCCACGGTCAACCTGCTCGTCCTCGCCGGCGTCACCTGGTGGCTGGTCGCCCCGCTGGCACGCCGGCACGGCCGGCCGGTCGGGTTCGCCTGCGCCGCCGCGGTCCCGGTGCTCTTCGTCCTCGAGCCGGTGCGGGAGACGATCGGGTTCGGCCAGGTCAACCTGGTGCTGCTGGCGCTGGTGCTGGCCGACGTCGCCGCGCTGCGCCGCGGGTCGCGGTGGGCCGGCGTCGGCATCGGGCTGGCCGCGGCTTTGAAGATCACGCCGGGTCTGTTCGTGGTGTACCTGCTGCTGACGCGGCGCTGGCGGGCCGCGGGCGTCGCGGCCGGCACCGGGGCCGTCGCGACCGGCCTGGCGTTCGCCGTCGCCCCGGACACCTCCTGGCGCTTCTTCACGGCCACGCTCTGGCAGACCGACCGGGTCGGCCGGCTGGACAAGACCTCCAACCAGTCGCTGCTGGGCGCGCTGGCGCGGCTCACCGACCCGGCGCAGCCGCCCCGGCCGGTGTGGCTGGTCCTCGCCGTCGCCGCGCTGGCGCTGGTGCTGGTCCGCGCCGTGCGCGCCGCCCGGGCCGGCGACGACCTGGCCGGCGTCACGCTCACCGGGCTGGCCGCGTGCCTCGTCAGCCCGATCACCTGGTCGCACCACCTGGTCTGGCTGGTACCGGCGCTGGTCGTGCTCGTCGACGTGGCCGCGGGGAGCCCGGTGGTCCCGGGGACGACGCCCTGGGCGCGGTCCCGCCGGTCCGCCGGGGCGCTGGCCGCCGTCGCCGCGCTGGTCCTGGCGTCGTCCTCGATCTGGTTCGCCGAGGCCGACCCCGGCCACCACCGTGACGCCGGCGTGCTCGGGGTCGTGGTCGAGGACCTCTACCTGCTGACGACCCTCGCCGTCGTCGCGCTGCTCCCCGGCCGGCTCACGGCCGCACGTGCCGCAGCGCGAACGACAGCGCCGTCTCGACCTGCCGGATCGTCTCCTCGGTGACCAGCGAGCCGTGGCCGGCGTCGAAGCGGTACACCTCGTGCGGCTTGCCGAGCCGGTCGAGCTCGGCGAGGTAGTTCTCGATCTGGCGGATCGGGCAGCGCGGGTCGTTGGCGCCGGCGACGACGAGCACCGGCGCGCGCACCTGCTCGACGTGGGTGATCGGCGAGGACCGCACGTAGCGCTCCCGCACCTCCTCGGGGGAGCCGCCGAACAGCGCCCGGTCGTAGGCCCGCAGGCCCTCCATCTCGTCCTCGTAGGCGGCCAGGTAGTCGGCCACCGGGACCTCGGCGATGCCCGCGGCCCACCGCTCGGGCTGGGTGCCCAGGCCCAGCAGGGTGAGGAAGCCACCCCACGAGCCCCCGGTCAGCACCGCCCGCGCCGGGTCGAGGAAGCCCTCGGCGACCAGCGCGTCGTAGACGGCGGCGACGTCCTCGAGCTCGGTGGGACCCGGCCGGCCGGTCAGCGCGTCGCGCCAGGCGCTGCCGTAGCCGGTGGAGCCGCGGTAGTTGACGTGCACGACCGCGTAGCCGGCGTCGACGTAGGCGGCCCGGCGGGCGCGGTAGGAGTCGTCGTCGGCGGCCTCGGGGCCGCCGTGCACCAGGAACGCCGTCGCGTACGGCGCCTCCCCGGCCGGCCGGACGACGAGGGCGTGCACGTCCCCGCCGGGGCCGGGCACCCAGCGGTCCTCGACCGGGTGGGCCGCGGGCGGCGCCTCGCCGGGAGCGGCCAGCACCACGGGGCCGTCGGCGCGGCGGATGACGGGCGGGAGGGCCGAGGAGGACCAGGCCAGCTCCACCGTGCCGTCGGGGCGGGCGGTGGCCCCCGGACGACGCCGGGCGGGGTGTCCAGCCGCTCCAGCGCCCCGCTGCCGAGGTCGTAGCGGTAGAGCTCGCTGCGGGCGGCGTGGTCGTGCCCGACCAGCAGCGCCGACCCGTCGGGGTACCAGCCGGCGGTCACGTCGCCGGGGAGGTCGAGCACGATCTCGACCTCGCTGTCGGCCGCGACGTCCCAGACCAGCAGCTCCTCGCGGCCGCGCCGCTCGTGGCCCACCAGCAGCCGCCGGTCGCCGGGCAGGGGCGCGAACTCCAGCGCGTGCAGGCCGCGCCCCTCGCCGTCCCACTTCTCCGCGACGACCGAGTCGTCGTCCGTGCGCAGCACGCGCAGCGCCGGGTAGCGCGGGTCGCCGTGCTCGGAGTGCGAGACGACCAGCAGGTCGTCGTCGAGGGTGAGGGCGTCGACCGAGGCGGGGTCCTCGTGCCGGTAGACCACCCGCGGCGTCCCGCCGACCGGGGCCACCCACAGCTCGCTGCCGTCGTCGGTGGACCGGCCGATCGCGACCAGTGAGCCGCCGATCTCCAGGCCCGCGGGGTAGGCGGGCCCCACCTCGGGGACGGCGACCCGGTCCTCCCCGCCGGCGAAGGGCTGCACCATCCAGACGCCGAACTCGTCGCCGTCGGTGTCGGCGAACCACCAGATCGTCTCGCCGTCGGGGGACAGCGTGCCGATCAGGGTGCCGTTGGGCCGGTCGGTGGCCTGGCGGTGCGCGTCGGTGGTGCGGTCCCACGCGTACTGCTCGACGACGCCGCTGACGTCGGAGGCGTACAGGCACCGCTGCGGTGCGTGCAGCGCCCAGTCGGGCAGGCTGACGCGGGGCGCGCGGAAGCGCGCCTGCCAGCGGGCGGTGACCTCCGGGGACAGGACGGGGGCGCTCACCCGGTCATCTTCCCCCGGCGCCCGCACCGGCCGGTCGGGCGGCCCGGCCGCGGGCGGCGCGGTCGGCGATGACCCGCTCCTGCGTGGCCGCGGCGTCGCGGACGTCGCCGATGAGCAGCTCCAGCACGTCCTCCAGGGCCACCAGGCCCACGGTCCGCCGCGCCCCGCCGGTGGCGTCCACCACGCCGCCGAGGTGGGCGCCCTGCGCCCGCATCTCCGACAGCACCTCGGGCAGCCCCGTGCCGGGGGCGATCGGCACCAGCCGGTTGACCAGCTCCTCGGGGATCGGCCGGTCGCGGTCGGCGGCCTCGACCCCGAGCACGTCCTTGACGTGCACGAAGCCGACCAGCGACCCGTCGTCGGCCTGCACGGGGTAGCGGCTGAAGCCGTGCTCGGCGACGACGGCCTCCAGCTGCCGGGGAGTGGTCGAGCGCGGCACCGTGACGACGGTGTCCATCGGCAGCACCACGTCCTCGACGGCGTGCTGCTCGAAGGTGAGCGCGCCGGCGGCCAGCTCGCTGACCTTGCTGCCCAGCAGCCCCTCGCGCCGCGACTGGGTGATCATCGACCGGATCTCGGTCTCGTCGAAGCTGGCGGCGATCTCGTCGGTGGGCGTGGCGCCGAACAGCCGCACGAAGGCGTTGGCCGTGGTGTTGAACGTCCAGATCACCGGCTTGAGCAGGCGGGAGAAGGCGGCCAGCGGCGGCCCGAGCGCGATGGCGGCGCGGTCGGGCCCGGCGATGGTGATGTTCTTCGGCACCATCTCGCCGAGCACCATGTGCAGCACGGTGACGATCGACAGCGCGATGACCAGCGCGATCGGGTGCAGCAGCGCCTCCGGGACGCCGAGGGCGTGCAGCGGGGCCTCGATGAGGTGGGCGACGGCGGGCTCGCCGACGGCGCCCAGGCCCAGCGAGCACAGGGTGATGCCCAGCTGCGCGCCGGCCATCATCTGCGACACGTTGCGCATCGCGGCCAGCGTCTTCGCCGCCCGCGCCGAGCCGGCCTCGGCCCGTGGCTCGATCTGGTCCACGCGCGCGGACACCAGGGCGAACTCGGCCGCCACGAAGAACGCGTTGCCCAGCAGCAGGGCGACGAGGATCAGCAGGCTGACGACGTCGCTCATGCCGCCGTCCGCTCCGCGCGCACCCGCGACGCCGTGGCGCCGGGTGGGAGCACCACCGTGCGCTCGGCCCGGACCCGCGCGATCCGGCGGCCGTCGAGGGTCTCCACGGTGAGCCGCGCGCCGTCGAGCTCGACGGTGTCGCCGACGTCGGGCAGCTTCTGCAGCCGCTCGGCGAGGAAGCCGGCCAGGGTCTCGTAGCGGCCCTCGGGGACGGCGATCCCGGTGCGGTCGAGCACCTCGTCGGGGCGCAGCAGCCCGGAGAGCACCCACCGGACGTCGTCGACGCGGCGCGCGGTCCGCAGCGGCCGGTCGGTCTCGTCGGTGATCTCGCCGACCAGCTCCTCCACGATGTCCTCCAGTGTCACGACGCCGTGCGTGGCGCCCCACTCGTCGACGACGAGCGCGATCTGCAGGCCCTGCTCGCGCAGCAGGTCGAGCAGCCGCTCCAGCTTCAGCGACGACGGCACGGCGAGCACCGGGTCGGCCAGCTCACCGGCGGTGCGACGGGAGCGCTCCGCCTCGGGGACGGCGACCGCGCGCTTGACGTGCACCACGCCGGTGACCTCGTCGAGGTCGGAGCCGTAGACCGGGAAGCGCGAGTTGCCCGACTCGGTGGCCGCGGCGATGACGTCGGAGGCGGTGGCGCTCGCGCGCAGCGTCCACAGCCGGGTGCGCGGTGTCATGACGTCGGTGGCGTACTTGGCGCGCAGGCCCAGTGAGCGCTCGAGCAGCCGGGCGGCCACGGGGGAGAGGTCACCCTCCTGGGCCGACCGGCGGGCCACCGCGGCCAGTTCGTCGGCGCCGCGGGCGGAGTCGAGCTCCTCGCGCGGCTCGAAGCCGAGCCGGCGCACGATCGCGTTGGCCAGCCGCTGGAGCGCGTTGACGACGACGCCCGCGACCGCGGTGAACGCCCGCATGCCCGGCGCGACCCAGCGGGCGACCCCGAGCGGGTTGGCGATCGCGAGGTTCTTGGGCCCGAGCTCGCCGAGCAGCATCTGCAGCGTCGTCGCCAGTGCCAGCGCCAGGCCGTAGGAGACACCGGTGGCCGCTCCCTGGGAGAGTCCCAGCGCCTCGAGCGGGCCGTGCAGGAGCTGCCCGATCGCGGGCTCGGCGAGGTAGCCGACGACCAGGGTGGTCAGCGTGATGCCCAGCTGGGCCGCCGAGAGCTGGGTGGACAGCGACTTCAGCGCCGTCACGACACCGCCTGCGCCCGCGTCACCCGCGCGGGCGGCCTCCTCGACACGGCCGCGGTCGACGGTCGTGAGGGAGAACTCGGCGGCGACGAAGAAGCCGGTGAGTGCCGTGAGCACCACGGCGGCGAGGAGGAGCAGCCACTCGGTCATCAGGTCCGACGGTGCCCGCTGCGCGCCCGGCTCAACCGGAACGGACCCGGAACACACCAGGAACGGCCGAGGGGCCGCCTTCCGGCGGCCCCTCGGCTGGAGTCGGGGTGACAGGATTTGAACCTGCGGCCTCGTCGTCCCGAACGACGCGCGCTACCAAGCTGCGCCACACCCCGGCGTTCCTCGACCACTGTAGCCGAGCCGCGCGACCGGCCCGGCGGCGGGTCGGGCCGGTCGTCGGGCCGTTCCTCAGGCGGGGCGCGCGGTCAGCGTGAGCAGTGTCGCCTCGGGCGGGCAGGCGAACCGGGCGGGCGCGTAGGGGCTGGTCCCCAGGCCCGCGGAGACGTGCAGCCAGGTGCCGTTCGGCCGCCCCGGCGCGGGCTCGGCCCACCGGTGCAGCCAGCGGACCCGCTCCCGGTCGATGCCGCAGTTGGTCACCAGCGCGCCGTAGAACGGGACCCGCAGCTGGCCCCCGTGGGTGTGCCCGCACAGCAGCAGGTCGTAGCCGTCGGCGGCGAATCGGTCGAGCACCCGCGGCTCGGGGGAGTGCACGACGCCGATGCGCAGGTCCGCCGTCGGGTCGGCCGGGCCCTCGACCAGGTCGTAGCGGTCCCGCCCGATGTGCGGGTCGTCGCACCCGGCGAACACGATCCGGCGGCCGTCGACGGGAAGCTCGCCGCGGGCGTTGGTGAGGTCCAGCCAGCCGCGGCCGGTCAGCCCGTCGCGCAGGTCGTGCCACGGCAGGTCGATGCCGTGGACACGCTTGTCGGGCTCCGTGAGGTAGCTGAGGGGGTTCTTCGGCCGCGGCGCGTAGTAGTCGTTGGACGAGGTGACGAAGGCGCCGGGCCGGTCGAGCAGCGGGTCCAGCGCCTGCAGCACCGTCGGGACGGCGTCCGTCCCGGCCAGGTTGTCCCCGGTGTCGACGACGAGGTCGGGCTCGAGGCCGTCGAGGGCGGCCACCCAGTCCCGCTTGGAGCGCTGTCCGGCGGTCATGTGCAGGTCCGACAGGTGCAGCACGGTCAGCGGCGCGGAGCCGGGGGCGAGCACGGGGACGTCGAAGCGGCGCAGCGTCCAGCGGTTGCGCTCGACCAGCGACGCGTAGGCGGCCGTGGAGGCGCTCGCCGCGACGGTGGCCGTGGGGAGGGCGGTGTACCAGCGCACGGGCCGGAGCCTACGGGGAGGGCCGGACGCCGACGGGTGCCCGGCAGGGACGTCGTGCCAGGCTGGAGACGTGCCTGACCTCAAGGACCAGCTGCGCGCCGACCTGACCACCGCCATGAAGTCCCGCGACGAGCTGCGCACCGCCACGCTGCGGATGGTGCTCGCGGCGGTCAGCGCGGAGGAGGTCGCCGGCAAGGAGGCCCGCGAGCTGTCCGACGACGAGGTGCTCGGCGTGCTGCGCCGGGAGGCCAAGCGCCGTCGCGAGGCCGCCGAGGCGTTCGAGTCCGCCGGCCGCACGGAGCAGTCCGCGCGGGAGCGGGCGGAGGGCGAGGTGGTCGCCGGCTACCTGCCCGCCCAGCTCGACGACGCCGACCTCGCCGCGATCGTCGCCGACGCGGTCACCCGCACCGGCGCGAGCGGGATGAAGGACATGGGCCGCGTGATGGGCGCGGCCAACGCGGTGGTCGCCGGCCGCGCCGAGGGCTCCCGGGTGGCCGCGGAGGTCCGCCGCCAGCTCGCCTGAGCACCCCCGGCGGCAGGGACGGCCACCTCTGCCGCCGGCCCGTCGGTGGTCGGCGGCCGTCCACCGACCGGCTAGTTGCCGAAACCGCCCCAGCCGCCGCCGTTGCCGGGCCAGCCGTTCGCGGTGCCCTGGTCGGGGGCGGGCTGGTCGGCCGGGCCCTGGTCCGGCTGCTCCGCACCCTGCGTCGGTTGCGTCGGCTGCGGAGCCGGGGAGCCCTGGCCCATCAGCACCGGGTCGGCCGGCGGGAAGGCCGAGGTCGGCTTGTCGGCGAGGTAGGGCGCGAACGTGTCCGCGAAGATGGTCGCGGGCATGTTGCCGCCGTAGCCGCCGACGTCCTGCTGCTCCTTCGGGTTGAACACCATGACGCTCGCGGCGTACTCGGGCATGACGCCGACGAAGGCGACCGAGTCGCGGCCCTGGGCGGTGCCGGTCTTGCCCGCGATGGCGTGGCCGGGGATGTTGGCCCGCTGGCCGGTGCCCACGTTGCTGGCGGTGTCGCCGACGAGGATGTTGGCCAGCGTGTTGGCGACGTTCGCCGGGATGGACTCCGGGGTGCAGTTGTCGTCCCGGACCAGCGGCTGGCCGTCGTCGCCGGTGAGGGGCTGGCCGTTGCGGTCGAGGACCTGCACGACCGGGGTCGGCGTGCACCGGGTGCCCTGGGCGCCCAGGGTGGCGTAGGCGTTGGCCAGGTCCATCGGGGCGGTGGCCTCGGCGCCGAGGGTGAACGACCCGAAGTTCCCGTCGATGATCTCCTCGGCGGAGTGCTGCGTGGGCTGGTCGAAGGTCAGGCCCATCCGCTCGGCCATGCGCACCGGGCCCTCCACGCCGCCGAGGCGGTCCTCCAGCGCGACGAAGTAGGTGTTCGACGAGCGGACCAGCGCCCCGACCATGTCGAGGGTGTCGGGGTAGTCGCCGACGTTCTCCACGCAGTACATGCCGTCGGACTGCTCGCGGTCGCCGCCGCACGCCGGCCCCCGGAACACCCGGGAGGTGTACCGGTCGCCCGGGGTGGTGATCACGGTGTTGGCGCGGATCCCGGCCTCGAGGGCCGCCGCGGCGGTGAACGTCTTGTAGGTGGAGCCCGCGCCCTTGCTCGCCGCGGTGTGCAGGACGACGGACTCGCACTCGGGGTCCGAGCAGCCGAAGCGCCGGTTGACGCTCATCGCCAGCACGTCGCCGGTGCCCGGCTTGAGGGCGGTGAACACGCCGGCGAGCTGGTCGCCCATCGGCAGGGTGTTGAGCACCGCCTGGTCGCCGAGGGTCTGCAGCTGCGGGTCGAGGGTCGTCTGGATGGTCAGGCCGCCGTTGTCCAGCAGCTCCTGGCTGATGCCGAGCGTCTGGGTCAGGTACTGCTGCATGAAGGCGCAGAAGAAGCCGCCGATGGCGGCGTCGATGCAGCCGTTGGGCGGGCTGACGCCCGGCGCCACCTGCACCGGCTCGGCCATGAGGGCGGCGAGCTGCTCGGGGGTCGTGCCCTCGAGGTGCCCGAGGTCGTACATCCGCTGCAGCACCTGGTTGCGGCGGGTCTGCCCGTTCTCCGGGTTGGTGATCGGGTCGTCGTTGGTCGGGCTCTGCACCAGCCCGGCCAGCATCGCGGCCTGGGGGAGGGTCAGGTCGGCGGCGTTGACGCTGAAGTACTGCTGGGCGGCGGCCTGGATGCCGTAGGCGCCCTGCCCGAAGTACACGATGTTCAGGTACCGCGTGAGGATCTCGTCCTTGGGATAGGTCTCCTCGAGCGCCAGGGCCAGCCGGGCCTCGCGCAGCTTGCGCGACAGGCCCTCGACGCCGTCCTGCTCGATGGCCTCCTGCCGCTCCTCGGCGCTGTCGGCGGTCTCCAGCAGGGTCTGCTTGACCAGCTGCTGGGTGATCGTCGAGCCACCCTCCTGCACGGAGCCCGCGGCCACGTTGGTCACCGCGGCGCGCAGCGTGCCCTGCACGTCGAGACCGTTGTGCTCGTAGAAACGCGAGTCCTCGATGTCGACCAGCGCCTGCTTCATGACGTCGGCGATCTGGTCGGCGGCCACCACCGTGCGGTTGTGCGCGTAGAAGTTCGTGATCAGCGAACCGTCCGCGGCCAGCACGCGGGAGTTGCCCGCGGGGGTGGCGTCGGTGAGCTCCACCGGCAGCGCGTCGAGCAGCGACGCGGAGTTGCGTGCCGCCAGCCCGGTGCCACCGACGAGGGGGAACAGCATCCCGGCGACGAGTGCGCCGGCCACCACGACGAACGCGGCGAGCTTGCCCAGGACCCGGGCGCGGGAGACAGCAGACATCACCCGAAAGGGTACGGGGCGCGACGACGCGGCCGGCCGGGATCAGACGCGGCGCGCGGGCAGCACCCGGGTCCGCGGGACGCCCGTCGGCGTGTCGCCGTCGGGCCCGGTGAGTGCCTCGGCCATGGTGCGCAGCCCGTCGAGGTCGTGCACGTCCCCGGCGGCCGCCGGGACGGTCCGCATGCCCACCTCGGGGTGGGCGCTGGTGAACCGGTCGGCCAGCCGCTGCTCGCGGGCGGCCAGGAGCATCCGCTCGGCGTGCACCCGCAGGGCGCCGGCGGCCAGGGCCGCGGCGGGGTCGTCGTCCCCGGCCTCGGCGGCGGTCTCGGCGGCGGTCTCGGCCCGGGTGGCCGACAGCCGCGTGCTCGCCGGCGGGTGGGTGCGGTTGAGCACCAGCCCGGCCAGGGGCATGCCCTCGGAGGAGAGCCGGTCGACGAAGTAGGAGGCCTCGCGGAGGGCGTCGGGCTCCGGCGTCGCCACGACGACGAACCACGTCCCCGGCCGGCGCAGCAGCTCGTAGGTGGCGGTGGCCCGCTCGCGGAAGCCGCCGAACATCGTGTCGAGGGCGCTGACGAACGCGGAGATGTCGCGCAGCAGTTGGCCGCCGAGGACCTTGCTGATGATCCGCGTGAAGATCATGAAACCGGCGCTGGCGAACTTGAACCCGGCCCGCCCGCCGGCCCGGGCGGGGGCGGTGAGCAGCCGGATCATCGTGCCGTCGAGGAAGCGGCTCATCCGGTTGGGCGCGTCGAGGAAGTCCAGCGCCGACCGGGACGGCGGCGTGTCGACGATGATCAGGTCCCAGGTGTCGGCCGCGCGCAACTGGCCGAGCTTCTCCATCGCCATGTACTCCTGCGTCCCGGAGAACGAGGACGACAGGGTCTGGTAGAAGGGGTTGGCCAGGATCTGCTCGGCCCGCTCGGGCGTCGAGTGCGCGACGACGATGTCATCGAACGTCCGCTTCATGTCCAGCATCATCGCGTGCAGCTCGCCCGTGGCCCCCGGGACGTCGACCCGCCGCGGCTCGTTGTCCAGCTCCTCCAGGCCCAGCGACTGCGCCAGCCGGCGGGCCGGGTCGATGGTGAGGACGACGACCCGGCGGCCGGCCTCGGCGGCGGCCAGGGCCAGCGCGGCCGACGTCGTGGTCTTGCCGACGCCGCCCGAGCCGCAGCACACGACGATCCGGGTGTCGGCGTCCTCGATGAGCGCGGCGAGGTCCATGGGCGGCGCCTGCCGGTCGGCCGCCGGGCGGGCGGCGGTGCGGGCCGGGCGGGGCGCCGCCTCCTCGGCGGCGCTCACGCGGCGACCTCCGCACCGAGGTGGTCCTCGAGCCGGCCGGCCAGCTCGAACAGGCACCCGAGGTCCATCGGGCCGGGCAGCAGCGGCAGTTCCGCCAGCGGGCGGCCCATCGACTCCACCCGGGCGCGCAGCGCGTCCTGGGCGGCCCACCGCTGCGCGTGCTCGACCGCCTCGGCGGCCAGCGCGTCGGCGAGGTCGGCATCGGCGGGCAGGCCGGCCGCGGCCAGGCCGGGCGCCAGGTCGGTGCCGGTGACGGCGCCCTCGACGGCCCGGGCCAGGGCGTCCTCCGGGAGCACCGGCTCGCTGGCCATGTTGACGATCACCGACCCCACGGGGAGGCGGGCCTCGGTGAGCTCGGCGATGGCGTCGGCGGTCTCCTGCACGGGCATGTCCTCGAGCAGCGTGACCAGGTGCACCGCGGTCTGCGGCGAGCGCAGCACCGCCATGACGCCGTCGCTCTGGGTCTTGATCGGGCCGGAGCGGGTCAGCTCCGACATCTCCCCGGTGACGTTGAGGAACTTGGTGATCCGCCCGGTCGGGGGCGCGTCGACCACGACCGCGTCGTAGACCCGCCGGCCGTCCTCGCGGCGGGTGACGGCCTCCTTGACCTTCCCGGTGATCAGCACGTCGCGCAGGCCCGGGGCGATCGTCGTGGCGAAGTCGACCGCGCCCATCTTGCGCAGCGCCCGGCCGGCCCGGCGGAGGTTGTAGAACATCTCGAGGTACTCGAGCAGGGCCTCCTCGACGTCGATCGCCAGGGCCCGCACCTCGCCCCCGCCCCGGGTGACCGCCACCCGGCGCTCCTCGTAGGGCAGCGGCGGGGTGTCGAAGAGCTGGGCGATGCCCTGCCGCCCCTCGCACTCGACCAGCAGGACCGTGCGGCCCTCGGAGGCCAGGGCCAGGGCCAGGGCGGCGGCGACCGTGGTCTTGCCCGTCCCGCCCTTGCCGGTCACGACGTGGCAGCGCACGGGGAAGTCGGGGCTCACCCGGACCAGGGTAAGGACCCCGCTGCCCCCCACGCCTCGCGAGCTCGGCGCGGGCCCCTGCAGCGGGGCCGCTGAGCGGTGCCGTGGCCTGCGCTAGCGTCGTCCACCATGAGCGAACCGGCCCGCCGCAGGTGGGAGTACGCCACCATCCCGCTGCTGATCCACAACACCAAGGCGATCCTCGACTCGTGGGGCGTCGACGGCTGGGAGCTGGTGACGGTGCTGCCGGGTCCGACCGGCCCCGAGCAGCCGGTCGCCTACCTCAAGCGCCCGCTGTCCTGAGGCGGCGGCGATGACGCAGGGGACGCAGGCGCCGAGCTGGCGCGCCCGCCTGGCCGAGCTGGGCATCCGGCTGCCACCGGTGGCCGCGCCGGTCGCCTCGTACGTGCCGGCGGTGCGCTCCGGGCAGCTGGTGTTCACCTCCGGCCAGCTGCCCTTCGTCGACGGCGGGCTGCGGCGCACCGGCAAGGTGGGCGGCTCGGTCGACCCGGAGGACGCCGCCGCCGACGCCAAGCTGTGCGCCCTGAACGCGCTGGCCGCCGTCGACGACCTCGTCGGCCTGGACTCGGTGGCGCGCATCGTGCGCGTCGTCGGCTACGTGGCCAGCGCCGAGGGCTTCAGCGGCCAGCCCCGGGTGGTCAACGGGGCCAGCGAGCTGCTGGGCAAGGTCTTCGGCGAGGCCGGCCACCACGCCCGCAGCGCGGTCGGCGTCGCCGAGCTCCCGCTGGGCGCGCCGGTGGAGATCGAGCTGACCGTCGAACTGCGATGACGTCGCCGTCCTCCGGACGGCACCGCGACCCGGTGCCGTCCCCCTGGGGCGCGGAGCCGCTCCCCGTGCCCCGGCCGGGAGGTCCTCCGGCCCTCCGCGACCGCTCCACCGCCTCCTGCGTCGGCGCGCGATGACGACCGAGATCCGCCCGGCGGCGACGGTCCTGCTGCTCCGCGACGGCGCCGAGGGCCTGGAGGTCCACCTGCTGCGCCGCACGCGCGGCATGCCGTTCGCCGGCGGGATGACCGCCTACCCGGGCGGCGGGGTGGACCGGCGCGACGGCGACACCGACGTCGCCTGGGCCGGCCCGGCACCGGCCGAGTGGGCGCAGGCGCTGGGCTGCGACGCGCGGACCGCGCGCGAGCTGGTGTGCGCCGCCGTCCGGGAGACGTTCGAGGAGGCCGGCGTGCTGCTGGCCGGGTCGCCCGACGGCAGCGACGTCGTGCCGGACGTGTCCGGGGACGACTGGGAGGCCCAGCGCCAGGCGCTGCTCACCCGCGAGCTGTCGCTGGCCGAGCTGCTGGCCAGCCGCGGGCTGGCGCTGCGCGCGGACCTGCTCCGGCCGTTCGCGCACTGGATCACGCCGCCGCAGGAGACCCGGCGCTACGACACCCGGTTCTTCGCCGCCGCGCTGCCGGTCGGCCAGGAGGCCCGCGACGTCTCCGGTGAGGCCGACGAGGCCAGCTGGCTGACGCCGGAGGCCGCGCTGGCGCAGATGCGGGCGGGCACCCGGCCGATGCTGCCGCCGACCATCCACACGCTGAGCCAGCTGGCGGGCTTCGCGGACGTCGCCGCCGCGCTGGCCGGCTCCCCGCCGGAGCCCCTGCACCCGATCATGCCGGAGCTGAGGACCACGCCCGAGGGGCGCTTCGCCGAGCTCCCCGACGGCACCCGGATCGGCCTCGTGGTGCCGCTCCCCTCGTGACCCTCCGGGTCACACCGCGGCCAGCGGCCGTCCCCCGGGGGCGCTGAGCCGCTCCCGCGACCTCGCAGGGCGGTGCCCGGTGGGGGCACCGCACGCGAGAGGCCCGGAACCGGGTCGGTTCCGGGCCTCTGACGCGTGTGGACCGGTCACGGGGGCCGGAGGGCCTCCCGGCAGGGGCGCGGGGACGGCTCGGTCCGGGTCGGGACGGCACCTGGCCGCGGGGCGGTCCGGGAGGACCGCGACGTCACCGCGCGCGGCGGCGGAGTCGGTCCTCGTCGAGGACGACGACCGACTTGCCCTGCAGCTGGATCCAGCCGCGGTGCACGAAGTCGGCCAGCGCCTTGTTGACCGTCTCGCGGGAGGCGCCGACCAGCTGGGCCAGCTCCTCCTGCGTGAGGTCGTGCTTGACCCGCAGGCCGTCGGACTCGCGGCTGCCGAAGCGGTCGGCCATCTGCAGCAGCGCCTTGGCCACGCGGCCGGGGACGTCGGTGAAGATCAGGTCGGCCACCGAGTCGTTCGTGCGCCGCAGCCGCCGGGCGAGCACGTGCAGCAGCCGCTCGCCGACCTCGGGGTGCGCCTCGATCCACGGCCGGAGCACCGACTGCGGCATCTTGGCCAGCTTCACGTCGGTCACCGCGGTGGCCGTCGCGGTGCGCGGGCCGGGGTCGAAGACCGACAGCTCACCGAACTGGTCGGAGGGACCCATGACGGCGAGCACGTTCTCGCGGCCGTCGGGCGAGCGGCGGGACAGCTTGATCTTGCCGCTCAGCACGATGTAGAGGCTGTCGCCGGGTTCGCCCTCGTTGAACACGACCCGGCCCCGCGGCAGGGTGATCGTCTCCAGACGACTGGCGACCGGGTCGACGGCCTCCTCCGAGAGCCCCTGGAAGAGCCCCGACTGGGCCAGCACCTCGTCCACCACGTGTCCTCTCCACCCCACCGTTCTCGCTCGACGTGCGGGGCGGCAGCGCCCGCGTCCAGGGGGAGTCTAGGCGGCTGTGCCCACCGTCACCCGTTCGGAGACACGCGGGTGACCCGGCGGGGTGAGCACGGACCCGCCGGCGACGCGCCGTGCGCGGTCCGGGCCGGCGGGTCAGACCAGCGAGTCGGAGCTCTGGCGGACCCGGGAGCGGCGGCGGCGGCGCCAGCGCGCCATCGCCCGGCGGATGCCCGAGGCGGCCAGGGTGTCGACCTCGCCCTGCGTCGCGGAGCCGAGGAACTCGGCCACCTCGCGCGGCGACGTCGGCCGGCGCAGCGGCTCCTCGACCCGTTCCATCACCAGGAGGAAGGCGATGACCATGGGCGGGAAGAGGATCACGATGAGCGCGACCACGTCCACCTCCTGTCCGGTCGCTGGGAGCAGGCCTGTGAGGCGATGATGACACGGGCCCGGGACCGTCGCCGATGACGCATACCCTCGACCGCGTGTCCACGCCGGCCTACGCGCGCCCCGCAGCGCGCCGCGCACCCGCCCGCCCGGCCGACGTGCCGTTCGACCCGGACGAGACGCCGCTGGCCCGCACCCGCCGCGCCCGCCGGATGGCCCGCGAGCTGGCGGTGATCCACCCCGATGCCCACTGCGAGCTCGACTTCACCAACGCCTTCGAGCTGCTGGTGGCCACCGTCCTGTCCGCGCAGACCACGGACAAGACGGTCAACCGGGTGACGCCCGCGCTGTTCGCGGAGTACCCGGACCCGGTGACGCTGGCGGGCGCGGACCGGGGCGACCTCGAGGAGATCCTCAAGCCCACCGGCTTCTTCCGCGCCAAGGCCAACTCGGTCCTCGGGCTCGCCCAGGCGCTGGTGGAGCGGTTCGACGGCGAGGTCCCCGGGCGGATGGCCGACCTGGTCACGCTGCCCGGTGTGGGCCGCAAGACGGCGAACGTCGTCCTCGGCAACGCCTTCGACGTCCCCGGGCTCACCGTCGACACCCACTTCGGCCGGCTCGTCCGCCGCTTCGGCTGGACCGCCGAGGAGGACCCGGTCAAGGTCGAGGCGGAGGTCGCCGAGCTCGTCCCGAAGCGCGACTGGACGATGTTCAGCCACCGCGTGATCTTCCACGGCCGGCGGGTGTGCCACGCCAAGAAGGCCGCCTGCGGCGCGTGCGGGCTGGCCCGCTGGTGCCCCTCGTACGGCATCGGTCCCACCGACCCCGAGGCGGCGCTGAAGCTGGTGAAGACGCCCGCGGCGTCGGACACCGAGTGAGCGCCCGCCGCACCGCCGCGCTCCTGCTCGGCCTGGGTCTGGCGCTGTCGGCCTGCACGGCCGAGGCCGACGAGCCCGGGACCCCGCGGCGCGCCACCGTCGCCGCCACGCAGACGGAGCTGACGGCCTGCCCGGAGCAGCCCGAGGAACCGGCGGCCGGCGAGCTGTCGGGCGTCGCGCCGATCGAGTGCTTCACCGGCGGGACGCTCGACCTCGGCCGCGCGCCCGGGGCGCCCACCGTGCTGAACCTCTGGGCCAGCTGGTGCGGCCCGTGCCGGGAGGAGCTCCCGCTGGTGCAGCAGCTCGCCGACCTCGCCGGCGACCGTGTCCGGGTGGTGGGTGTGATCAGCCAGGACGGCGTCCCGCAGGCGGCCTCCTTCGCCGACGACGCCGGCGTCACCCTCCCCGGCGCCTTCGACGGGCGGGGCGACGTCGCCGCGGCGCTGGGGCTGCGCGGCCTGCCGCACACGGTGTTCCTCGCCGCCGACGGCTCGGTGGCCTTCGTGCGCACCGGGGCGGTCGAGTCCCTCGACGAGCTGCGCGGCCTGGTCGCCGAGCACCTGGGCGTGCAGCTGTGACCGGCCTGCTGCCCGGGGTCGACCCCACCGGACTGCCGGGTTACCTGCAGCGGCTGGTGGCCGC
Source organism: Geodermatophilus normandii (assembly GCF_003182485.1). Taxonomy (NCBI): domain Bacteria; kingdom Bacillati; phylum Actinomycetota; class Actinomycetes; order Geodermatophilales; family Geodermatophilaceae; genus Geodermatophilus; species Geodermatophilus normandii. The sequence goes on along the minus strand of NZ_QGTX01000001.1, from coordinate 808,188 downwards.
GGCGGGGGACCTGCCGCTGCGCCACCGCATGCAGGGCGCCACCGACACCGCGCGCCGGTCGGCGGTGCTCATCCTGTTCGGCGAGGGCCCGCGCGGGGCCGACGTCCTGCTCATCGAGAAGTCCGCGCGGTTGCGCACGCACGCCGGGCAGCCGGCCTTCCCCGGCGGCGGCGCCGACCCGGGTGAGGACTACCCCGTGGGCACCGCGCTCCGGGAGGCCCAGGAGGAGGCCGGCGTCGACCCCGACGGCGTCCGGGCGCTCGCCACGCTGCCGGAGCTGTTCCTCGGACCCTCGGACAACCTCGTCGTCCCGGTCGTCGCCTGGTGGGAGGACCCGCGCGACGTCGCCGTCGGCGACCCGCTGGAGGTGGCCCGGGTGGCTCGCGTGCCGCTGGACGAGCTCGCCGACCCGGCGAACCGGTTCCGGGTGCGCCACCCGATGGGCTACGTCGGGCCGGCCTTCGGCGTCGCCGGGATGGTCGTGTGGGGCTTCACCGCGGGCCTGCTCGACGCGGTCCTCGAGGCCGCCGGCCTGGCGCGGCCGTGGGACGAGCGCGACGTCCGCCCGCTGGAGGCGGCGGGCGGCCGCCCCGCGACCGCGCCCGGGTCGCTCGGGGAGGGCGGCGCGGAGGACGCCGCCGCGCCGACGGTGGCCGACGGCGGGCCCGGGGACCCCGCGGCGCGTACGGTTCCGCGCCGATGAGCGGAATCTGGACGCGCCGCCTCCCGGCGGCGCTGGCCGGTGCGGTGCTGGCCGCCGGTGTGCTGGCCGGCTGCGGCTCCGGCGACGGCGCCGACCCGGGGGCGGCCCCGTCCAGCAGTGACGCGTCGCTGGGCACGGTGACCACGGGGGAGGACGGCGTCCAGGAGGTCACCATCCAGACCCCGGACGACTACGTGTTCGTGCCCGACACCTTCACCGTGGCGCCCGGCCGGGTGCGGCTGACCGTGCAGAGCACCGCCACGCAGGCCACGCACAACTTCCGCTTCACGCCCGGCGCCGGCGTCGAGGAGATCCCCGAGGAGATCCCGCTGCTCGCTGCGGGGGACACCGAGACCATCGAGTTCGAGGTCACCGCGCCGGGCGAGCACCCCTTCGAGTGCAGCTTCCACGTCCAGCTCGGCCAGACCGGCGTCATGACGGTGCGCGGCTGACCCATGTCACTGGTCGACCTCGCCCTCATCGCCCTCGCCCTCGGCTTCGCCTTCTCCGGCTTCCGCCAGGGTCTGGTGGTGTCGGCCACCTCCTTCCTCGGCTTCCTCGGCGGCGCCGTCCTCGGGGCCCAGCTGTCCGGGCCGGTCGCCGACCGGCTCGACGGGTCGCCGGTGACCCGCGTGTTCGCCGCGCTCGTCGTCGTCCTGGCGGGGGCGCTGCTCGGCCAGGTGCTGGCCGGCGCGATCGGGCGGGCGGTGCGCCGGCGGGTCACCTGGGAGCCGGCCGAGGTGCTCGACTCGGTGGCCGGCGCGGTGGTGTCGGCGGTGGCGGTGCTGCTGGTGGCGTGGATGGTGGCCACCCCGCTGGCCAGCGCCCCGTTCCCCGGGCTGGCCGGTCAGGTGCGCAAGTCGGCGCTGGTGCAGGCGGTCGACCGGGCCGTGCCCGACAGCGTCCGCGCGGTCTACGACTCCCTGCGCGAGGCGATCGACCGGCGCGGGCTGCCCGACGTCCTCGATCCGCTGACCCCCACCCAGGCCCGCGAGGTCGAGGCACCGGACGCGGCGCTGGCGGGCAGCCCCGTCGTCGGTCAGGTGCAGGGCTCGGTGGTCAAGATCAGCGGCATCGCGCCGTCGTGCTCGCGGCAGATCGACGGGTCCGGCTTCGTCTACGCGCCCGGCCGGGTGATGACCAACGCGCACGTCCTCGCCGGGGTCGACGACCCCGTGGTCGAGGCCGAGGGCGGGGAGTACGAGGCGACGACGGTCTACGTCGACGAGGAGGTCGACATCGCGGTGCTCGCGGTGCCCGGCCTGCCGCAGGTGGCGCTGGCCTTCGCCCCGGAGGTCTCCGACACCGGCGACGACGCGATCATCATGGGCTACCCCGGGGGCGGGGCGCTGTTCATCGGCCCGGCCCGCGTCCGCGACCAGGGCCCGATCAGCGGACCGGACTTCCGCGACACCCGCACGGTGCAGCGCGACGTCTACGCGCTGTTCGGCGAGGTGCGCGCCGGCAACTCCGGCGGGCCGCTGTTCGACCCGGCCGGCCAGGTCCTCGGCGTGGTCTTCGCCTCGGCGATCGACGACCCGTCCACCGGCTACGCGCTCACCGCCCAGCAGGTCGCCCCGGCCGCCCGCGCCGGCGCCACCGCGACCGCCGAGGTCGACACCGGCCCCTGCGAGTGAAAGGACCACCCTTCCCCCCGCACCTCGCACGCTCGGCGCGGGCCCCTGAAGGGTGGCCACACCGCCACCGGACCCCTGCGGGGGCCTCCTCTCAGCGGGCCATGTCGGCGATGGCGGCGCCGAGCTCGGCCGCGGCCTCCTCGGGCGGGAAGTGGCCGATGCCGGGGAGCTCGCGCCACTCGTAGGCGCCGGCCACGTAGCGGCCCGAGCCCCGGGCGGTGCGCGGCAGCACCAGCGGGTCGGCGCCGCCGTGCAGCTGGAGGGTCGGTGCGGTGACCGGGGCGGCCATCCGGCGGGCGTAGCGCAGCCCGTCGGGCCGCAGCTGCGAGCGCCCGGCCCAGCGGAAGTACTCCATCGACCCGTAGGCCGCCTGGGGGATCCGCGCGGCCGACCGGTAGCGCTCGACCGCCTCGGCGAAGTCGGCGGTCTGCGTCCAGGCCGGCCCGGCCCAGTTGCGCAGGAACTCGGCCACCGGGTCGTCGTCGGTGCGGGTCAGCCGCCGCTCGGGCAGCCGGGGCACCTGGAAGCCCAGGACGTGGCGCAGCGCCCTGCGCTGCGCGGCGTCGCGCAGGCCGCCCCGGAGCAGGCGCGGGTGGGCCATCGAGACGACGACCAGCCGGCGCACGACCCGCGGGTGCAGCGCGGCCATCGTCCAGGCGACCAGCCCGCCCCAGTCGTGCCCGACCACGACGGCGTCGCGCTCGCCGAGGGCGCGGACGAGCGCGGCGACGTCGCTGGCCGCCGTCGGCAGGTCGTAGCCGCGCGGCGGCTTGTCGCTGGCGCCGTAGCCGCGCAGGTCGGGCGCGACCGCCCGGAACCCGGCCGCGGCGAGGACGGGCAGCTGTGCCCGCCAGGTCCACCAGAACTGCGGGAACCCGTGCAGCAGGAGGACCAGCGGGCCCTCCCCGGCCTCGGCCAGGTGCAGCCGGACACCGTTGGCCGAGGCGTCGCGGTGGATCCAGGGCCCGGGCAGCAGGACGCTGGTGGCGTCGGGCCGCTCGTCCGCGGGGGCGCCCCCGGGCGTGCCGGCGCTCAGACCAGGTAGCTGTCGGGGGAGCGCCGCTCGACGCGCCCGTTGCTCACCGTGGGCAGCGCCCGGCGGCGCTGGCCCGGCTCCTCGCGGTGCATGACGTCGGGCAGCTCGCGCAGCGACTCCATGGTCCGCTCCGGCTTGTCGATCTTCTTGAGCATCCGCAGGCCGATGAACCCCGCGACCGCGGCGACCAGCAGCAGGCCGACGGTGACGATCAGGTAGGAGACCCAGCGGGCCAGGCCGAGCCAGGTGAAGAACTCGGCGAGCGTGACGAACAGGTAGATGCCGGCGAAGGCCAGCAGCACCCCCGCGACGGCGAACAGCGCGACGCTGATGCCGGCCTTCTTCGCCGAGCGGCTGACCTCGGCCTTGGCGAGCTCGATCTCCGCGCGGATCAGCGTGGAGACGTCGGCCATGGCGCTCTGCACCAGCGCGCCCACGGAGGGGTCGGCGTCGGCGGCATGCCGCGCGGCGGGCTGGGTGGACGACGCGCTGTGGGCCACGGGGGCTCCTCCCTGGTCGGACAGTCGGACGGCCGCGGACGGCCTGCCGAGGATCGTCCCCCATGATCGCCGCGCGCGCGTCCCGGCTCCCCCTGTCGTGCGCGAGGAGCCGGGACGCGCGGCCGGCTGCTCAGTCCTCCGAGGAGGACGACGCGGGGAGCTTGTCCTTGATCAGGTTCATCACCGAGGAGTCGGTGAGCGTGGTGACGTCGCCCAGGTCGCGGTTCTCGGCGACGTCGCGCAGCAGCCGCCGCATGATCTTGCCCGAGCGGGTCTTGGGCAGCTCCTGGACGACCATGATCTGCCGGGGCTTGGCGATCGGGCCGATGTCCTTGGAGACGTGGGTGCGCAGCTGCTGCACCAGGTCGTCGCCGGAGTCGGTGGCCGAGCCGCGGAGGATGACGAAGGCGACGATGCCCTGGCCGGTGGTGGGGTCGGACGCCCCGACGACGGCGGCCTCGGCGACGGCGGGGTGGGCGACCAGCGAGGACTCCACCTCGGTGGTGGAGATCCGGTGCCCCGAGACGTTCATGACGTCGTCGACCCGGCCGAGCAGCCAGATGTCGCCGTCGGCGTCCTTCTTGGCGCCGTCGCCGGCGAAGTAGACCTCCCGGCCGAAGCGCGACCAGTAGGTGTCGACGTAGCGGTCGTCGTCGCCCCAGATGGTGCGGAGCATCGCCGGCCACGGGGTGGTGAGCACCAGCAGGCCGGTGGTGTCGTCGCCGAGCTCGTTGCCCTCGTCGTCGACGACCTTGGCCGAGATGCCGGGGAACGGCGTCTGCGCCGAGCCCGGCTTCAGCGAGGTCACGCCCGGCAGCGGGGTGATCATGTGCGCGCCGGTCTCCGTCTGCCACCAGGTGTCGACGATCGGGCAGCGCTCGCCGCCGATGTTGCGGTGGTACCAGAGCCAGGCCTCGGGGTTGATCGGCTCGCCCACCGACCCCAGCACCCGCAGCGAGGTGAGGTCGAAGCCGGCCGGGATGTCCTCGCCCCACTTCATGAACGTCCGGATGACCGTGGGCGCGGTGTAGAGGATCGAGACGCGGTACTTCTCGATCAGCTCGAACCAGCGGCCGCGGTGCGGCGTCTCCGGCGTGCCCTCGTACACCACCGACGTCGTCCGGTTGGCCAGCGGCCCGTAGACGATGTAGCTGTGGCCGGTGACCCAGCCGACGTCGGCGGCGGTCCAGTAGACGTCGGAGTCGGGCTTGAGGTCGAACGTCGCCCAGTGCGTGTACGCGACCTGGGTGAGGTAGCCGCCGGAGGTGTGCAGGATGCCCTTCGGCTTCGCCGTCGTGCCCGACGTGTACATGATGTAGAGCGGGTGCTCGGCGTCGAAGGCCTCGGGCGTGTGCTGCGGCGACTGCCGGTCCACGACGTCGTGCCACCACAGGTCGCGGCCCTCGGTCCACTCGACCTCCTGCTCGGTCCGCTTGACCACCAGCACGTTGCGGACGCCCTCGGTGCGGGTCAGGGCGTCGTCGACGGCCGGCTTGAGCGCGCTCGGGGCGCCGCGGCGGTAGCCGCCGTCGGAGGTGATCACCAGGACGGCGCCGGCGTCGGTGATGCGGGAGGCCAGGGCGTCGGCGGAGAAGCCGCCGAAGACGACCATGTGGACCGCGCCGATGCGGGCGCAGGCGAGCATCGCGACGATCGTCTCGGGGATCATCGGCATGTAGACGGCCACCCGGTCGCCGGCGGTGATGCCGAGCTCGAGCAGCGCGTTGGCGGCGCGGCAGACGTCCTCGGTGAGCTGGGCGTAGGTGATGGTGCGGGTGTCGCCCGGCTCGCCCTCCCAGTGGTAGGCGACCTGGTCGCCGTGGCCGGCCTCCACGTGCCGGTCCAGGCAGTTGTAGGCGACGTTGAGCTTCCCGCCGACGAACCACTTGGCGAAGGGCGGGTCGTTCCAGTCGAGGACCTCGTCCCACTCCTGCGACCAGGTGAGCCGGCGCGCGGCGGTCTCCCAGAACGCCAGCCGGTCGGCCTCGGCCTGCGCGTACACGTCGGGGCCCACGTTCGCGGACGCGGCCAGCTGCTCCGGCGCCGGGAACCGGCGGCCCTCCGACCCGGTCGACTCGCTCACGTGGTGCTCCCTCCGTCTGGTGGCCCGCGGACCGCCGCAGGCCGCGTGTCCCATCCCACACCGTAGGGCCCGTGCGGGCAGAGGGCAGCCGCCCGCGACGGGGGTGCAGCACACTGACCCGGTGGACGGCGGGCCCCAGGCGGTCGTGGCGGCGCGGGTGCCCGGCGCCGCCGGCCTCGGCCTGCTCGCGCCGCCGTCGGCCCGCCCGTTCCCCGCCGCGCTGCTGGCCGACCCGGAGTGGACGGCGGACCGGGTGGCGGCGCTGGGCCGCCGCTACCGCAGCGCCGACCGGCGGGTGCTCGCGACGGTGTGGTGGTACTCGGCCTCGGCGGTGCTGCTCACGCCGGTCGCCGCCGGGCTGGCCACCGGCCGGCCGCTGTCGGCGCGGCTGGCCGACACCACCCTGTACGAGATCGCCGGCGGCACCGTGCTGGCCGGTGTCTCCCGGGCGCCGGCCGGGCCGGACCCGGCGGGGGAGCTGCGCGAGGCCCTCGGCTCGGCGATCGCGGCGGTGGCCGCGGCCGGCGGGGTGCGGCGGCGACCGCTGTGGGCGGTGGCCACCGACTCGCTGGCCGGCCGGCTGCTCGCCGTCGGCCGGGCGCTGGGCGACGTCGGCGCGGTGACCGCGCTGGCCGCGGCGGTGGCCGCGGCCGTCGGCGACCCGATGCCCGCGCCGCGCTACACCGACGTCGGCGGCGTCCGGTTCGTCCGCCGCGTCTCCTGCTGCCTGCTGGTCCGGCTGCCCGGCGAGGCCGCGTGCACCGCCTGCCCCGCCCGGCCTCCGGCGCACCGGCAGGTGCTCCTGGAGGACGCCGCCGGCCTCTGGTGAGTCACCGCGCCAGGGCCCGGGCGACGGCGGCGCGCAGGTCCTCCACGCCCTCCCCGGTCACCGCCGAGACCGGCACCGCGCCGGGGTAGGCGGCGCACAGTCCCGCCATCCACTCCGGCGGGGTGACGTCGGCCTTGTTGAGCGCGAGCAGCTCGGGGTGGTCACGCGCGCCGATCTCGTAGAGGACACCGCGGACCGCCGTCACCTGGCCCATGGCGTCCGGGGCGGAGGCGTCCACGACGTGCAGCACCAGGTCGGCGTCGACCACCTCCTCGAGCGTGGCACCGAAGGCGTCCACCAGCTGGTGGGGCAGGTGGCGCACGAAGCCCACGGTGTCGGTGAGCGTGAAGGGCCGGCCGTCGGGGGTGCGGGCCCGGCGGACGGTCGGGTCGAGGGTGGCGAACAGCGCGTCCTGCACGAGGACGTCGGCGCCGGTGAGCCGGTTGAGCAGCGCGGACTTGCCCGCGTTGGTGTAGCCGGTCAGCGCGACCGAGGGCACCCGGTTGCCGCGGCGCCGGGTGCGGGTCCGCTGCCGGCGGGCGGCGGTCTGCTGCACCTGACGCCGCAGCAGCGTCATCCGCCGGCGCAGGTGCCGGCGCTCGGTCTCCAGCCGCTGCTCGCCCGGTCCGCGCACCCCGGTGCCCGCGCCGCCCGCGCTGCGGCCGCCGCCGATCCGCGACAGCTCGGTCCCCTGCCCGCGCAGCCGCGGGAGCTGGTAGGCCAGCTGGGCGAGCTCCACCTGCGCGCGGCCCTCACTGCTGCGCGCGTGCTGGGCGAAGACGTCGAGGATCAGCGCCGTGCGGTCCACCACCCGCGCGCCCACGCGCTCCTCGAGGTTGCGCACCTGCGCCGGGGAGAGGTCGCCGTCGGCGATGACCAGCCCGGCACCGCGGTCGCGGACCAGCTCGGTCAGCTCCCCGACCTTGCCCGAGCCGAGGTAGGTGGCGGGGTCCGGGTGCGCGCGGGGCTGCACCATCCGCCCGACGACGGTCACGCCGTCGGTGTCGGCCAGCCGCTCGAGCTCGTCGAGCGGGTCGGCCGCGTCGTCGGCCGCGGTGTCGGGGCGCAGCCCCAGCAGCACCGCCCGGGGCGGGTCCCCGCCGTCCCCGCCCGCCGTTCCGTCCTGGTCCGCTCCGAGCAGCCACGCGCCTGGCATCCCGGCCTCCGGCCGTCGTCGCCGGGGGAGGGGGACGTCCTGCCCGGTCCCGGCTCCTCCAGCGTCGCCGCCACGGGAGCCGGGCGCCACCGGTCAGGGCAGGAAGAGCATCGAGTCGCCGAACTCGTGCCACAGGTAGGTGCCGGCCGCGGCCGCGTAGGCGCGCTCGACCGGGTCCCGCCCGGCGACCGCCTCGAGCAGCAGCAGGTGACTGGCCTCGGGCTCGTGCAGGCCGGTGACCAGCCCGGTCACCGCCCGCACCGGCCGGCCGGGGCCGAGCACCAGGTCGGTCCAGCCCTCACCGGGCCGCGTGACGCCGTCGGTGCCGGTGACCGTCTCCAGCGCCCGGGTCACCGTGGTGCCGACGGCGACCACCCGCCGCCCGGCCGCCCGTGTGGCGGTGACCAGCCGGGCGGTGACCTCCGGGACGCGGTAGCGCTCGGGCGCCGGCGGCTCGTGCAGCTCGGGGCTGGACACCCCCGCGTGCAGGACCAGGGGCACCACCGGGATGCCGCGGGCCACGAGCCGGACCAGCAGCCGGTCGGTGAAGGGCCGGCCGGCGCTGGCGTTCTCGGCGCTGCCCGGCTCGGTGGCGTAGACGTTCTGGACGTCGTCGAGGGCGAGCGGCCCGCGCAGGTGGCGGTAGCGGACCGGCGCACCGTGCCGCGCCAGGTACGCGGGGACGGCGACGGCCGGGGTCGCGGCCGCCCGCCACAGCCGGCCCGGGCGGGCCGGGTCCGGGAAGCCGGCACGCAGCACCAGCCGCACGCCGCCGGGCAGGGTGAGCGCGGCGCCGGGCTCCAGGCCGGTCTCGGGGCCGTCGTCGCCCGGGCGGCGGACCTCGACCACCCAGGTGCCGTCGTCCAGCGTCGTCGACAGGTGCACCGGCGTGGTCGTGCCGTCGGCCCGGCGGGCGGTCAGGCGGGCCGGCAGCGTCGCCGAGGTGTTGACGACGACGAGGTCACCGGGATCGAGCAGGCCGGGCAGGTCGGAGAAGCGGGCGTGGGTGAGGCTGCCCGGGCGGACGGCCATCAGCCGGACGCCGTCGCGGGTCGTGCCGCGGCGCTCCGGCGGCTCGGTGGCCTCCGCGCCCATGGGGACGGCTCCCCGCGACGTGGTGGCGGTCACCGCGCGCCCTCGAGGTCCGCGACGCGGACGCGGGGGCCGGGCAGGTCGCCGTCGAGTGCGTGCAGGAGCGCGCGGGCGACGTCCGCGGGCGCGGCCAGGTCGGCCGGGTCGGCGCCCGGGTCGGCGGCGGCGTGCAGGTCGGTGGCCATGTCGCCGGGGTCGACGGCGACCACGCGCAGCGCCGGGTGCTCGACGGCCAGCACCGCGGTCAGCAGGTCCAGCGCGGCCTTGCTCGCGCCGTAGCCGCCCCAGCCGGCGTAGGGCTCGACCGCGGCGTCGCTGCTGACCGAGACCACCGTCCCGCCGGCGCGCTCGAGGGCGGGGAGCACCGCCTGCAGCAGCGCCATCGGGGCGACGGTGTTGGTGCGCAGCACGTCCTCCAGCGCCGCCGGCGGGAGGTCGGCCAGCCGCGGCAGCGGGGTGGGGCCGAGGGTCGAGGCGTTGTTGACCAGCAGGTCGAGCGAGTCCCCGGCCGCGGCGGCCAGGACGGCGCGGTGGGCCGGGTCGGCGACGTCGCCCGCGAGGGCGGTGACGAGGTCGGGGCGGGGGAGCCCGGCGACGGCGGTGGCGAGCCGGGCGGGGTCGCGGGCGTCGAGGACGAGCCGCCAGCCGCGCTGCGACAGCTCGGTGGCGAGGGCGAGACCGAGGCCGCGCGAGGCCCCGGTGATCACTGCGGTGGAGGTCATGCGGTTACCGTGGGACCTCGAGTCGACTTGAGGTCAAGGGGGCGCCGTGGAGCTGCTGCCGATCGGGGAGGTGGCCGCGCGGTCGGGGCTGGCGCCGTCGGCCCTGCGGCACTACGAGGCCGAGGGGCTCATCACCGCCAGCCGCACGCCCGGCGGCGCCCGGCGCTTCCCCCGCTCGGTGCTGCGCCGGCTGGCGTTCGTGCGCGCCGCGCAGAACGTCGGCCTGTCGCTGCCCGAGATCCGCCAGGCGCTGGCCACGCTCCCCGACGGGCGCACGCCGTCGGCCCGCGACTGGGCGCGGCTGTCGGCCGGGTGGCGGGACCGGCTCGACGCGCAGATCGCCGCGCTCGAGCAGCTCCGCGACGGCCTGTCCTCGTGCATCGGCTGCGGCTGCCTGTCGCTGACGGCCTGCGCGCTGTCCAACCCGGGCGACGCCGCGGCCGCCGAGGGACCCGGCGCGCGGCGGCTGTCCCCGCAGCTGCGACGACTGCCCCCGGCCGGGCGCGCGGGCTGAGCGCACCTCGCGGAGCCCCCGCGGGGCGGGCATGATCCGGACGGGACCGGATCGCCGTCGCGGGAGGAGAGCCGCATGACCCTCATGCCCGCCGCCTTCATCGGGCACGGCAACCCGATGAACGCCCTCGAGCGCAACCGCTACACCGAGGCCTGGCGGGCCTTCGGCCGTGCGGTGCCCCGGCCGCGGGCGATCCTCGTCGTCTCGGCGCACTGGTACGTGCACGCCACCGCGGTGACGGCGATGCCGCGCCCGCGCACCATCCACGACTTCTTCGGCTTCCCCGCCGAGCTCTTCGACGTCTCCTACGACGCGCCGGGCCTCCCCGAGCTGCACGAGCAGGTCGCCGACGTCGTCTCGCCGACCTGGGTGGGCGCCGACCGCGACAGCTGGGGGATCGACCACGGCGCGTGGTCGGTCCTGCTGCACGCCTTCCCCGAGGCCGACATCCCGGTCGTCCAGCTCTCGATCAACGCGCTCAAGGGGGTCGACTACCACCTGCAGATGGGTGCCGCGCTCGCTCCGCTGCGGGAGGACGGCGTCCTGGTGGTCGGCAGCGGCAACGTGGTGCACAACCTCGGCGGGGTCAGCCGGGCCCTGCCCGACGCCGGGTTCGACTGGGCGCAGCGCTTCGACTCCGCCGCGCGGGAGCTCATGCTCACCGACCCGAGCGCGATCGGGCGTCTCGACGGCCACCGCGACTTCGACCTCGCCGTCCCCACGCCCGACCACTTCCTGCCGCTGCTCTACGTGGCGGGCATGGCCGGCGCCACGGGCACGACGGCGGAGGTGCTCGTCGACGGTTACGCCTACGGGTCGCTGTCGATGACGTCGTACACGGTCGGCATGCCGGCGCCCGACGCCGCCGGCAGCGGCGTGGCCGCGCCCCTCCCGGACGGCCCTCCGCCGGACGGCGCCAACATCTGAGCCAGGGCTCCGCTGCCCCACCGCCCGCAGGCGTGCGGCGGGTCCTCCCGGCGGGCCGGTGGTCCGTTCACTCCGGAGCGTGACGGCGAGCCGCCAGGACGGGGGAGTCCGTCACCGATCGATGTCACGGTCGTTCCCCCCGGCAGGTACGCCGCTCCAGTCCTGACATCCCCGGGGGGTCCCCTTGTCGCCGTCCTCGCACCGTTCCCCGACCCGCGGGCCGCGCGGCCGACGGGCGCTCGTCGTCACCGGCGTGCTCGCCGCGGTGGTCGCCGGCCCCGGTGTCGCCTCGGCCGAGGAGCCCGCTCCGGGGGCCGCGCTGGAGGAGGCCCTGGGGAGCGTGCTCGGTCAGGCGACCGGGGGCGGGGGCGAGGGCGGGGGCGAGGGTGGGGGCGAGGTCCCCTCCCCGCCCGTCCCGGTGCCCGGCGCCCCGCAGCCGCCGGCTCCGGAGGGCGCCCCGGCCACGGCGGCCGAGGAGGGGCCGCTGCCGCCCGCTCCGCCGGAGCTGCTGGGGGCGCTGCAGTCGCTGCTGACCCCGCTGGGCGTGCCGGAGACCTGCGTCCAGGGCGTGGCCGACGGGGTCGAGGACCTGCTGGACGGGATCCTGTCGCAGGACCCGCAGGTCGCGCTCGGCGACCTCGTCGGCGGCCTCGAGGGCGCCCTGACCGGGCTCGCCTCCGGTCAGCCGCCGGCGCTGGACCCCGCCGTCCTCGGGACCGGCGCCGCCGACGTCGCCGCGGACGTGGAGGCGCTGCTCGCGGCCTTCCAGGCGTGCCTCCCCGCGCTGCCCGCGGCGCCGGAGACCCCCGCGCCCGCACCGCAGCCCTCGCCCGAGGTCCCGCAGGCGGTGCCCGTGGCCGCGCCGGTCGCCGAGCAGCCGGCCCACTACCTCGGCTACGCCCCCACCGGCGGCGGCGAGGGCGTCGAGACAGACGGTCCCGGCACCGCCGTCCCGCTGGCCGTCCTGGGGGGTCTGCTGGTCGCCGGCGGCACCGGTGCCGCCGTCTCCCGGGCGCGGTCCCGTGCGGTCGGTCGCTAGGGAGCTCTCGGGCCAGCGGCTGCCGCTGCTGGTCTTCCTCGTCGTCCTCCTCGCGGGGGCCGGCGTCTTCGTGTGGACCGCCCGCCCGGCGGCCGACACCGCCGCGCCGACCCCCGCGACCTCGCTGGGAGCGGTGCCGGCGACCGGGGAGGTGCCCGCCCTCCCCGCCGCCGGGACGCCGGCCGACGGGCCGGTCGTGCCCGGGCGGATCGTGGTCCCCGCGATCGGCGTCGACACCGCGGTCGAGTCGCGCGGCACGGTGCAGTACGAGAACCCGTTCACCGGGCGGACCGTCGACGGCTACGACGTGCCGCGGTCCATGCGCACGACCTCCTGGTGGTCCGACGGGCCGGCCCCGGGCTCCGGGCAGATGGCGGTCGTGCTCGGTCACGCCGGGGCCGACGGCGGTGCGGTGTTCGACCGGCTGTCCGAGCTCTCCCCGGGCGACGAGGTGCTCCTGGTCGACGCCGGCGGCGCCTACCTGCGGCTGGCGGTCCTCGGCGAGCCGGTGACCGGATTGGACAAGGCCACCTCCGCGCTGGCCGACACGCTCAACCGGCACCCCGCGGACGCCGACCTCGCGCTGGTCACCTGCGGCGGGGAGTTCGACGAGGCGGCCGGGGCCAGCGAGGACAACACGGTCGTCTTCGCCCGCGTCGTCTGACGGGGGCTCCGGCTGCGGCTCAGCGTCGGGCAGGAAGGCCGACCGCAGGCCCGGGCCGATCCGGTGCACGGGGAAGGGTGGACGCCGTGACAGCAGGACTGCTACGTCGACATCGGAAGTGCCGTGTCCGCCAGGGCGGTGGCCCAGGCCCGGCAGGCGGCGGCGCTCGGGTGGAAGCCGTCGTCGGCGAACAGCCCCGGCCCGTCCATCGGCGGAGCGGGCGCGTGCCGGACGCCCGGGCGGACCAGGCGCTCCAGCTCGCCGTCGAGGGCGCGGGCCTGCCGGCCGAGCACCCCGCGCAGCGGCTGCGGCAGGGTCGGGAAGCGGGCCACGTCCGGCAGCCCGGCGAGCACCACGACGCCGCCCGCCGCGGTGAGCGGGGCCAGCGCGTCCAGCAGCGCGCGGACGTCGCGGCGCCAGGCGGCCCGGCCGCGCAGCCGCAGCGTGTCGTTGACGCCGAGGACCACGAGGACGACGTCGGCGGGCGGGCCGGCCAGCCCGGGGACCAGGCGCACGAGGGCCTGCGCGGCCGTCGTCCCGGTGCGGGCGGACAGCCGCCAGCGCACCTCCCGGCCGCCGCGGCCGGCCAGCGCGGCGGCGAACCGGGCGGCCAGCGCGTCCTCCTGGGTGGCCACCCCGACCCCGGCGGCGGGTGACTCCCCGAGCACCGCGACGGTCAGCGGCGGTGCGCCCCCGGGGACGACGCCGCTGCGCGGGCCCGCGGCCTCCGGCAGCACGGGCGTGCGGCGGCGCACCCCGGCGCCCTGCACCAGCAGGACCGGCGCCAGGGCGAGGGCCAGCGGGCTCACGGCTCGTTCCGCGCCCCCAGCGCGACGACCTCGCCGACCACCCACACCGCGGGCGGGCGGATGCCCTCCTCGGTCAGCGTCCGCGCCAGGCCCGCGAGCGTCGTCCGGACGGCGCGCTGGGTGGCCGTCGACCCGTCGGCGACGACGGCGACCGGCGTCTCCGGCGCCCGCCCGTGCTCGACCAGCGCCGCGGCGATCGCCCCGGCGGTGTCCACGCCCATGAGCACCACCACGGTGCCGCGCAGCCGCCCCAGGGCCGCCCAGTCGACCAGCGACTGCGGGTGTCCCGGCGGCACGTGCCCGGAGACGACGACGAACTCGTGGGTCAGCCCGCGGTGGGTGACGGGGATGCCGGCCAGCGCGGGGACGGCGATCGCGCTGGTCACGCCCGGGACCACCTCGACCGGCACGCCCGCGGCGACGCACGCCTCGAGTTCCTCCATGCCGCGGCCGAAGACGAACGGGTCGCCGCCCTTGAGCCGCACCACCCGCCTGCCGGCCAGCGCGTGCTCCACCAGCAGCGCGTTGATCTGCTCCTGCGCCATCGACCGCCCGCGCGGCAGCTTCGAGGCGTCGATGACCTCGACCTCCGGCGGCAGCGAGGCCAGCAGCGACTGCGGCGCCAGGTGGTCGGCCAGCACGACGTCGGCCTGCGCGACCGCCTGCTGCCCGCGCACGGTGATCAGCCCGGGGTCGCCCGGCCCGCCGCCGACGAGGACCACGCTCCCGGCCCGGCCGCCCGAGGGCTCGCGGGCGGCGCGGTCGCGGATGCTGCCGTCGGACAGCCCGGCGACGACGGCGTCGCGCACGCCGACCGCCCGCTGCGGGTCGCCGCCGCCGTGCACGCCGACCACGAGGTCGCCCTGCCGGCCGACGGCGGGCGTCCAGACGCTGGAGGCCGACCGGTCGTCGGCGCGGGCGCAGAAGACCCGCAGCCGCTCGGCCTCCCCGGCCACGGCCGCGTTGACGGCGGGGTCGTCGGTGGCGGCGACGGCGTACCAGGCGCCGTCGAGGTCGCCGTCCTGGTAGCCGCGGCGCACCCACGTGAGGGAGCCCGGGGCGACCAGTGCCTCCAGGGCCGGCGTCACCTCCGGGCTGACCACGGTGACCCGCGCGCGGGCCTCGAGCAGCCCGGCCACGCGGCGGTGGGCGACCTGGCCGCCGCCGACCACGACGACGCGGCGGTCGAGCAGGCGCAGGCCGACGGGGTAGACGACGCCGGATCCGGGGTCGACGGGCGTGGCGTTCAGCGGTGCTCCTCCGGGACGGCGGCCGGCTGCGACGTCGTCGTCGGCACCGGACCGGGGATCTCGGTCCCCAGGATCGCAGCGAGGTCCGCGGCGAACGCACGGGAGGTGCCGGGATCCCGGACGGCCACCCGCAGGTGGTCGGCGGACAGCCCGGGGAAGGTGTCGCCGCGGCGCACCGCCCACCCGCGGTCGCGCAGCGCCGCGCGCACCCGCGCGCCACCGGGCACCCGCAGCAGCACGAACGACGAGGCCGGCTGCCCGACGACGGCGACGCCGGGCGGCAGGGCGGCCAGCAGCGCGGCGCGGTGCCCGGCCAGCTCGCGTGCGGCGGCGTCGGCCTCGGCGCGGGCGGCCGCGGTCGTGCAGGCGACGGCGGCGGCCAGCGCCGGCGTGGACAGCGGCCAGTGCGGCTGCGCGGCCGCCAGCGCGGCCACCAGGTCGGCCGGGCCGAGCGCGTAGCCCACGCGCAGGCCGGCCAGCCCCCACGTCTTGGTCAGGCTGCGCACCACGAGCAGGCCGGGCAGGTCGGTGCGGCCGGCCAGCGACGCGGGCTCCCCGGGCACGGTGTCGGCGAAGGCCTCGTCGACCAGCAGCACGCGGCCGGGGCGGGCCAGCGCGGCGACGTGGCGGTGCGGGTGCAGCACCGACGTCGGGTTGGTCGGGTTGCCCAGCACCACCAGGTCGGCGTCGTCGGGCACCTCCCGCAGGCGGTAGTGCGGGGGCTCGAGCAGCAGCCGCTCCACCCGGTGCCCGGCCGCGCGCAGTGCCGCCTCCGGCTCGGTGAACGAGGGGTGCACGACCACGGCCCGCCGGGGGGTGAGCGCGCGGGCGACCAGCACGAACGCCTCCGCCGCGCCCGCGGTGAGCAGCACCTCGGCGGGGTCGCGGCCGTGCGCCGCGGCGACCGCGGCGCGGGCCGGGCCGGCGTCGGGATAGGCGGCGACGTCGTCCAGCGCCGTCCGCAGGACGGCGCGCAGCCACGGTGGCGGCGTCCCCGCGCGGACGTTGACGGCGAGGTCGGTCAGCCCCGTGGCGAGGTCGTCGTCGCCGTGGTGGTGCAGGGGGTTCACGCGGCGACCGCCACCGTCACGCGCCCGTGCACCGTCTTGCCCACCACCAGCCGCCCGCCGCCGAGCAGCGCGGCGGCCTCGGCCACCGACGCCGTCCCCACGGCCGCGGCCACCCGCGCCGACGGCGAGGGCACCGCGACCGCGGCCAGGGCCCCGGCCGGGTGGCCGGTCAGCGGCCAGCCGCGCGCCGCCGCCGCACCGGCCAGCCCCGGCTCGGTGGCGCGCACGTCGAGGGTGGCCAGCGCGGTCACCCGGGCCCCGGCGGGCAGGACGGCGTCGACCGCGGCCAGCACCTCCTCGGGCGAGACCCCGGCTCCCGCGCCGACGCCGACCGTCACGTCCACGGGGTGACGCCGGGCCGGTCGGGGAGGGCGGCCAGCAGCGCGGCGGCGTCGCGGGGGAGGGGACCGCCGGGCAGCAGGCCGAGGTCGCGCAGCCGGGCGCCCACGGTCAGCGCCCAGGGCCGGTCGAGGCGGGCACGGGCGAGCAGGCCGTCGTCGGCGAGGAGGTCCTCGGGAGCCCCCTGGACCACCCGCCGGTCCACGACGACGGCCACCTCGTCGGCCCAGCGCAGCGCCAGGTCGACGTCGTGGGTGCTCATGACCACCGTGGAGCCCGACAGCTGCAGCCGGTCGAGCGCGGCCAGCGCCTCGGTGACGGCGGAGGGGTCGAGGCCGGCGGTGGGCTCGTCGAGCAGCAGGACGCAGGGGCGCATCGCCACCGCGCCGGCGATCGCCACCCGCTTGCGCTCGCCGTAGGAGAGCTGGTGGGTGGGGCGGGAGGCGAGCCCGTCGACGGCGAGCAGCGCGAGCGCCTCGGCCACCCGCGTGCGGACCTCCTCCTCGGGCAGGCCGAGGTTGAGCGGGCCGAAGGAGACGTCCTGGGCCACCGAGGCGCTGAACAGCTGGTCGTCGGGGTCCTGCAGCACCAGCTGGACCTCCTGGCGGTGCGCGCGCAGGCCCCGGCGGGTGTGGTGCAGCAGCTCGCCGTCGACGGCGACCCCGCCGGCGTCGGGCCGCAGCGCGCCGGACAGGCAGCGCAGCAGCGTCGTCTTGCCCGAGCCGTTGGCGCCCAGCAGCGCCAGCCGGCGCCCGGCGGGGACGGTCAGCGAGGCGCCGTCGAGGACGCGGCGGCCGCGCTCGTAGCCGACGACCAGGCCCTCGGCGGTGAGGCTGCGGTGGCTCACGCGGCGAGCACCCCGACGGCGACCAGGGCCGCCAGCCCGGCCGCGGTGGCGGCGAGGAAACCCCGGGAGGAGGGCAGGGACTCGGGCAGCACCCGCAGGCCGGTCTCCATCCCGCGGCCGGCGAGGCCCTCCTGCAGGCGGCGGGCGCGGTCGAAGGACCGGGTGAACACCGCCGCGGCCAGCGCCCCCGACGACCGGTAGGAGCGGCGCCAGGTGGAGTGGCCCACGCGGGCGGTCTGCGCCTCGCGGATGGTGGTCAGGCTCTGCAGCAGGACGAACAGCAGCCGGTAGGTCACCCCGGCCACCTCGACGACGGCGGCGGGGACGCCCAGCCGGCGCAGCGCGGCCAGCAGGTCGGTCACCGGGGTGGTGGTGGCCAGCAGCAGCACCGCGGCGCCGCCGGCGAGGGAGTGGCCGACCAGCGCGCCGGCCCGGGCCGCGGCGTCCGGCGCCCAGCCGACCCCGCCGTCGCCGACCGACACGACGGCGGTCAGCGCGCCGACGGCGACGAAGGCCAGCGGCCAGCGCACCGCGCGGCCGAAGGTGCGCGCCGGCACCCGGGCCGGCCCGAGGGCGAGCACCACGGCGGCGAGCCCGACCAGGACGCCGGCCGGCCACACCGGCAGGACGAGCGCGCAGACGACCAGGCCCGCGCTGAGCAGCAGCTTGTCCAGTGGTGAGCGGGTGCGCCAGGCACTGGCCCAGGCGGCGTCGTCGACCGCCAGCCCGGTCACGGTCCGGCGTCCTCGGCCCGCTCGGCCTGCCGCGGGGTCTGCCGGCGTCCGCGCAGCCGGCCGAGCACGTAGCCGAGCACCCCGCCGCCGAGCGCGGCCTGCACTGCGAACAGCCCCGACTCCACCTCGCTCGACGACGGGCTGAACACCGACTCGAACCAGGGCGTGTGGCCGGAGTCCTCGACGGCCTCGGCCGCCTGGCTGTCGGTGCCCGCGTACTCGGCGGCGCCGCCGTCCAGCGCCAGCGGGAGGGCGAACAGCGCCACCACCGCCAGCACGAGCAGCGCGGTGACCAGGCGGCGGCGGGTCACCGGGCCTCCTCCGGGGTGGCCGCGGGGCGCAGCACGCCGAGGCGCTCGAGCTCGGGCCGGGCGTTGACCACCAGCACCCGGAACAGCAGCACGCCGAGCAGTCCCTCGCCGATCGCCAGCGGCACCTGGGTGACGGCGAAGATGCCGAGGAACTTCCCGGCCGCGGCGGGGAAGCCGCCGTCGGCGTCGGGGAAGGCCAGGGCCAGCTGCAGCGCCGTCGTGACGTAGGTGGCCAGGTCGGCCAGCGCGAGCGCGACGAAGACGCCGGGCATCAGCCCGCCGCCCAGGGCCCGGGTGAGCCGGTAGGCGCCGTAGCCGACCCACGGCCCGGCGACCGCCATGGAGAACGCGTTGGCGCCGAGCGTGGTCAGCCCGCCGTGGGCCAGCAGCAGCGCCTGGAACAGCAGGACGACCGTGCCGAGCAGCGCCATCACCGGCGGGCGGAACAGCACCGCCCCCGCGCCGGTGCCGGTCGGGTGGCTGGAGCTGCCGGTGACCGAGGGCAGCTTGACCGCGCTCAGGACGAAGGTGAACGCCCCGGCCGCGCCGAGCAGCAGCGTCGACTCCGGGTGCTCGCGCACCTCGCGGACCACGGCGCGGGCGCCGTGCACGACGAACGGGGCGGCGGCGAGGGTCCAGCCGAGCGCGTGCGGTGCCGGCAGCAGGCCCTCAGCGATGTGCATGGCGCGCTCCCTCCGGGACGGCCGCCGCGCAGGCGGCCACGAACCGTTCGGCCAGTGCCGGGGAGCCGGCCCAGTGCAGGTGCAGGTAGGAGGCGTGCACGGAGCCGGACACGAAGCCCTCCGGAGCCGACGCCGACCACTGCCAGGCGGGGGTGGGGCCGGCGGCGGGGAGGGCGTGCGTGCGGTGGAACTCGTGGCCCCGCACGCGGGTGCCCGCGCGGGCCAGCACGCTGTCGGTGAGCGCCACCGCCGAGCGGTAGCCGAGGGTCAGCCGCGGCGTCATCGCCGTCGCGACGTCGAGGACCCCGCACATCGGCGAGCCGTCCAGCTCGCGGGACAGGTACAGCAGCCCGGCGCACTCGGCGGCGACCGGGGCGCCGCGGGCGGCCAGTGCCGCGATGTCGGCACGCAGCGTCGTGTTGGCCGAGAGCTGGTCGGCGTAGACCTCGGGGAAGCCGCCGCCGACGACCAGGCCCGCGGTGCCCTCGGGCAGCGCCTCGTCCCGCAGCGGGTCGACGGTCACCACCTCGGCGCCGGCGGCCGCGAGCAGCTCGGCGTGCTCGGCGTAGCCGAAGGTGAAGGCCGGCCCGCCGGCGACGGCGACGCGCGGCCGCCCGGGCGTGGGGGTCACCTCGGCGGCGGGGTCCCACGGCGCGGCAGCCAGGTCGGGTGCGGTGCGGGCCAGCCGCAGCACGGCGTCGAGGTCGACGCCGCCGGCGACCACCTCGCCCAGCCGGCGCACGGTGGCCACCGCCTCGGCGGAGCGCTCCGCGGCCGGCACCAGCCCCAGGTGCCGCGAGGGCGTCCCCAGCTCGGCCAGCCGCCGGACCGCCCCGAGCACCGGCACACCGGCGGCGTCGAGCGCCTCGCGCAGGATCGCCTCGTGCCGGTCGCTGCCGACCCGGTTGAGCACCACGCCGCCGAGCCGCACCGACGGGTCGAAGGTGGCGAACCCGTGCACCAGCGCCGCGACGCTGCGCGCCTGCGAGGAGGCGTCGACGACCAGCACGACCGGCGCGCGCAGCAGCCGCGCGACGTGCGCCGTCGAGGCGAAGCCGGGCTCGACCTCGGGGTGCGTGGCGCCGTCGAACAGGCCCATGACCCCCTCGACGACGGCGACGTCGGCCCCGCGCGCGCCGTGCAGGAACAGCGGCGCGATGCGCTCCTCGCCGGCCAGCCAGGGGTCGAGGTTGCGGCCCGGCCGCCCGGCGGCCAGGCCCGCGTAGCCCGGGTCGATGTAGTCGGGGCCGACCTTGTGCGGGGAGACGGCCAGGCCGCGGGCGGTGAGCGCCGCGACCAGCCCGGTGGTGAGCGACGTCTTGCCCGCGTTGCTCGACGGGGCGGCGACCACCACGCGCGGGACGGCGGTGCTCACGACGCCTGGTCCCCACCGCGGCGAGATCGGCGGTCTCGCACGGTCCGAGGCGCGCAGGCGTGCGAGACCGCCGATCTCGCCGGGCGGACGACCGACGGCACGCTCACCACTCGATCCCCCGCTGGCCCTTCTGACCGGCGTCCATCGGGTGCTTGACCTTGGTCATCTCCACGACCAGGTCGGCGGCGTCGACCAGCGCCTGCGGGGCGTCGCGGCCGGTGACGACGACGTGCTGGGTGCCCGGCCGGTCCGTCAGCGTCTCGACGACGTCGTCGACGTCCACCCAGCCCCACTTCAGCGGGTAGGTGAACTCGTCGAGGACGTAGAAGCGGTGCGCCTCGGCGGCGAGGTCGCGCTTGATCTGGGCCCAGCCCTCGGCGGCGTCGGCGGCGTGGTCGACCTCGGTGCCCTGGCGGCGCGACCAGCTCCAGCCCGAGCCCATCTTGTGCCAGACCACCGGGCCGCCCTCGCCGGTCTCGGCGTGCAGCCGGCCCAGCGCGGTCAGCGCGCTCTCCTCGCCGACCCTCCACTTCGCGCTCTTGACGAACTGGTACACCGCGACGGACCAGCCCTGGTTCCACGCGCGCATCGCCATGCCGAACGCGGCGGTGGACTTGCCCTTCATCTCGCCGGTGTGCACGACGAGCAGCGGCCGGTTGCGCCGCTGCCGCGTCGTCAGCCCGTCCTGCGGGACGACGGCGACCTGTCCCTGGGGCATCGTCAGGCCGCCTCTCGCACGCTGCGCACGGTCGCGGCGAGCGACTCCGCCGCCAGGTCCTCGAGCCGGAGCGTCGTGGCCCCGAGCGCGGTGCCGAGGACGCCGGCCAGCCCGAGGCGCACCGGCCCGGACTCGCAGTCGACGACGACGGCCGCCGTCCCCGCGGCCGCCAGCCGCCGGGCGGCCGCGTGGGCCGCGCCCAGGGCGTCGGAGCCGCGCGCGCCGGTGGCCCGGCCGTCGGTGACGACGACGAGCAGCGGCCGGCGCTGCGGATCGCGCACCCGCTCCACGCGCAGGGTCTCCGCGGCCCGCAGCAGTCCCGCGGCCAGGGGGGTGCGGCCGCCGGTGGGCAGCTCGCGCAGCCGGGCGGCGGCGGCCTCCACCGACCAGGTGGGCGGCAGCGCCAACTCGGCGTCGCCGCCGCGGAAGGTGACCAGGCCGACCTTGTCGCGGCGCTGGTAGGCGTCGAGCAGCAGCGACAGCACCGCGCCCTTGACCGCGCCCATCCGCGCCCGCGAGCCCATCGAGCCGCTGGCGTCGACGACGAAGAGCACGAGGTTGCCCTCGCGGCCCTCGAGGATGGCCTGGCGCAGGTCCTCGCGGGCGATCCGCAGCCCCGGGCCGCTGCGCCCGCGCGCCACCTGGTGCGGTGCCGCGGCCAGCACGGTGTCGACCAGGTGCAGCCGCGACACCGGCCCCGACGGGCGGACCGAGCCGACCACGCGCCCGCGCTCGGCTCGCGCCTTCGACCGCCGTCCGGCCGCGCCCGCACCGGTGCCGGGCACCTCGAGCCGGCGGGTGCGGAACGGGTCCGACGGCGCGACGGCGGCCTTCTCCCGCGCCGGCGCGCCCGGGGTCTCCTCGCCGCTCTCCGGTGAGCCCTCGTCGCGGGAACGACCCTCCTGGGGACCCGGGCCGCCGTCGTCCGGGCCGCCGTCGTCCGGGCCGGCGTCGTCCGGGCCGGCGTCGTCCGGGCCGGCGTCGTCCGGGCCGGCGTCGTCCGGGCCGGCGTCGTCACCCCGCGGAGGCGGGGGAGCGCCGCCGTCGCCGGGGCCGTCGGGGGGCGGCGGGTCGTCGTCGGGGCGCGAGTCCTCCAGCGCCCGGTCGAGGGTGTCGTCGTCGAGGCCCGGCGCGTCGAACGGGTTGCGCCGGCGGCGGTGCGGCAGCGCCAGGCGGGCGGCGACCCGGACGTCGTCCTCGGTGACCTCCTCGCGGCCGCACCAGGCGGCGTGCGCGATCGCGGCGCGGGCGGTGACCAGGTCGGCGCGCAGGCCGTCGACGTCGAAGGCGGCGCAGACGGCGGTGACCTGGCGCAGCGCGTCGTCGGAGAGGACGACGCGCGGCAGGCGGGCGCGCGCGTCGGCGATCCGCGCGGCCAGCGTCGCCTCCTCGGTCGCCCACGCGGTCCCGAAGCCGGCCGGGTCGGCGTCGTACGCGAACCGCCGGCGCACCACCTCGGCGCGCACCGCCGGGTCGCGCGGCGCGGCGACCTCCACGGTGAGCCCGAACCGGTCGAGCAGCTGCGGGCGCAGCTCCCCCTCCTCGGGGTTCATCGTCCCGACCAGCAGGAAGCGCGCCGCGTGCCGCACCGAGACGCCCTCGCGCTCGACGTAGGCGGTGCCCAGGGCGGCGGCGTCGAGCAGCAGGTCGACGAGGTGGTCGTGCAGCAGGTTGACCTCGTCGACGTAGAGGACGCCCCGGTGTGCGGCGGCGAGCAGGCCGGGCTCGAAGGCCTTCACGCCCTCGGTGAGTGCCCGCTCGAGGTCCAGCGAGCCGACGACGCGGTCCTCCGAGGCACCCACCGGCAGCTCCACGAGCCGGGCGGGGCGGGTCTGCGCGGGCGCCGCGGGCTCGTGCGGGCCGTCGGGGCAGGCCGGGTCGGGCGCGGCGGGGTCGCAGGCGAACCGGCACCCGGGGACGACGGCGACGGAGGGGAGGACGGCGGCCAGCGCGCGCACCGTCGTCGACTTGGCCGTGCCCTTCTCGCCGCGCACCAGCACGCCGCCGATGGCGGGGGAGACGGCGTTGAGGAGCAGGGCGAGCCGCATGTCGTCCATCCCGACGACGGCACCGAAGGGGTAGGTCATGCGGCAGGGATCCTCTCCCCGGGTGTCCACGCCCGGAGGTGGCAGGAGGCGACGGCGGGAGTTCCTGACTCCCCGGGTGGCCGGGTCACAGTGGCGGGACCGCGCCGGAGTCGCACCGGGCTTCCTCCACTGCCGTCGCTGTGGCGGCGCCCATGCAACCACGCGGAACGCGCGGTCGACAGGCCGGGGCGGTGACTTGACGGATCGGAAAGTGACGGGCCAGACTTTCCGACATGGAAAGCCACGGCACCACGGACCGCACCACCGCGGCCGAGCAGCTCGCCGCCCTCCAGGACCAGCGCAGCGCGCTGGCCGACCGCGTCGTCCAGCCCTGGTGGTACGACGCGCTGCTCGGCCTGCTCGTGGCCGGGTTCGTCAGCAGCTACGCGACCCGCGACGCCCGCTGGATCACCCTGGCCCTCGTCGTCCTCGCGCTGGGCGGCCTCGGGCTGGTGCAGGTGTACCGGCGGAGGACCGGCCTGTGGGTGAGCGGGCTGCGGCCGGGGGCGACGCAGCGGGCGATCCGCGCCTGGGCGGTGCTCTACGCGGTCGTCCTCGCCGCGGGCGCGGTGGCCGAGTTCCTCATGCAGGTGCGCGGGGCCATGGTGGTGGCCGGGGTGGTGATCGGCGCCGGCCTCGTGCTGGTCAGCCGCTGGTGGGCCCGCCTCTACGTCGCCGAGCTGCGGGGCGGGCTGTGAGCGCCGGCGACCGGCACCCCGGATCGGCGGAGGCGGCTGCGCAGCTCGCCGCGCTGCGGGCCGACCGGGAGGCGCTGGCCGACCGGGTGCTGCAGCCGTGGTGGTACGACGTCGCGCTCGGCCTGCTGCTCTTCGGCTTCCTGGCGTCCTACGCCGCGGACTCCCCCTGGGTGACGCTCCCGGCGCTGGTCCTCTTCGGCGCCGGCCTGGGAGGTCTGGTGGCGGCCTACCGGCGGATCACCGGCGTCTGGGTCACCGCGCCCCCGCGGTTCGTCGCGCTGTGGGCGGTGGTCGTCCTGGTCGTCCTGGTGCCCGCGTTCCTGCTCGCGGAGGGCGCCGGCCGGCACTGGGTCATGGTGGTGGCCGGTGCGGTCCTGGGGGTCGCCGCCGGCGTGCTCAGCCGGGTGTGGAGCCGCCGGTGGGTGGCCGAGCTGCGCAGCGGGAGCGGGCTGTGACCGCGGTGGCGCCGCACTTCGACGCGGTGATCCACCCGCCGCCGCGGCTGCAGATCTGCGGACTGCTCGCCGCCGTGGACACGATGGAGTTCGCCGCCGTGCGCGACCGGGTCGGCGTCAGCGACTCCGTGCTGTCCAAGCACGTCAAGCAGCTCGAGGAGGCCGGCTACGTGCAGGTCAGGAAGGCGACCGTGGCCGCGCGCCAGCGGACCAGCCTGGCGCTCACGGAGGACGGGCGGCGCGCGTTCGACGCCCACGTCGCCGAGCTGCGCCGCATCGCCGGTCTGTGAGGAGGCCCCGACCGGATCCGCGCCTCCTCGCCGACGCAGCCCTCGTCCTCGCCGGTGCCGCCCTGGCCGGCTGGCTGCTCGGCCGGGCGGGCGTCCCCTCCGCCGCCCTGTTCGGCGGACTGCTCGCCGGCCTGGTCCGGGGGCTGGCCGGGCGCCGGCCGCTCGGCGTGCCCCGGCCCGCCGTCGCCGCGTCGCAGGCGGTCGTCGGCGTCTCGATCGGGGTGCTGGTCGACCCCGGGACCCTGGCGGCGCTCGGCGAGGACTGGCTGCCGGTCGTGCTCGTCACCCTGGCCACGCTGCTGCTCACCGTCGGCGCCGGGCTGCTGCTGCGCCGCCAGCCCGGGATCAGCCCGGTGACCGGGGCGTTCGCGATGATCGCGGGCGGGGCGTCGGGGATCACCGCGATGGCCCGCGACCTCGGCGCCGACGACCGCATGGTCGCCGTCCTGCAGTACCTGCGCGTGGTGCTCATCGTCGTCGCCATGCCGGTCGTGGCGACGACGGTCTACGGGGCCGACCCCGGTGCCGGGACCGCCGTCACGGAGGAGGCCGCCCCGGGCTGGCCGGCCGGACTCCTGGTCACCGCCGGCTGCGCCGGGGGCGGCGTGCTGCTCGCCCGGCTGGTCCGGCTGCCCGTGCCGGCGCTGCTCGGGCCGCTCCTGGTGGCCGCCGCGGTGGACCTCGGGGGGCTGTCGGGCGGTGCGACCGTGCCCGGCCCGGTCGAGGCGGCCGCGTTCGTCCTCATCGGCCTGCAGGTGGGCGTGCGGTTCACCGTGGCCGCCCTGCGCACGGTCGGCCGCGCCCTGCTGCCGGCGCTGGCCGTCATCGTCGGGCTGGTCCTCGCCTGCGCGGGGCTCGGGGTGGTGCTGTCGGCGGCCACCGGGGTCAGCGAGCTCGACGCCTACCTCGCGACGACGCCCGGCGGCCTCTACGCGGTCCTCGCCACGGCCACCGGCACGGGCGCCGACGCGACGTTCGTGCTCGCCGTCCAGGTGCTGCGGCTGTTCGTCATGCTGCTCGCCGCACCGCTCATCGCCGGCAGGCTGCGCCGCGGACCGGCCTGACCGCGAGCGCGCGACGCCTACCCTCGTCCGGGTGAGCCGTGCGCCGAGGGAGGAGACGGAGCTGTCCGACGTGGAGACTGCGCTGGTGGAGGCCGGCAGCGACGAGCAGGACGCCGTCCTGCTGTTCGTCGGCGGCCCCCTCGACGGGCGCGTGGAGGTCCGCGCCGCCCGGCACGGCGCCCCGCTGCCCACGGTCACGCACGTGCACCTGCACGGCGGCCCCAAGGTCGTCTCCCGCTACGACCTGCAGCCGCTGCCCGGCGCGGCCGGCGTCTACCACCTGCGCCCGCCGGTCCGGCAGCCCGACCGTGACGAGCACCCCGCCGACTGACAGCCGTCACCGGCGGCCGGTGACGGCCGGCACTGCCGCGGCGTCCCGCCGCACGGCCACCGTGGACGCATGCGCGAGACGGTGCTGCTCCTGCACGTCGCGGCCGGCACGGCCGGCCTGCTGCTCGGTCCGCTGTGGCTGCTCCTGCGCCTGGGCGGGCGGCGGGGGACGGCGACGGCGACCGCCTACCTGGCCGCCGTCGGGGCGGTGGCCGTCACCGGCTGCGCGCTGGCGCTGACCGCGCCGGGACTCGGGTGGCTGGTCGGAGTCGGCGTGCTCAGCGCGGCCCTCGCCGGCACCGGCGCCGTGGCCCGCAGGCGCGGCTGGCCGCACTGGCGGACGCTGCAGCCGCACCTGCTGGGCGGCTCCTACATCGCGCTGACCACCGGCCTGCTGGTCGCCGCGACGGGGAACCCGGTCGCCTGGGTGCTGCCGGCCCTCGCCGGTCAGCTGCCGATCGCCCTGGCCAAGCGCCGGCTGGCCGCGGCCGCTCCCGCCTGAGCCCTCACCAGCCCTGCGTGCGCCGGGCGGCCTCGACCACCCGCTCGAACAGCGCCCGGTCCAGTGCCGCGCCCTCCCGCCGCACCCCCGCCGGGTCGAGGGGCAGCAGCCGGTCCAGCCGCACCTCGCTCGGCCGGCCCCGGGGGTCCCACCCGCCGGTGCCGACGTCCATCCAGCTGCGGCCGTGCCGCGCCTCGTCGTCGGCGTCGCGGTCGTGGTCCTTGCTGGTCAGCATCAGCCCGACCAGGTCCCCGCCCCGGCGCCCGATGACGAGCACCGGGCGGTCCTTGCCGCGCCCGTCGCCCTCGTCGTAGGGCACCCAGGCCCAGACCACCTCACCGGGGTCGGGTCGGCCGTCCGCGCAGGGGCGGTAGTCGACGTCGACATCGGTGCCGGTGCCGGACGGCGCCCGCCGGGCGGGCGCGGTGCGCCGCGCGGTGCGCCGGGCCGTGGGCCGCGCGGGGGAACGGCGGGCGGCCGGCGCGGTGGCGGCGCGCAGCACCGAGAGGACGGCGTCGACGAGACGGCGCGAGCGGGCCATGGGCGCACGGTACGGACCGGCCGGGCGACATGCCGTCACACCAGTCCCGTTCGTCACATCGGTACCTATTCGACCCGGTTCTGGTTCCGGAGAGTCGTTCCTGGGCACCATTGCGTCACGGGACGCGCAGCCACCGCGTCCCGGGAGAGGGGGGCTCCCATGACCTCGGCCCAGCCCGTCGTCGCCACGATCCCGCTGGCGCGCGAGCCGCGCGCCAGCGTGCTCGCCGCCTTCCAACTGGTGGAGGACGCGAGATACCTCGGCAGCGGCGGCCGACCGCGCCGCCGCCGGGCCCGCCGCCTGGTGCAGCGCACCGTGGACTCCCGCCGCCTGGCCCGCGACCTCCCGGTCTGAACCCCGGGGGGCACGGCAGCCACCCGGCGTCAGGCGACGCAGAACTCGTTGCCCTCGGGGTCGGCCATCGTCACCCACGAGAACGGGCCCTGGGCGGCGCGCCACAGCTCGGTGGCGCCCATGCCGGTCAGCCGGGCCACCTCGGCCTCGCGCCGCTCGTCGCCCACCCGCAGGTCCAGGTGCACGCGGTTCTTGACCGTCTTGGCCTCCGGCACGGACTGGAAGAGCACCCGCGGCCGGTCCGGGTCCGGTGAGGTGATCGCCGCACCGGTGGCCCACACGAGGCGGCCGCGGTGCGTCGTCGTCTGCGCCTCGGTCGCGTGCCCGGCCTCGACCGTGCGCCGGATGAACGCCTCGTCCTGCGGCTCGACCCGCCAGCCGAGCGCCTCGGCCCACCAGTCGGCGAGCACGTGCGGCTCGGCGCAGTCCACGGTCACCTGGAAGTCGGTCGCCATGCGGCGCAGCCTGGCAGGGCCCGCCGACAGGACTAGAGCTCCAGGGCCAGCTCCGCGCGGATGGTGGCGTCGTCGGGCAGCGGCGACTCCAGCCGGCAGTGGTCACGGATCATCGTGCCGAAGGGCGGCAGGGCGTCGCGGTCGATGCGGCTGGCCGGGTCCCACAGGCCCGAGCGCATCACCGCCTTGGCGCACTGCAGGTAGGCGCGCTGGACGGTCACGACCAGCACCGAGCGCGGCGCCCGGCCGAACTCGGTGAGGTCGACGTCGAGTGCGTCGGCGGCCAGCAGCTCCGCGGTGCCGAACACCTTGAGCGTCTCCTCGACGCCGGGCACGAAGAACAGCAGCGCCACCCGCGGGTTGACCGCGACCTTGCGCAGGCTGTCGAGCCGGTTGTTGCCCTGCCGGTCGGGCAGCACCAGCCGGTGCTCGTCGAGCACCTTGACGAAGCCCGGGTCGCCGCCGCGCGGAGAGATCTCGGGCCAGCCGTCGGCGTCGGCGGTGGACAGCGTCAGGAAGGGCGCGAGCCCGATGAAGGCGCGGCAGTGGACGTCGAGGTGGTCGATCTCCTTGTCCACCACCAGCTGCGAGGGCGGGCGGTAGGAGGCGAGGACCGGGTCGGCGCCGTCGTGGTGCATGGGCAGCACGGTAGCCGGGGCTAGCGTCGCCTCCTGTGGCCGTCACGTGGAGCTCCCCGGTCCGCTTCGTCGAGTGCGACCAGCAGGGCGTCGTCTTCAACGCGCACTACCTCGTCTGGGCGGACGAGGCCTCGACCCTCTGGTGGGCCTCGACCGGCCTGCCGTGGGACGAGCTCACGACCGATCCGGTGGTCAAGGCCAGCTCGCTGGAGTGGTCGTCGTCGGCCCGCTGGGGCGACACGGTCACCGTCGACGCCGTGGCCGAGCGGCTCGGGCGCACCAGCGTGACCGTGCGGTTCACCGTCCGCGTGGGGGAACGGGTGTGCTGCGTCGTCCGCAACACCTACGTCGGCACCTCCGGCGGGGTGTCGACGCCGTGGCCCGACGACGTCCGCGAGCGGCTGGAGGCGGCGCTCAGCGCGGGGTGAGCGCGTCCCCCGGCGGCAGCAGCGGCAGGTCCGCCGGCGGCCCCCCCTCGAGCAGCCGCCAGAGCGCGTCGGTGTCGGCGTGCTCGGCCACCAGGTCGCCGAGGGCGTCGAGGCGCTGCTCGCGGACCGCGGCGAAGGAGGTGTCCGGCGCCGGGGTGAACCGCCGGCCGGCGGCGCGGGCGACCTCGGCGAGGAACGCGCGGCGGAAGCCGTCGTTCTCCAGCGCCCCGTGCCACGTGGTGCCCCACACCGACCCGGCCCGGCCGCCGTCGAGGAACGGCTGGGTGGGCGGGCTCGAGTCACGGTCGTAGGTGACGACGCCGTGGTGGATCTCGTAGCCGTGCACCGGGTGCCCGAGCGCGGTGCCCGACGGGCGGCCGAGCGTCTTCTCCCGCGCGAACCGGACGTCGGCGGGCAGCAGCCCGAGCCCCTCGACCGTCCCCGCCCGCGACTCGACGTCGTCGGTGACGGTGCGCGCGAGCATCTGGTGCCCGCCGCAGATGCCGAGCACCGGGCGGCCCTCGGCGGCGCGGCGGGCCACCGTCCCGGCCAGCCCGGTCGAGCGCAGCCAGGCCAGGTCGGCCACCGTCGCCCGGGTGCCGGGCAGCACCAGGAGGTCGGCGTCGGCGGCCTCCTCGGGGCGGGTGACGAACCGGACGAGGACGCCGGGCTCGGTGGCCAGCGCGTCGACGTCGGTGGAGTTCGACAGCCGGGGCAGCCGCGCGACGGCCACCCGCAGCACCTCCTCGCCGTGCGGTGGGCCCGCGGAGGAGACGCCGGTGGGGATGCCGAGGGAGTCCTCGACGTCGAGCGCGGCGCCGGGCAGCCAGGGCAGCACGCCCAGCGTCGGCCGGCCGGTCAGCGCGGTGAGCTGCTCGAGGCCGGGCCGCAGCAGCCGCACGTCGCCCCGGAACTTGTTCACCAGGAACCCGGCGACCAGCCGCTGGTCGGCCGGCGGCATGAGCGCGACGGTGCCGTAGAGGGCGGGGAACACACCGCCGCGGTCGATGTCGCCGACGACGACCACCGGCAGCCCCGCGGCGGTGGCCAGCCCCATGTTGGCGATGTCGTCGGCGCGCAGGTTGATCTCGGTGGGGGAGCCCGCCCCCTCGCAGACGACGACGTCGAAGCGGTTGCGCAGGTCGGCCAGGCACGCCAGCGCCTGCTCCAGCAGCGCCGCCTTCATCGGCCGGTAGGACAGCGCCGTGACGTCGGCGACCGGCCGGCCGAGCACCACGACCTGGCTGGCGTCCTCGCCGCCGGGCTTGAGCAGCACCGGGTTCATCGCGGCCTCGGGCTCGACCCGGGCGGCGGCGGCCTGCATGACCTGCGCCCGGCCGATCTCGGCGCCGTCGGCGGTCACCACCGAGTTGTTGCTCATGTTCTGCGCCTTGAACGGCGCCACCCGCACGCCCTGGCGCGCCAGCCACCGGCAGATGCCCGCGGTCACCACCGACTTGCCGGCGTCCGACGTCGTCCCGGCGACGAGGAGCGCGCCGCTCATGCGGCGGGACGGGGAGCGCCCCAGCCGGCCTTCTCCTGGCCCGAGAGCTCGGCGATCGCCTCCATGATCCGGTCGGTGACCTCGCGGCGGGCCGGGCCGTTGCGCGCCTTGCCGGCGTGCTCGGGGAAGGTCATCGGCTCGCCGAAGGTGACCGAGAAGCGGTGCGGGCGCGGCCAGCGTGCGCCGACCGGCTGGATGCGGTCGGTGCCGACGACACCGACCGGCACGACCGGGCAGCCGGCGGTGAGCGCCAGCCAGGCCACGCCGGTCTTGCCCCGCGCCAGCAGGCCGTCGCGCGAGCGGGTGCCCTCGGGGTAGATGCCGAAGCCCTCACCGGCGCGCAGCACGCCGAGCGCGGTGTCGAGCGCCTCCTGCGCGGCCCGGGAGGCCTCCCGCTGCACCGGCATCGCGCCCAGCGCCGTGAACAGCGTGCGGGTGGCCCACCCGCCCACGCCGCGGCCGCTGAAGTACTCGTGCTTGGCGAGGTAGCGGACCCGCCGCGGGGCCGACAGCGGGATCACCATGCTGTCGATGAACGACAGGTGGTTGCTGGCGATGATGAAGGCCCCGGTGGCCGGGACGTTCCGGCGCCCGCTCACCCGGGGCCGGAACACGATCCGGAACAGCGGCCGCAGCAGCAACCGCGCGAGCAGGTAGATCACGCGTCCGCCCCCTCCCAGGAGCCGGGCCGGCGTCTGCTCGCCGGTCCGGCCCCGGGCATCCTCCCCTGCGGACCCTGTTCCGGGGTCAGTGCCCCCCGGACCCCGGCGGGCAGGCGTCGCGCAGGATCGCGCGCACCTCGGCCGGGAGCGGGCGCTGGCCCGACGCCGAGGCGACCAGGTCGACGGCGACCTCGCGCACCTTGCGGTGGGTGTGGCTGGAGATGTGCGCCAGCAGGTCGAAGGCCACCTGCTCGCCGCACCCGGTGAGGAGCATGAGCACGCCCTTGGCCTGCTCGATGGGCGCCCGGCCGGCCATCGCCGTGCGCAGCTGCGCCACCTCGGTCTCCAGCGCGGAGACGCGGTCCTCGGCCGGCCGCGGGGCCTCCACGACCAGGCCCTCGACCGCGGTCACCCGGCCCTCGTCGTCGAGCTGCGGCTCGCCGATGAAGACGACGGGCACCTCGCCGCCGTCGGTCAGCAGGCGGATCTGAAGGCAGAACCCCTCCGCACCGGTGACCGCGGCGGAGAGGGCGTCGATCGTGCGCGGTCGGTCGTCGGGGTGCTCGGCGGCGACCAGGACCTCGGTGCAGGGGCGGCGGCCGTCGGCGGTCAGGCCGTAGAGCGCCGACATCTCCGGCGACCACCACCAGTCGCCGCTCTGCCGGTCGTAGCGCCACCGACCGGCCACCCGGGTCCGCCGCACGGGCAGCGGCGACGGGGCGGGCGGGCGCGGCAGGGACGGGGCGGCCGTGGCCCGCCCCGAGGTGGGGTGGGGACGGGGGGCGACTCGTGACTGGGTGGACGTCATGACGAGCTCCGGTGGACGCGCTCCGGGCGGGGCCCGGGGGGAGCGCCGCGCAGCCGGCTGTTCGACCATCTGCGGATCTGCCGGGAGAGCCCGGCCGCTCGGGACCACACCGACGCTAGTCGCCGTCCCCGGTGCGCGCGAGCCGTCGGGACGGATCGCCCGGGACCGGTCAGACCACGGTCACCGGCCGCGCCGGGGACCGCACCGCGGGACCGCTGCGCAGCGCGGCGTCGACGGCGGCGAGCCCGGCGACGGCGGTGCGCAGGTCGGCGGCCGGGAGCGTGAACGGCAGCCGCAGGTGGTCGTCGAAGGCCGTCCCGGTGCCGAAGGCGCGGCCCTCGGCGAGCACCAGCCCGAGCGGCGCGGCGGCGGCGACCAGCGCGGCCGAGCTGCTCCCCGGCGGCAGGCGGCACCACACCGACAGGCCGCCGCGCGGGCGCGGCGCGCTCCAGGCCGGCAGCCGGTCGGTGAGCTCGGCGAGCAGCACGTCGCGCCGCTCGCGCAGCAGCGCCCGCCGGCCCTCGAGCACGGCGTCGAGGTCGCGCACGAGGACGGCGGCGGCGAGCTGGTCGAGCAGGCCGACGGAGAGCTGGCGCCGGCCGAGCGCGGTGCCCAGCGAGGCGGCCAGTGCGGCGTCGGTCCGCAGCCAGCCGACCCGCAGCCCGCCCCACACCGCCTTCGACAGCCCGCCGACGGTCACCGTCGCGGCGTCGGGGAGCCCGGCGGCGTAGGGCGGCAGCGGCCCGTCGTCGAGGTACAGCTCGGCGGTGACCTCGTCGACGACGGTCAGCACGCCCTGCTGCCACAAGGTCGCGGCCAGGCGGCGGCGCCCGGCCGCGGACAGCCGGGCGCCGCTGGGGTTGGAGAAGTCGGGCATGAGGAACGCCATCCGGGGGCTGCTCTGCCGGACCGCGATGGAGGCGCCGCCGACCAGCGCGTCGGGGTCCCCGGCGTCCACGGCGACGGGGACGCAGCGGGCGCCGGCCGCGGTGACCATGGCCAGGGCCCCCGGGTAGGTGGGGTGCTCGACCAGCACGCGGTCGCCGGGCTGCAGCAGCGTCTCGAGGACCAGCGCGGTGGCGTCGCCGGTGCCGGCGGTGACGACGACCTGCTCGGGGTCGGTGGGCAGGCCGCGGGCGGTGTAGCGGTCGGCGACCGCCGCGCGCAGCTCCGGCAGCCCGCTGGGCGCGTAGCCGTGGCCGGCGGCCACCGCGGGCAGCCGGTCCAGCGCCTCGCGGTAGGCCGGCAACAGCTGCGGCGCGGCCTCGGGAGCGGCGTGCGCCAGCTCGAGGATCGTCGGGTCGGTGCTCGGGGTGGTCCACACCGGGTCGGCCGCGGGCGCCTCGACGACGGTCCCGGCGCCGTGCCGGGTGCTGGCGTGCCCCTCCTCGCGGAGCAGCCGGTAGGCCGAGGCGACGGTCACCCGGCTGACCGCGAGCGCGGCGGCGAGGTCGCGCTCGGCCGGCAGCCGGGTGCCCGGCGGGAGCTGCCCGAGGGCGGCCAGCTCGCGGACGCGGCGGGCCAGGGCGGCGTACCGCGGTCCGGGCAGGTTCCCCAGTGGCCCGACCAGGCCGGCCAGCTCCGCCGCGGTGGACTGATCGGGCTGCGGTGGCATGCAGGCCACCATGCCGGATTGGACCGCTTCCGTCCAGGCCGGATGGTGCCACTGTTCCTGCCATGACTCCTGGTGCCGTCCTCGTCCTGTTCCTCCTGCTCGCCATGGCCGGGCTCGCCGTGGCCACGCTCGTCGTCTCCGTCCGCGGTGGCCGCGGGCCGGCCGACCCGCCGGCCAGCCACCTCCGGGTGGACCCGTCCGGCTTCCCGGTGCTCCCCGCGCCGCGCGGCGCCCTGCACCGGCGGGGCCCGCTCAGCGCCGGCGGGCGGCCCTGCTCCCCGCCGCTCGGCCGGCCACGCAGAGGGCCGCGGCGGCCAGCCACACCGCGCGCGAGAGCCGCACCGCGCGGGTGACGTCGCTGCTGTCCGGCGCCCGGCCGTCGCCGAGCACCGGCCGGTCCTCCACCCTGCTGCCGTAGACGTTGCGCCCGCCCAGCCGCAGTCCCAGGGCGCCGGCCGCCGCGGCCTCGCAGCGGCCGGCGTTGGGGCTGGGGTGGGCGGCGCCGTCGCGGCGCCAGGTCCGCAGCGCCGCGCCCGCCGACCCGCCGGCCAGCGGCGCGCAGGCCACGGTCAGCGCCGCGGTGAGCCGGGCGGGCAGCCAGTTGGCGACGTCGTCGGTGCGCGCGGCCGCCCAGCCGAACCGGGCGTACCGCGCGGACCGGTGGCCGACCATCGCGTCGAGGGTGTTCACCGCGCGGTAGCCCAGCAGGCCGGGCAGCCCGGCGAGCGCTCCCCACACCAGCGGGGCGACGGCGGCGTCGGAGGTGTTCTCCGCGACCGACTCCACGGTGGCGCGGGCCAGCTCCCCGGCTCCGAGCGCGGACGGGTCCCGCCCGGCGAGGGTGGGCAGCAGGGCGCGGGCGGCGGGCAGGTCGCCGGCCTCCAGGGCCCCGGCCATCGCCGTCGCCGCGCGGCCCAGCGAGGTGCCGCCGAGCACCGCCCAGGTGGCCGCCGCCACGGCGAGGGTGCGCAGCCCGGACGGTCGCGGGTGGCGCGGTCCGTCGCCGCCCCCAGGGTCGCCGCGCCCGCGACGAGGACCGCCGCGTACCCGGCGCCGGCGGCGCGGGCGTCCCGCCAGACCCGCCGCTCCAGCGCCGCGGCGACCGTGCCGAACCCGGCGACCGGGTGGCGGCGGCGCGGGTCGGCCAGGGCCAGGTCGGCCGCGGCGCCGAGCGCGAGCCCGAGGGCGGTCGGGGGATCTCGCCGGAGGAGCACGGCGTCCATCCTGCCGAGCGCGGTTCCTAGGATCGCGGCCATGCGTCTGCCCGGCCGTTACGACGGCGTCGCCCGGCCGATCGTCACCTACGGCAGCGACCAGGTGCTGCACCGCGCGTGCACCCCGGTGGCCGAGTTCGACGAGCGGCTGCGCCGGCTGGTGCTCGACATGTTCGCCTCGATGCGCGAGGCCGACGGCGTGGGCCTGGCGGCCAATCAGATCGGCGTCGACGCGCGGGTGTTCGTCATCGACTGCCCCGACGCCGACGGCGAGGACGTCGTCGGGTACGTGGTCAACCCGCGGCTGACGGTCCTGCCGCCGGTGGACGGCGAGCCGGCCGAGGAGGTCACCGAGGAGGGCTGCCTGTCGGTGCCCGGCCCCTACGCCGACCTGGCCCGCCCCTTCCGCGCCCGGGTCGACGGCGTCGACGTGAAGGGCCGGCCGGTCTCGATCGAGGCCACCGGCATGGCGGCGCGCTGCCTGCAGCACGAGGTCGACCACCTCGACGGCGTCGTCTACGTGGACCGGCTGCCCGAGGAGCTGCGCGAGCGGCTGCTGGCCGAGGCGGCCGGGCCCGAGGGTGAGCTGCCGGCGTGAGCGGGACGGTGGAGGAGGCCGGCCAGGAGGCCGGCCAGGAGGCCGGCCAGGAGGCCGGCCAGGAGGCCGGCCAGGAGGCCAGCCAGGAGGCCAGGGCGGCGGTCCCGGCCGCGCCGGTCGTCGTCGTCGGGATCGGCGCGGACGGCTGGGAGGGGCTCGCGCCCACCTCGCGGGCGGAGGTCGAGCGCGCCGAGGTGCTGCTGGGCAGCGCGCGGCAGCTGGACCTGGTGCCCGCCGAGGTGCCCGCCGAACGGGTGCCCTGGCCCTCGCCGCTCACCGAGGCGCTGCCCGGGCTGGTCGAGGCGCACGCGGGGCGGGCGCTGGTGGTCCTGGCCAGCGGCGACCCGATGCTGTCGGGCATCGGCACGACCCTGACCCGGTTGCTCGGCGCCGACCGCGTGCGGGTGCTGCCGGCACCGTCGTCGGTGTCGCTGGCCTGCGCGCGGCTGGGGTGGGCGGTCGAGGACACCGAGGTGGTCACCCTGGTCGGCCGGCCGATCGAGCTGCTGCACCCGCACGTGCAGCCCGGCCGCCGGCTGCTGGTGCTCGGATCCGACGGCGAGACGCCGGCGCAGGTGGCCGCGCTGCTGGCCGGCCGCGGCTACGGGCAGAGCCTGGTCACCGTGCTCGGCGGGCTCGGCGGCCCCGACGAGGAGGTGCGCACCGGCACCGCGGCCACCTGGTCGCAGCCGGCGCCGGCGCTGGTGGTCACCGCCGTCGAGTGCCGGGCCGACCGAGGCACCATGCCGCTGCCCACCACGCCGGGCCTGCCCGACGGTGCCTACGAGTCCGACGGTCAGCTGACGAGGGCCGAGGTCCGCGCGGTCACCCTCGCCCGCCTGGCCGCCGTCCCCGGGCAGCTGCTGTGGGACGTCGGTGCCGGCGCCGGGTCGATCGGCATCGAGTGGATGCGCGCGCACCCCACCTGCCGCGCCGTGGCGGTGGAGGCCTCCGCCGAGCGGGCCGAGCGGATCGCCCGCAACGCCGCCCGCCTCGGCGTCCCCTACCTGCGCGTGGTGCACGGGCACGCGCCGGACGTGCTGTCGCGGCTCGGCGCGCCCGACGCGGTGTTCATCGGCGGCGGGCTGACCACGCCGCTGCTGGTCGAGTCCTGCTGGGACGCCCTCCCGGTGGGCGGCCGCATGGTGGCCAACGCGGTCACGGTGGAGAGCGAGGCGGTGCTCGCCCAGTGGCACGCGAGGGTCGGCGGCGAGCTGGTGCGGATCGAGGTGTCGCGCGCCGAGCCGGTCGGGTCGTTCACCGGCTGGAAGCCCGCGATGCCGGTGACGATCTGGTCGGTGACCCGGTGGTGAGCGGCCATTAGCGCGATGGGAGCCCCCTCGTGACCGTCTTCTTCGTCGGCGCCGGGCCCGGGGCGGCGGACCTGGTCACGCTGCGGGCGGCGCGGGTCATCGCCAGCGCCCCGGTCTGCCTCTACGCCGGCGCGCTGGTGCCCCGCGAGCTGCTCGACACCGCCCCGCCCGGCGCCCGGCTGGTCGACACCGCCGACCTCGACCTCGACCAGATCACCGCCGAGCTGGTCGCCGCGCACGAGGCCGGCCTCGACGTCGCCCGGCTGCACTCCGGCGACCCGAGCGTCTACAGCGCGATGGCCGAGCAGATGCGCCGCCTCGACGCCGCCGGCGTGCCCTACGACGTCGTCCCGGGGGTGCCGGCCTTCGCCGCGGCGGCCGCGTCGCTCAAGCGCGAGCTGACCGTGCCCGGCGTCGGGCAGACCGTCGTCCTCACGCGCACGTCGGCCCGCTCGACGCCGATGCCGCCGGGGGAGGAGCTGGCCGCCTACGCCGCCACCGGCGCCACGCTCGTGCTGCACCTGGCCGTGCAGCGGATGGCCGAGCTCGCCCCGCTGCTGGCCGAGCACTACGGCCCCGACGGCCCGGTCGCCGTCGTCGCCCGGGCCAGCCGCGACGACGAGCTGGTGCTGCGGGGCACGCTCGCCGACATCGCGGAGCAGGTCGAGGCCGCGGGTGTGAGGCGGACGGCGGTCGTCGTCGTGGGCCCG
This sequence comes from Geodermatophilus normandii, assembly GCF_003182485.1. NCBI lineage: Bacteria > Bacillati > Actinomycetota > Actinomycetes > Geodermatophilales > Geodermatophilaceae > Geodermatophilus > Geodermatophilus normandii. The sequence continues at coordinate 770,884 of NZ_QGTX01000001.1, read as the reverse complement.
GTGCTGACCGCCGGGCAGTTCCCCGACAGCCACCTCTACTCGACGACGCGGTGCCGCTCCTAGGCGCGGCCGACCACCGTGCCGGCGCGGTCGACCACCACGACGTCGACCGCCACCGGCGCTCCGCGCAGCACGCCGAGCGCCGTCTCGCGGGCGCCCGCGGCCACCAGGTCGCCCAGCGGCAGCCCGGCCGCCTGGCACTGCCGCAGCGCGTCGAGGGCGGTGTTCGCGCCCCGCACGCCCGCGACCAGGTCCGGCGGACCGCCGGCGCCGGCCACCCGGGCGGCCAGCGAGTCGAAGGACACCTGCGAGCGGCCGGAGTGCAGGTCGAGGTGGCCGTCGGCGAGCTTGGCGAGCTTGCCGATGCCGCCGGCGACCGTCAGCCGCGGCACCGGGTGGCGGCGCAGGTACTTGAGCACGGCGCCGGCGAAGTCGCCCATGTCGAGCAGCGCGTCCTCGGGCAGGCCGTGGAGCTCCTGCACCGTCCGCTCGCTGGTCGAGCCGGTGCACCCGGCCACGTGCTCGCGCCCGGCGGCCCGCGCGACGTCGATGCCGCGGCGGATCGAGTCGATCCACGACGAGCACGAGTACGGGACGACGACGCCGGTCGTGCCGAGCACCGACAGCCCGCCGAGGATGCCCAGCCGCGGGTTCCACGTCCTGCGCGCCAGCTCCGCACCGCCCTCGATGGACACCTCGACGACGACGTCGCCGCTGCCGCCGTGCCGCCGTGCCACCGCCGCGACGTGCTCGCGCACGAACTGCCGCGGCATCGGGTTGATCGCCGGCTCGCCCACCGCCAGCGGCAGCCCCGGCTTGGTCACCGTGCCCACGCCCTCGCCGGCCCGGAAGACCACGCCGCTGCCCGGCTGCCCGTGCGTCACCCGCACGCTGACCAGCGCGCCGTGGGTGACGTCGGGGTCGTCGCCGGCGTCCTTGACCACGCCGGCCCAGGCGCCGCCGTCGTCGATGCCCTCGCGGGCCAGCGCGAAGGACGGGTGCCGGTCGTTCGGCAGGTCGATGGTCACGGGGTCGGGGAACTCGCCGGTGAGCAGCGCGGTGTAGGCCGCCGTGGTGGCCGCCGTCGCGCACGCGCCGGTGGTCCAGCCGTGCCGCAGCCCGGAGGCGCCGTCCCTGCTCACCGGCCCATGATCCCCGGCGGCCGCGCGTGAGCGGGCAGGTGCTCGTCCTCGGCGGGACGGGGGAGGCGCGGCGGCTGGCCGCGGCGCTCGTGGGCGCGGGCGTCGACGTCCTCTCCAGCCTCGCGGGACGGGTGGCCGACCCCGTGCTGCCGGAGGGTGAGGTGCGGGTCGGCGGCTTCGGCGGCGCCGACGGGCTGGCCGACTGGCTGGCCACCCACCGGCCGCGCGCCGTCGTCGACGCGACCCATCCCTTCGCCGCCCGGATCACCGCCTCCGCGGCGGCCGCGGCCGCCCGGCAGGGCACCCCGCTGCTGCGGTTGCAGCGGCCGGGCTGGACGCCGGGGCCGGGGGACCGGTGGACGTACGTCGACTCGCTGGCCGAGGCGGCGCGGGCGGTGCACGACGCGGGCACGGTCTTCCTCACCACCGGCCGGCAGGGCGTGGGCGCGTTCGCCGCGCTGCCCGGACGGGTGCTCGTGCGCGCGGTCGACCCGCCCGGCGAGCCGCTGCCGGCGGGCGCGGTGCTGCTGCTGGCGCGCGGCCCGTTCACCGTGGACGAGGAGACCGCGCTGATGGGGGAGCACGGCGTCGACGTCGTCGTCACCAAGGACTCGGGCGGCCACATGACCGAGGCCAAGCTGGTCGCCGCCCGGCAGCTGGGGCTGCCCGTCGTGCTCGTCCGCCGGCCGCCGCTGCCCGCCGGCGTGGAGGTGGTGACGACGGTGGAGGAGGCGCTCGCCTGGATAACCGGTTGAGACGCAGCCGTGCCGGAACGGACACTGGCTCCTCGTGGAACCGATGACCGAGCAGCAGGTGCGGCGCTCCTTCGTGAACTGCTCGAAGGGCGAGGCGAGCTCCGCCACCCTCCCGCGCGACCTGGCCGACCTGCCGTGGGGCGAGCTCGAGGTGCTCGGCTGGCGCGACCCCAGGGCGCCGCTGCGCGGCTACCTCGTCGTCCAGCGGGAGGGCCGGCCGGTGGGCGTGGCGCTGCGCGCGGCCGACACGAGGATGTCGGCCCGCCGCACGGTCATGTGCCTGCTGTGCCAGTCCGCGCAGTCCGGCGACGCCGTCTCGCTGTTCACCGCGAGGCGGGCCGGGGAGGCCGGCCGCAACGGCAACACCGTGGGCACCTACGTGTGCGCCGACCTCGGCTGCGCGGCCCGGGCGCGCACCGAGATCCCGCCGTGGCTGCGCGAGCGCGACCCCGCCGAGGTGGCCGACGAGCGCGCCGCCGAGCTGCGGGAGCGGGTGGGGACCTTCCTGGACGCCGTGCTGCGGTAACGCGGTCGACCGCCCCGCGGCCCGGTGCCACCATCCGCGGCGTGGACGCGATCCCCTCGTGGCCGGCGTTCCTGGTCGCCGTCGTGCTCGTCGCGGCGTCCCCGGGGCCGGCGATGGCCCTGGTCCTGCGCCGCGCCGCGCTCGGCGGGTACCGCGCCGCCGTCCCGACGGTGCTGGGCCTGGAGCTCGGGCTCTACGCCTGGGCGCTGCTGGCCGCGGCGGGCTTCGCCGGCCTGGTCGCCGCCTCCGAGGCGGCGTTCCTCGTCCTGCGGGTCGTCGGAGCCGCGGTCCTGTGCTGGCTCGGCGTCCAGGCGCTGCGCGCGGCCTGGCGCGAGCGGCGCGCCGGCCGGTCCGGGGGGCTGGCCCTCCCGGCACCGCGGCGCGGCGGCTGGGCGGGCTTCGGCGAGGGCGTCGTCGTGCAGCTGGCCAACCCCAAGGCCGCGGTCTTCATGATCGCCTTCTATCCGCAGTTCGTGCCCGCGGACCGGCCGCTGTTCGCCACCACCGCGGTGCTCGCGCTCGTGCAGGTGGCGCTGGAGACGGTGCTGTACCTGTCGCTGGCGGCCGGGGTGGCGCGCGCCGGCGCCTGGTTCCGCCGTCCGCGGGTGCGGACGTGGCTGGAGGGCGTCAGCGGCGCGGTCCTCCTCGGGCTGGGCCTGCGGGTCGCCGGCTCCGGCCGGTGACCCGTTCCCCGGCGGCGCCCGCGGCGGGAGGATCGCCGCCATGGCCGAGGACCCCGCACACCGGCAGCCCGCGCACCGCCACCACGCCATCGACCACGTCGAGCTGACCGTCACCGACCTCGCCGCGGCGGAGCGCTTCTACGGCCAGGCGTTCGGCTGGCGGTTCACCTCCTACGGGCCGGAGTACTCCGGCATCCGCGACCCGCGGGACGAGGGCGAGGAGGTGGGCGGCCTGCGGCGGGGCGACGAGACGCGTCCCGGCGGGCCGCTGGTCCTGCTGTTCTCGGCCGACCTGGACGCGTCCGTGGCGGCGGTGCGGCGCGCGGGCGGCACGGTCGTGGAGGAGCCGTACGCGTTCCCCGGCGGGCGCCGCTTCCACTTCGCCGACCCGTCGGGCAACGAGCTCGGCGTCTGGTCGGAGCGGTGACCGCCGCCGGGCCCGGCTGGGCGGCCGTCGTCCGCCCGGGCGTGCCGGGCCCGTCGCCGGGGTGGACGCCGCCGCGGCTCCGGGAGGCGGGGTGACAGGCTGACGTCCGATGCCGCAGCGAGGGGGTCGGATGCCGAGTCGTCCCGGGCTGGTCCTGTTCGACCTCGACGGCACGCTGGTCGACTCGACGCCGGGCATCTGGGCGTCGGTGCGGGTCGCCGCGGCCGGGCTCGGGCTGCCCGAGCCCACACCGGCGCAGCTGCGCGCCATGGTCGGCCCGCCGCTGCAGGACGGCTTCGCCACGGTGTTCGGCCTGACCGGCGGCGACGTCGACCGCGCGGTGGCCGCCTACCGCGCGCACTACTCCTCCGGGGCGCTGCTCGACGTCGCCGTGTACGACGGCGTGCCCCGGCTGCTGCGGACCCTCCGCGACGGCGGTGCCGTGCTCGCCGTGGCCACCAGCAAGCCGCAGGTGTTCGCCGTCCGCGTGCTCGGGCACGTGGGCCTGCTGCGCGCCTTCGCCGGGGTCCACGGCGCCAGCCTCGACGGCGCCGTCCGGCACAAGGACCAGGTGGTCGCCGCCGCGCTGGCCGCCCACCCGGACACCCGCCCGGTGGCGCTGGTCGGTGACCGGGAGCACGACGTCCTCGGCGCCGCGGCGCACGGGCTCCCGTGCGTCGGCGCGGGCTGGGGACCGGGCGGCGCCGGCGAGCTGACCGCGGCCGGCGCCGCCGTCGTCGTCGCGGCGCCGGGGGAGGTGCCGGGGGCGCTGGCCGCACTGGAGGGGTAGCCCGGCGCCGTCCGGGCAAGGAACCGGGAGTGACCGCGCCCGTGCTGTTGACCGATGCCCTGCAGGAGCTGCGCGATGCGGTCGCCGCGGCTCCCCTCGGCCTGGCCACGCCCGGGCGGGACGCCACCGTGCGCACCGCTCGCGCGGTCGTGGACCAGGTCGACGACTACCTGCTGCCCCGGCTGCGCGACCTCGACGCCCCGCTGCTCGCCGTCGTCGGCGGGTCCACCGGTGCGGGCAAGTCCACGCTGGTCAACAGCGTGCTCGGGGCGCGGGTGACCACCCCCGGCGTGCTGCGGCCGACCACCCGCGCGCCGGTGCTGGTGTGCTCGCCGGCCGACCTGCCGGCGTTCTCGGGCGACCGCGTGCTGCCGGGGATGGCCCGCACCACCGGCGAGGGGGACGTCGCGGGCGGGCTCCGCCTGGTCCCCACCGGGGCGCTGCCACCGGGGCTCGCGCTCATCGACGCCCCCGACGTCGACTCGGTGGTCGAGGCCAACCGCGACCTCGCCGGGCAGCTGCTGTCGGCGGCGGACCTGTGGGTCTTCGTGACGACGGCGGCCCGCTACGCCGACGCCGTCCCGTGGGACCTGCTGCGGACGGCGCAGGAGCGGGGGACGGCGCTGGCCGTCGTGCTGGACCGCACGCCGCCGGAGGCGGTGACCGAGGTGGCCGCCGACCTCGCCGGGATGCTGCAGCGCGGCGGCCTGGGGTCGGCGCGGCTGTTCGTCGTCGAGGAGCGGCCGCTGTCCGACGGGTTCCTGCCCGAGGGGCAGGTCGCCCCGCTGCGCGACTGGCTGCGCGGGCTGGCCGCCGACCAGGAGCAGCGCGCGGCCGTCGTCCGGCAGACGCTGGCCGGGGCGCTGGAGAGCCTCGACGGGCGGGTGGCCGCGGTCGCGGCCGGGGTCGAGGAGCAGGCGGCCACCGCGACCGCCCTGGGCGACGCCGCCGACGCCGCGTACGACGGCGCGCGCCAGGCGGTCGGCGAGGGCGTGGGCAACGGCAGCCTGCTGCGCGGGGAGGTCCTGGCCCGCTGGCAGGACTTCGTGGGGACCGGTGAGTGGATGCGCTCCCTGCAGAGCCGGGTGGGCCGGCTGCGCGACCGGCTGGGGGCGGCGCTGAGCGGGCGGCCGTCGTCGGCGGACTCCCTGCACGGGGCGCTGGAGTCGGGTGTGGAGACGCTGCTGCGCGCCGAGGCCGAGCGCGCCGCCGACCGCACGGTGACGGCGTGGCGCTCGCTGCCCGGGGGCGGGGCGCTGGTCGCGGGACGGGAGGAGGAGCTGGGGACGGTGTCGCCGGACTTCGGGCCCGCGGCCGCCGACGAGGTGCGCGACTGGCAGGGGTACGTGCTCGACCTGGTGCGCGAGGAGGGCGCGGGCAAGCGCTCGCAGGCGCGGCTGCTGTCCTGGGGCGTCAACGGGGCCGGCGCGCTGGTGATGGTCGCCGTCTTCGCCTCGACGGCGGGCCTGTCGGGTGCCGAGATCGCCATCGCCGGCGGGACGACCGCGGTGGGGCAGCGGGTGCTCGAGGCGGTCTTCGGCGACGCCGCCGTGCGGGCGCTGGCCGCCCGCGCGCGTGCCGACCTCGACGCCCGCGCCGACCGGCTGCTGGCCGCCGAGCAGGACCGCTTCGACGAGCTGCTGGCCGTCGCGGCGGAGGCACCCGGTGCGGCGGGGCGGCTGCGGGCGGCGGTGGCGGCGCTGGCCGCGGCGCGGAGCTCGGCGTGAGGGCGCGCGAGCTGTCGCTGGCCGACCGGCTGGCGGCGCTGCGCGAGGCGGTCGGGGTGGCCGAGGGGCGGCTGGAGGTCCCCGAGGTGGGGGCCGCGCGCTCGCTGCTGGCCAAGGCCGGTGCCCGCGAGGCGCTGGGCGACGCGACCGTCGTCGCGCTGGCGGGCGCCACCGGCAGCGGCAAGTCCACGCTGTTCAACGCGCTGTCCGGCGCGGAGGTGAGCACCCCGGGCGTGCGCCGGCCGACGACCGGCGTCGCGCACGCGACCGTCTGGGGGGACGAGGGCGCCGACCGGCTGCTCGACTGGCTGGAGGTGCCCCGGCGGCACCGGGTGGCCGACGCCGACCCCGCGCTCGACGGGCTGGTGCTGCTCGACCTGCCCGACCACGACAGCGTGCGGCTGGAGAACCGGCTGGAGGTCGACCGGCTGGTGCAGCTCGTCGACGTCCTGGTCTGGGTGCTCGACCCGCAGAAGTACGCCGACGACGCCGTCCACACCCGCTACCTGGCGCCGCTGGCCGGGCACTCCGGCGTGCTGCTGGTGGTGCTCAACCAGGTCGACCGGCTCGACGAGGCCGCGGCGGTGGCGTGCCTGGCCGACCTGCGCCGGCTGCTCGACGAGGAGGGCCTGGCCGGCACGCCGGTGCTGCCCACCGCGGCCCGCACCGGGCTCGGCCTGCCGGAGCTGCGGGCGGAGCTGGCCCGGCGCGTGGGCGCGCGCAAGGCGGCCACCGACCGGCTCACCGCCGACGCCCGCGCCGCCGCCGGGGCGCTGGCCGCCCACTGCGCTCCCGACGCCGGCCGTGACCGCGGGCCGGACCGGGCGGCGCGCGAGGAGCTCGCCGGCGCGCTCGCGAGCGCCGCCGGGGTGCCGGCCGTGGTCGCGGCCGTGGAGCGCTCGGCCCGCCGCAACGGCACCGCGCACACCGGCTGGCCCGTGCTGCGGTGGACGTCGAAGCTGCGCGCCGACCCGCTGGACCGGCTGCACCTGGGCGACGAGCGCTCGCGGACCTCGCTGCCGCAGGCCGGGGTGGTGCAGCGGGCCGGGATGGACGCCGCGCTGCGCCGGGCCCGCGACGCCGCGGGCCGGGGACTGCCGGAGGCCTGGCGCGACGAACTGCGGCGCACGTCCGAGGAGACGGAGGAGCGGTTGCCCGACCGGCTCGACCGCGCCGTCGCCGGGACCGACCTCGGCCCGGACCGCACGCCGATCTGGCAGCGCGCCGTCGGGGGCCTGCAGTGGCTGCTCGCACTGACCGCGCTGGTGGGGGCGCTGTGGCTGCTCGCCCTCGTGGGGCTGGGACTGCTGCAGCTCGACGACGTCGTCCCGCTGCCGCGGGTGGAGGGCATCCCGCTGCCCACGCTGCTGCTGGTCGGCGGGTTGCTGGCCGGGTTGCTGCTGGCGCTGCTGTGCCGGCCGCTGGTGGCGATGGGGGCCAGACGCCGGGCGCGGACGGCGCGGCGCAGGCTCACCGCCCGGGTCGCGGAGGTCGCCGACTCCGACGTGCTCGCGCCCCTGTCCGAGGCGCGCGCCGACCACGACCGCTACTGCGCGGCGGTGAGCCGGGCCGCGTCCTGACCTGCGCGGAGGGGTGGGAGGTGCAGCCCTACCCGGGCCGGTGAGGCGTCGCGAGCTGCTGGTTCAGAACGGCGGCGGATCGCTGTCCGGGGCGTCGCGCTCGTCCTGGGGTGGCCCGGTGTCCTCGGCCGGTGGTGGCCGCATGCCCGGTGGCCGGGTGGTGCGGGTGATCCCCGACGGAGTCGTCACGGTGAGGACGCCGTCGGGGCTCATGGTGAACCGCCAGCCGCGGGCGAGGGTCTTGAGCCGGTGGTGGCTGCGGCACAGGCAGCACAGGTTGGCGCAGTCGGTGGCGCCGCCGGGGGCGTGGGGGACGACGTGGTCGGCGTCGGCCCATCCCACGCGCTGGCCGCAGGTGGGGAAGCGGCAGGTGCGGTCGCGGGTGCGCACGAAGCGCTGCTGCGCGGCCGAGGGGGCGTAGCGGTCGACGGATTGCGGGCGGTCGAGCACCGCACACCCGCAGTCGGCGCCGGCATCCGAGGCGGCGGGGTGGTCGGGGCAGCCGCGGTGGGCGATGCGGCGCAGCTGGTCGAGGGTGCTGGTGGCCCGCAGCGTGCCGTCCTCCTCGGTCAGCGCGAGGGTGACCGATCCGCCCTCCGGGGTGCGCACGCCGAGGGCGTCGAGCTGCTGCAGCAGTTCCCGGAGCTGCGCAGCGGTGATCGGCAGCCCGTCGACCTCACCGGCCTCATCGGACCGCCCCGCCAGGGAGGCGAGGGTGGCGATGACCTGCAGGTGCGCCGTCACCGGCGGGCGGGACTCGTCCCACGGGCGCTGCAGCAGATCGGCGAACACCGCCGTGCGCAGCTGCCCGATCGGGCGGGGGTCACCGTCGGCCTCGAGCATTCGCGCCAGCTCATCGACCAGCGCGTGACAGGCCGCCGCGACGTCCGCGGGCAGGTCGGCGGCCAACGTGGCCATCCCCTCCTGCGGGGCGGGGTAGACCCGCACGTCCGCGCGCCGCCTGGCCTGCTCCCGCCGCCGGTCGGCGGCCTCGGCATCCAGGTGCAGCAACAACGCCAGGGCGCGCTTCCTCAGCTTCCCCACCGTCAGCTGCGCGGCCTCGGGCAGCACTTGGGCCTCCACCCGGCGGGCGATGACCGGATCGGTGTGCTCCAGCACGTCGACCAGCGTGCTGGCCCGGTACTCGTCCAGCTGCCCGGCCGCCATCGCCGCCCAGGTCGCGGGCAGGTGGCTGCGGTAGGTCCAGGCGCGGTGCGCGAGCTGACCCGCCGACAGCCGCCCGCAGTTGAGGATCACGGCCAGCTCGGCGGAGAAGAACTCCGACACCCCCGGCAGCTCGGGATCGGGCTTCCACGACCGCGCCCCCGGCGTCCCGGCCGGCGGGTCGTCGTCATCGGGGGAGTCGTCGGCCAGACCCAGGATCAGCTCCGCCTCGTAGGCGGCGTCCATCGCCTTGCGGGCCTGCAGGCGCTGCAGCTCCGCGGCCTTCTGCTGCCGGGGCAGCAGGGCGACCGGGAGCCGCTGAGCACGGACGGGCTGCTCCACCAGCCAGCCCGCCAGCGCCCGCTCCACGAGCGATCCGGTGACCTCCTGCACGACCCCGAACCCACGCACCGGGTACGACAGTTCCCGCAGGTCAGGCGGGAAGTCGACGGAGAAATCTCGGGTCGACGTCGGGCGCTGCTGGACCGCAGTCATCGGTCAGGCGACACCCGGCGCGCCGGCCCGAGACGCCCACCTCGAGCTGCGATGGACGAAGCCACGACAGACCACCAACAGCTCGGGAGGCGCGTCGGTGCGACGACGGCTGGACGGCGACGTGCCGTCGGAGGCGGCGGCGGGAACGCGGCCGGGCAGCGAGCCGGGTCAGGCCGCGAGCGACTCCGCGGGCTCCTGGGCCGTGACGGCGGCCGACCGCCGGGGGCGGGACAGCCGCAGCCCCACCGCGGCGACCACCGCGAGCGCGATGACGACCACGCCGTAGACCTCCGCGACCGCCCGCAGCCCGAGCGTGTTCACCGCCAGGCCGGCGACGATGGCCGGGATGCTGAAGGCGAGGTAGCCGACGACGAAGACGCTCGACAGCAGGCCCGCACGGTGGCCCGGCGAGACGCCCGCGGTCACGGTGGCCACGGAGCCGAAGAAGGCCGCGCCGAAACCGAGGCCGGCCACCCCGGCGGCGACGAAGAACAGCCAGAGCGTGCCGGTGACCAGCGCGACCAGCAGGCCGACGACGGCGGTGGCGAACACCAGGCAGCCACCGCCCATGGCCCGGCGCGGGGCGAGGTCGCGCGCCAGCAGGCCGCCGACGGCCGCCGAGCCCTGCATGCACAGGATCAGCAGGCTCCCGACCAGGTGGTCGTCGACGCCGAAGACCCCGGCGGTCAGCGACGGGCCGAGGGAGAGCACCAGCCCGCCCATCGCCCACAGCGCGACCAGCGCCGGGGTGGCCACGAGGAACGCCCGCCGCTGCGGCCGGGGCACCTCGACGCGGGGGCGCAGCGAGGCCAGCGCGCCGGGCAGCCGCGGGGAGGTCTCCGGCAGCGCCCAGGCCACGACGGAGCCGAGCACGAACACGACGGTCAGGACGCCGAACACCCACGGCGTCGGGCTGACGATGGTCTCGATGGCCAGCCCCGCGCCGACGGCACCGAGGGACAGGCCGAGGCCGGGCGAGACGCTGTTGAGCAGCGCGCCGAGCGGGCGGTCGCGGCGCTGCAGGTCGAGCAGGGCCGCACCCAGCGAGCCGGTCAGCGCACCCGTGGACAGCCCCTGCAGCACGCGGGCGGCCAGCAGCCAGCCCACGCCGTCGGCGGCGAGGAAGACCACCATCGCGACCGCCTGCAGCAGCAGCGCCCCGGCCAGGACCGGCCGCCGCCCGACGTGGTCGGACAGGCTGCCCACCACGAGCAGCGCGGCCAGCAGCGCGAGGGCGTAGATGCCGAACACCAGCGTCAGGACGCCGGAGCCGAACCCGAACTGCTCCTGGTAGACGCGGTAGAGCGGCGACGGGACACCGGAGGCGGCCAGCACCAGCACGAGGAGTCCGGCCACCGACCAGAACGAGAGCGGGCGGGGGAGTCGGGGCACGCATGGTGGCAAGCCGCCCCGCGGGCCGGTTGTTCCCCGCAACGGGATGTCAGCCGGGATGGCGCCGCGGCGTGTACACCTGCCCGGACGGCGCCACCCGGGTCTGGGAGGACCCGACGATCAGCAGGCACCGCATGTCCACCGTCTCCGGGTCGAGGTCGCCGAGCGTGGTCACCCGGACCTCCTCCTCCGGCCCGCCGACGTCGCGGCCGACGACGAGCACCGTCTCCGGCTCGCGCACCTCGCGCAGCACGTCGAGGGCCTTGGCCAGCTGGTGCGGGCGCGCCCTCGACCGCGGGTTGTAGAGGGCGAGGACCAGGTCGGCCGCCGCCGCCGACCGCAGCCGGTCGAGGACGACGTCGAGCGGCTTCAGCACGTCGGAGAGGCTGATCACGGCGAAGTCGTGGCCCAGCGGCGCACCGACGCGGGAGGCCACGGCCTGCGCCGCGGTCAGCCCGGGCAGCACCCGCACCCGCACGCCGGCGTGCTCGGGCCGGGCGGCCACCTCGAGCACCGCGGCGGCCATCGCGAAGACGCCGGGGTCGCCGCTGGAGACGACCGCGACCCGCCGTCCGGACCGGGCCAGCTCCAGGGCGTGCGCGGCCCGCTCGGCCTCCACCCGGTTGTCGCTGGGGTGCCGGGTCTGGCGCGGGTTGGCCGGCACGCGGTCGAGGTAGGGGCCGTAGCCCACCAGGTCGTCGGCGCAGGCGAGGGCGTCGGCGACCTCCGGCGTCGTCCACCCCCGCGCGCCGGGGCCGAGGCCCACGACGACCACCTCGCCGACCCGCACCGCGGGCTCCTCCGCGACGGGCGGGTTCCCCGGCCCGGTGAGCGGCGAGGGCAGCAGCGCCAGCGAGAAGTACGGCACGGTGTCCGGGTCGACGTCGGCCAGCGGGGCGACCCGCTGCCGGTCGGTGGTGGCCCGCTCCACGTAGAGCGCGCGGTCGAGGACGCCGGCGGCGTCGAACGCCTCGCGCACCCGGCCGAAGGTGCGGCCGAGCTTCACCACCGCGGCGGAGTCGGTGGTGGCCAGCCACTCGGCCAGCTCCTCGGCGGGCAGGGTGCCGGGCAGCACGGTGAGCACCTCGTCGCGCTCCACCAGCGGCCGCCCGACCACCGCCGCGGCGCCGCTGACGCTGGTCACGCCGGGCACCACCTCGGTCGGGTAGCGGTGCGCGAGCCGCTTGTGCATGTGCATGTAGGAGCCGTAGAAGAACGGGTCCCCCTCGGCGAGCACGACGACGTCGCGGCCGGCGTCGAGGTGCGCGGCCAGCCGGGCGGCGGCGGCCTCGTAGAACTCGTCGATGGCGCCCTGGTAGCCGCCGGGGTGGTCGGGGGTCTCGGTGGTCACCGGGTAGACCAGCAGCTCCTCGACCTGCCCCTCGCGCAGGTAGGGCGCGGCCAGCGCGCGGGCCACCGAGCGGCCGTGCCGCGCGGCGTGGAAGGCGACGACGTCGGCGGCGCCGATCAGCCGGGCGGCCTTGACCGTGACCAGCTCGGGGTCGCCGGGCCCCAGCCCGACGCCGTACAGCCGCCCGGTCACTCGACGTCGCTCGCGATCGCGTTGACGGCCGCCGCGGTGATCGCGCTGCCGCCCCGCCGGCCGCGCACCACGAGGAAGTCCAGGTCGGAGGCGGCGAGCGCCTCCTTGGACTCCGCGGCGCCGATGAAGCCGACCGGGATCCCGAGGACGGCGGCCGGGCGCGGGGCGCCGGCGGCGACCATCTCGAGCAGGTGGAACAGCGCGGTGGGCGCGTTGCCGATGGCCACCACGGCGCCGCCGAGCCGGTCGCGCCACAGCTCCAGCGCCGCGGCGGTGCGGGTGGTGCCGAGGTCGGCGGCCAGGCCCGCGACCCGCGGGTCGTCCAAGGTGCAGACGACGTCGTTGTCCTTGGGCAGCCGGCGCCGGGTGACGCCCGAGGCGACCATCTGCGCGTCGCACAGCACCGGGGCGCCGGCGTCGAGGGCCTCGCGGGCACGCCGGACGACGTCGGGGCCGGCCGCGACGTCGGCGGCCAGGTCGACCTGGCCGCAGGCGTGGATCATGCGGACCACCACCCGCGCGAGGTCCTCGGGCAGGCCGGTGAGATCCGCCTCGGCGCGGATCGTCGCGAACGACTGCCGGTAGATCTCGGCGCCGTCCTTCTCGTACTCGTACATCGCCGTGGAGGCTACGGGCCGCCGCGGCGGGGTAGCCGGGCAGCATGGCCCTTCCCCGTCTGCTCGTCCTCGTGCTGGCCGGTGGCGCCGGTGGCCGCCTCCAGCTGCTCACCGAGCACCGCGCCAAGCCCGCCGTCCCCTTCGCCGGCGTCTACCGGCTGATCGACTTCCCGCTGAGCAACTGCCAGCACTCCGGGATCCCCGACGTGTGGGTGTCGATCCAGCAGCACCCGACGTCACTGGCCGACCACCTGGCCAACGGCCGGCCGTGGGACCTCGACCGCACCAGCGGGGGGCTGATGACCCTGCCGCCGTTCCAGGGGACCGAGCGGGGCGGGTGGAACACCGGGACGGCGAACTCGCTGTGGCGCCAGGCCGAGCTCATCCGCGGGTTCGGCGCCGACGCGCTGGTGGTGGTCAGCTCCGACGCCGTCTACGAGCTCGACTACCGGGAGGTCGCCGAGGCGCACCTGCAGTCGGGGGCCGAGGTGACGATGGTGACCACCGAGGTCGCCGCCGACGACGCCGCCCGCTACGGCATCGTCGAGGTCGACGGCGACCGGGTCACCGGCTACGCCTACAAGCCCGACGAGCCGGCGACCACCACGGCCACCAACGAGGTGTTCGTGTTCACCCCCGGCCCCACGCTCGACCGGCTCGAGCAGCTGCGGTCGGAGGTGGGCGAGGAGGGGCTCGAGGACCTCGGCAGCCACCTGCTGCCCGCCCAGACGCGCGACGGGCTGGCCCGGGCGTACCCGCTGGAGGGCTACTGGCGCGACGTCGGCACGGTCGAGTCGTACTGGGAGGCCCACCAGGAGTTCCTGTCCGAGGAGCCGCCGATCGACCTCGACGACCCCGCGTGGCCGATCCACACCCGCGGCGGCCGGCACAGCGCGGCGCGGGTGCTCGACGACGGCCAGATCGAGAACAGCCTGCTCTCCGGCGGTACCCGGGTCTCCGGCGACGTGCGCGGCTCGGTGATCTCGCCGGGCGTGGTGGTGGAGGCCGGGGCGACCGTCGTCGACTCGGTGCTGCTGCCCGGCGTGCGGGTGCGCTCGGGGGCGACGGTGACCCGCTCGGTGGTCGACGACCGGGTCGACGTCGGCCGGGGCGCCACCGTGGGCGGCGAGGGGGACGTCACGCTGGTCGGCCGGGCGGTGGCCGTCGCCGAGGGCACCGAGGTCGCCGCGGGCGCGCGCTACCCGGAGGACTGAGCGACGCGGTAGCCGGCCGGTGTGGCGACGACGTCGAGGACGTCGCCGCGCGGCCGGCCGCAGCGGCGCTCGCACCCGGCCCAGTGCACGCGGGAGCCCTCGGGCACCGCCCCGGACGCGACCGCGGCGGCGGCGTCGGCGCGCACGTCGGCCCGCGACCTCGCACACCCGGGCCGGCCGGCGCACGAGGTCACCCGCACCCACGGGCTGGCGGCGTCGAACACCATCCCGGTGCGGTGGAGGTCGACGGCGGCGTCGTCCACGCGGTCCTCGGCGAGGTCGGGCACCACGACGCTGCGCCACGGCGTCAGCTGGACCTCCCCGGTGAGCGAGGCGAGCAGGTCGGCCTGGCCGGCGGTGACCCGGCCGAGCGGGACGACGCCGACGAGCGCCGTCCGCCCGTCGGCCTGGGTCTCCGCGCCGACCGGGCCGGTGTCCGGCGCGGGCGGGACGGCGACCGGCGCGGAGCGGGCACCGTCCAGCCGCGCCGCGACGCGGGCGACGCCGTCGTCGAGCTCGGCCAGCCGCCAGGCGGTGCCGCCCCGGGCGTCGCGCTCGGCGAGGAACGCGCGGGTGGCGGCCAGCAGCAGGCCGACGGCGTCGGAGGGGCCGGCGCGCAGCCCGCTGTCCTCGCCGGCGAGCAGCAGCGCCACCGACGACGGCGACAGCGCGAGCAGGCCGACGTCGCCGCCGAGGCCGGACACGTCGCCGCGGCCGTCGTCGAGCGTGGCGAGGTAGCGGCCGGGCAGCGCGGCCAGGGCGGGGTCGGCGCACAGGCCGGCGTCGAGCGCGGCCACCCACGGGCGGGCGTCGAGCAGCCCCCCGGCGCGGCCGCTGAGCGCACTGGCCAGCACGTTGCGCACCCGCTCGTGCGTCTCGCTGGGCAGCAGGCCGGCCGCGGCCAGCCGGTCGCCGAGGTCGCGGGCGGCGCCGGGCGCCAGGCCGCGCAGCTGCAGGTTGCCCCGGCTGGTCATCTCCAGCGCGCCGTCGCCGAGGTCGCGCGCCGCGGCGGCGAGCGCGCGCAGCTGCACGGCGGTCAGCAGGCCGCCGGTCACCCGCACGCGGGCGAGCTCCCCGTCGGCGGCGGGGTGCGTCTGGAGGGCGCCGGGGCAGGCGTCGGGGCGGAGTCGGGCGGTGGTCATCGCGCCCGCGAGGCTACGACGGCGCCAGGACCCCGGCGGCCAGCTCGGCGGCCAGCGGGTGCCCGAAGAGCCCCGGCAGCCCGCCGGTGTGCACGAACACCGTCGGCTCGCCGGGCCGGACCGAGCCGTCGGCCACCGCGGCGGCGAGCCCGGCCAGCGCCTTGGCGGTGTAGACGGGGTCGAGCAGCAGCGCCTCGGTGCGGGCGGCGGTGCCCAGCGCGGTGACCGCGGCGTCGGTACGGGCGCCGTACCCGTCGCCCACCTGGTCCCGGCGCAGCCGCAGCGCCCCGGGCGACCCGCCGAGCGCCGTCACCAGGCCGGCCACCCGCTCGGCCGGGTCGGGCACGGCGCCGACGTCCACGCCGAGCACCCGGTCCGCGCCGAGCCCGGCGACCAGCCCGGCCATCGTGCCGCCCGAGCCGACCGCGACGACGACGTGCCGCGCACCGGGCGCCTGCTCCTGCAGCTCGGCCGCGCAGGCGAGGTAGCCGCGTGCGCCGGTCACCGACGAGCCGCCGAGCGGCAGGACGGCGGGCACCTCGCCGTCGGCCCGCAGCTCCTCCACGACCGATGCCACCCGCTCCCCGACGCCGGCCGGGTCGGGCACCACGACGACGCGGGCGCCGAGCGCCGCGTCGAGGGCGAGGTTGCCGGGCCGGTCCGCAGCAGGGGTCCCGCCGAGGACGAGGACGGCGCGCAGGCCCAGCCGGGCGGCGGCCGCGGCGGTCATCCGCGCGTGGTTGCTCTGCACGCCGCCCGAGGTGACCAGGACGGTGGCACCGGCGGCCAGCGCCTCGGCGACCAGGTGCTCGAGCTTGCGCACCTTGTTGCCGCCGCCGAGGTCGGTGAGGTCGTCGCGCTTGACGGCGAGGTCGCCGGGCGCGAGACCCAGCGCCGCGGACAGCCGCGGCGCCGGGTGCAGCGGGGTGGGCCAGGACGAGAAGGGGACGGTCACGCGGGCATCGTGCCGGTCCCCGCGGGGTCAGGCGTCGCGGCGGGCGCGGTCGAAGGACATCCAGACCTCGCGGCGCTCCTTGCGGGTCTGCACCTTCGACATCGCGTCGACCCGGCGGCGCTGCTCGAAGGACGCCACGTGCTGGACGACGGCGACCTCGGCCTCGCGCATGGCCCGCTCGGCGGCGAACTCGGCCGGCGTCGAGGGGTACTCGTCGGGCGAGACCGGCGACACCCCGTCGTCGTCACGCTCCCGGGCATAGGGGCTGTCGGGCGGCAGGTTGCCGCTCACCCGGCCGTAGGCGCCGACGAAGAGCAGCACGAGCCCGGCGACGACGGAGAAGCCGACGTTGCTCAGGCCGAAGGCCAGGAAGTTCAGCTCGGTGTTGAGCACCGCCAGGTTGGCCAGCGCCGACACCAGGAACAGCACGCCGATGACGATCATCACGGTGGACGCCGTGCGCGGGCTGCGGAAGGCGGAGAAGACCAGCACCGCCGCGGTGACCAGCGAGATGGTCGACAGCAGGCCGTTGGAGGACAACCCGAGGACGCGCTCGCCGTCGGTGGAGAAGAAGTCCAGGCCGTTGGCGAGCCCGAGGACGCCGAAGACGGCGATGATGCCGGCGACGACGAACGCGCCGGTGCGGTGGACGACGAGGACGCGGTGGCCGGGTTCCTCCGGCGCGCGCGGCGGGGTCTGCGGACGGGTGGTCGCCGGTGCGCGGTCGGCGGTCCGGTGGCGGTGCAGCGACAGGGCCATGGTCGTGCTCCCTCGGAGTGGAGGACTGCTGACACCGGTTGTTCCCAACTCGATGGCACCCGGATGCAGTTGGTTCCGTCCTTCCTCGTCCGTTCGACCGCCGGGCGTGTCGTGATCTCGGGAAGACCGGAGGGCCGCGCGCCGTTCCGCCGGCGTGATCCAGCCGTTCGAGACCGACCTGCACTCCGAGTACCTGCGCGCCGACCTGTTCTTCTCGATGGGGCAGCCCGTCGAGGCCGCGCGCGTCCTGGAGCCGCTCGTGGCGGCCGAGCCGGGCAACGAGGCCGCGCTGGAGCTCCTGGCGCGCAGCTACTTCGGCTCGGCCCAGCTGCAGCGGGCGGAGGACGCGCTGCGGCGGCTGGTCGAGCTGGCCCCCGCCGACGGGTGGGCGCGCCGGGCGCTGGCGCGCACGCTGGAGCGGCAGAGCCGGCACGACGACGCCCTCGCGCACCACCGGGTGGCCGACGCCCTCGGCGCCGACTGACCGGTCTTGCTGCATCGGCACGGACGTTGACCTCCAGTCGGCATGAGGTCCTAGCGTCCGCGGCGTGAGCATGGAGATGACGGCGTGGTCGGCGCTCTCGCGGGCCACGCACGCCCGCGACGAGCGGCGCGGGATCTCCCGCGCCACCCTGCGGCGGGTGATGACGTACGCGCGGCCACACCGCGGTCGCATCGCCGCCTTCGTGACGGTCGGCGTGGTCGAGGCGGTGCTCGCGGTGGCCACCCCGCTGCTGGCGGGCCGGGTGGTGGACACGATCGTCGGCGGCGGGAGCGCCTCCACCGTCGTCGGCCTGGCCGTGCTGATCGCCGGGCTCGCCCTCGCCGGGACGGCACTGGGCCTGCTCGGCCGGTGGCTGTCGTCCACGCTCGGCGAGGGGCTGATCCTCGACCTGCGCACCGCCGTCTTCGACCACGTGCAGCGGATGCCGGTCGCCTTCTTCACCCGGACCCGCACCGGCGCGCTGGTGTCCCGCCTGGACAACGACGTCCTCGGGGCCCAGCGCGCCTTCAGCGACACCCTGTCCGGGATCGTCAGCAACACCGTCACGCTGCTGCTCGCGCTCGCGGCGATGCTGACGCTGTCCTGGCAGGTCACCGTCCTCGCGCTGCTCCTGCTGCCGGTGTTCCTGCTCCCGGCGCGCCGCATCGGCCGGCAGCTGGCCGGCCTGCAGCGCGTGGCCGCGGAGTCCAACGCGGCGATGACCGGTCAGACGACGGAGCGCTTCTCCGCGCCCGGCGCGACGCTGGTCAAGCTCTACGGCCGTCCCGACGCCGAGTCGGCCCGGTTCGCCGCCCGGGCGCGCGCGGTCCGCGACGTCGGCGTGCGGACGGCGATGGTGCAGTGGGCGTTCATCAGCGCGCTCACGCTGGTGTCGGCGCTGGCGCTCGCGCTGGTCTACGGCCTGGGCGGCACCTACGCGCTGGCCGGCTCGCTCGACCCGGGCGCCGTCGTCGCGCTGGCCCTGCTGCTCACCCGGCTGTACGCGCCGCTGACCGCGCTGGCCAGCGCCCGGGTCGACGTCGCCTCGGCCGTCGTCAGCTTCGAGCGGGTCTTCGAGGTGCTCGACCTCGTGCCCCTGGTCCGGGAGCGCCCGGACGCCCGCGAGGTCCCCGACGGGCCGGTGTCGGTGGAGCTCGACGGCGTCACCTTCGCCTACCCGTCGGCCGACCGGGTCTCGCTGGCGTCGCTGGAGGACGTGGCCCGGCTCGACGGCCGGGGCGGCGTCGACGTGCTGCACGACGTGTCCTTCGCCGTGCAGCCGGGCCAGGTCGTCGCGCTGGTCGGGTCCTCGGGCGCCGGCAAGTCGACGATCGCCTCGCTGGTGCCGCGGCTCTACGACGCCGACGCCGGTGCCGTGCGGCTGGGCGGGGTCGACGTGCGCGACCTGACCGCCGCCTCGATCCGGCGCACGGTCGGCGTGGTGACCCAGGACGGGCACCTGTTCCACGAGTCGCTGCGGGACAACCTGCTGCTGGCCGCACCGGAGGCGACCGACGACGACCTGTGGGACGCCCTCGCCCGCGCCCGGCTGGCCGACCTCGTCCGCGCGCTGCCCGACGGGCTGGACACCGTGGTGGGCGAGCGCGGCTACCGGTTCTCCGGCGGCGAGCGGCAGCGGCTGACCATCGCCCGGCTGCTGCTGGCCCGCCCGCGCGTGGTGCTGCTCGACGAGGCGACCGCCCACCTCGACGCGACGAGCGAGGCCGCGGTGCAGGAGGCCCTCGACGAGGCGCTGGAGGGGCGGACGGCGATCGTCATCGCGCACCGGCTGTCGACCGTGCGCGCCGCCGACTGCATCCTCGTGCTGGAGGGCGGCCGGGTGGTCGAGCGCGGCCGCCACGAGGACCTGCTGGCCCTCGGCGGGCGCTACGCCGAGCTGTACCGCACCCAGTTCGGCCGGCCGGTGGCCGTGGCGTAGGTCAGCCGGCGACCGGCGAGAGCCGCACCACCGCGATCCGCCGGGAGACCCTGGCCTGGTAGCCGTCGTAGGCGTCGCACCGGGCCATCAGCGCCGCCCACAGGCGGGGCCGGTCGGCGTCGTCCACCTCGGCGGCGGTGACCGCCCAGCGCCGGCCGCGCACCTCGACCTCCCCGCGCGGGTCGGCCCGCAGGTTCAGCCACCACTGCGGCTCGGTGTCGATGCCGCCGTTGGACGCCGCGACCACCAGGTCGGCGCCGTCGCGCACGTGGAGCAGCGGCGTGGTGCGCGGCAGCCCGGACACCCGCCCGCGGCAGGTCACCAGGACGACGTCGCCGCCACGGAACCGGTTGCCCAGCCGGCCGCCGGTGCGGCGCAGCAGCGCGGTGTGCAGCGCCGCCACCCGCCGGGACAGGACCGTGGCCGCGCGGTCGGCGCGGGACAGGGTCGTGGTCGCCGTGGTCGTCGCGGTCGTCGTGGTCGTCGTCGCGGTCACCGGGCGGTCCCGAACAGGCGCGCGTCGGCACGGGCGGCGCGGCGGCCGAGGAAGCGGGCGACGGCGAGCATCGCCGGGTGCGGCACCGGCAGGCGGTCGACCACCTCGTCGGGGATCGCCGACACCGTCCAGCCGAGGGCGCCGAGCATCTCGTGCGGGCGGTACTCCTTCGCGAACACCTCGCGCTCGAGCCGGTCCCAGTCGGCCGGGGTGAGGTGCCGCTGCACCTGCTCCATGCCGTCGCTCTCCTCGTGCGCGAGGTGCGTGGCCAGCCCGTCGCGCAGCGCGGCGGTCTGCGCGGCGAGCTCCGCCCGGGTGGCCTCGTCGCCGCGCCCGGCGGCCAGCGCCGCCAGCCCCGCGGTGACCGCGGCGAGCGCGGGGTCGATGCCGGCGTGCTCGGCCTCCAGCGCGTCGAGGACGGCGGCGTCCGCGCCCCGCTCGGCGAGCAGCGGCCACAGCCCCGCGTCCTCGCCGGAGTGGTGCGCGTGCAGGTAGCGGGCGAAGCGCGCGAAGCGGCGGGACAGCCCGCGCCAGCGGGCGCGGTCGGTCGGCGCGACCGTCGGGACGACCGCGGCGAAGGCCTCCAAGTCGCGCCGGAAGCCGCGGTGCATGACGAACATGCCCACGAGGTCGATCGGGCCGTCGGGCGCGGCGGCCTGGCCCTCCAGGCGGACCTGTACGGGGCGAGCGGAGGTGGTGGTCACGGGGTGCCCTTTCGGTTGAATACCGATCAAACGAACAGCGGCACGGTATGGTGAACCGGTGACCGAGGGCAAGAGGGTCTACCGCTCCGATCTGCGCCAGGAGCAGGCCCGCCGCACCCGCGTCCAGGTGCTGGAGGCGGCCACCCGCTGCTTCCTCGAGCGGGGCTACGCGGCGACGACCATGCGGGAGGTCGCCGAGGCGGCCGGCGTCTCGGTCCCCACCGTCTTCGCCCAGGGCGGGAAGGCCGCGCTGCTGCTCGCCTGCGTCGACCGGGCGCTGGTGGGCACCGACGACGACCGCGCCGTGCGGGAGCTCGGCCCGTTCGCCGACCTGCTCGCGGCGGCCGACCGGTCCACCCGGCTGGCCGCCCTGCACCGGCTGGCGTCGGAGAGCGCGGCGGGCACCCTGGCGATGCAGGACGCCTTCGCGGCCGCGGCCGCGGCCGATCCCGAGGTCGCCGCCCCCTACGCCGAGTACGAGCGACGGCGGCGTGCCGACATGACCCTGCTCGTGCGCGCCTTCGCCGACGACCTGCGCGCCGACCTCGACCCGGAGTCCGCCGTCGACGTCGTCTGGTCCGTCTTCTCCCCGCAGACGCAGTCACGGCTGATCCGCGGGTGCGGCTGGACCCCGCAGCGCTACGCCGACTGGCTGCCCGGCGCGGTCGAGCGGCTGCTGCTGCGGTGACCCGTCGTCCCGTGCTGGCAGGCTGCTGCCCGTGCCGACGCTCGACGAGGTGACCGCCGCTCTCCGCGCCTCCTGGTGCCGGGAGACCTGCGACCCCGGTGACGTCACCGACTGGACGCCGGCGAACCCGGCGCGCGGCCAGTGCGGCCCGACCGCGCTGGTCCTGCACGACCTCTACGGCGGGGACCTGCTGCTCGCGGAGGTGCTGCTGCCCGACGGGTCGCGGCAGGGCGTGCACTGGTGGAACCGGCTGCCGGACGGCCGGGAGGTCGACCTCACCCTCGACCAGTTCGCGCCCACCGAGGTGGTGCAGGCGCCCCGGGTCGTCGCCCGTCCCGAGGGCCTGCCCCGATACGGCGCCGAGCAGTACCTCCGGCTGCGCTCGGCGGTCCTGACCCGCCTGGGACAGGTGTCCGGCGACGGCCCCCGGGCCTCCGCCGGCTGACCGGGCCGGCCCGGTCCCGGCGGGTAGCGTCTGCCCGCGTGTTCGTCCTGCTCTCCACCAGCGACACCGACCTCCTCTCCGCCCGCGCCAGCGGCGCCGACTGGCGGCTGGGCAACCCCGTCCGGCTCGGCGACGACGGCATCGCGGCCCTGACCGACGGCGCCCGGCTCGTCGTCGTCCGGATCCTCGGTGTGCGGCGGCAGTACGAGGAGATGCTCGCTCCCCTGCTCGCCGGACCGGCGCCGGTCGTCGTCCTGGGCGGTGAGCAGGTGCCCGACGCCGAGCTCATGGAGCTGTCCACCGTCCCGATGGGCGTGGCCACCGAGGCGCACGGCTACCTCGCGCAGGGCGGCCCGGACAACCTCGTCCAGCTGCACCGCTTCCTCTCCGACACGGTGCTGCTCACGGGTGAGGGGTTCGAGCCCCCGTCGGTGGCGCCGGAGTGGGGCGTCGTGGAGCGGGCCGCGCGGACGGCCGCCGGCCCGCGGGTCGCCGTCCTCTACTACCGGGCGCACCACCTGGCCGGGAACACCGCCTTCGTCGAGTCGCTGTGCCGCGCGGTCGAGGACGCCGGCGGGCAGGCGCTGCCGGTGTTCGTGAGCTCCCTGCGCTCGGTGTCCGACGAGCTCCTCGACGTGCTGCGCACCGCCGACGCCCTCGTCGTCACCGTGCTCGCCGCCGGCGGCTCCCGGCCGGCCACCGCGTCGGCCGGGGGCGACGACGGCGCCTGGGACGTCGGCCGGCTCGCCGCGCTCGACGTGCCGGTGGTCCAGGGGCTGTGCCTGACCCGGTCGCGCGCGGACTGGCTGGCCGACGACGACGGCCTCTCCCCGCTCGACGTCGGCAACCAGGTGGCGATCCCGGAGTTCGACGGCCGGCTGATCAGCGTGCCGTTCTCCTTCAAGGAGACCGACGACGACGGCCTGACGCAGTACGTCGCCGACCCCGAGCGGGCCGCGCGGGTGGCCGGGACCGCGGTGGCCCACGCCCGGCTGCGGTCCACCCCGCCCGCCGAGCGCCGCGTCGTGGTGATGCTGAGCGCCTACCCGACCAAGCACGCGCGGATCGGCAACGCCGTCGGCCTGGACACCCCGGCGTCGGTGGTGCGGCTGCTGGCCGCGATGCAGGGGCAGGGCTACGACGTCGGCCCGTTCGACGGGCCCGACGCGCTGCCCGGCCTGGCCGACCTCGACGGCGACGCACTGGTCCACGCGCTCATCGCCGCCGGCGGGCAGGACGCCGACTGGCTGACCGAGGAGCAGCTGTCGGGCAACCCGGTGCGCATCCCGGCCGCGGAGTACCGGCGGTTCTTCGACACGCTGCCGGCCGACCTCCGCGCGGCGATGACCGAGCACTGGGGCGAGGCGCCCGGGTCGCTGTTCGTGGACGGGGACGACGTCGTGTTCGCCGCGCTGCGGGCCGGCAACGTCGTCGTGATGGTGCAGCCGCCGCGCGGCTTCGGCGAGAACCCGATCGCGATCTACCACGACCCCGACCTGCCGCCCTCGCACCACTACCTGGCCGCCTACTGGTGGCTCCGGTCGGAGTTCGGCGCGCACGCGCTGGTGCACGTCGGCAAGCACGGCAACCTCGAGTGGCTGCCGGGCAAGACGGTGGGACTGTCGGCCTCCTGCGGCCCGGACGCCGCGATCGGCGACCTGCCGCTGGTCTACCCCTTCCTGGTCAACGACCCGGGCGAGGGCTCGCAGGCCAAGCGCCGGGCGCACGCCACGCTGGTGGACCACATGGTCCCGCCGATGGCGCGCGCCGACTCCTACGGCGACATCGCGCGGCTGGAGCAGCTGCTCGACGAGCACGCCAACGTGGCCGCGATGGACCCGGCGAAGCTGCCGGCGGTGCGGGCGCAGATCTGGACGCTGCTGCAGGCGGCGAAGCTCGACTCCGACCTCGGGCTGGCCGAGCGGCCGGAGGACGACCACTTCGACGAGATGATCCTCCACGTCGACGGCTGGCTGTGCGAGATCAAGGACTCGCAGATCCGCGACGGCCTGCACGTGCTGGGGACGCCGCCGTCGGGCTCCGACCGGGTCGACCTGGTGCTGGCGATGCTGCGGGCGCGGCAGATCTGGGGCGGGTCGGTGGCGCTGCCGGGCCTCCGGGAGGCGCTCGGCCTGACCGAGGACGGCTCCGCGGGGCTGAAGGCCACCGACGCCGTCGAGGCGCAGGCTCTCGCGCTGGTGGCGGGCATGGAGGAGGCCGGCTGGACGACCGGCGCCGTCGGCCCGGTCGTGCGGGAGGTGCTCGGGCGCGAGGACGCGGGCGTGGCCGACGTGCTGCGGTTCGCCGTCGACGAGGTGGTGCCCCGGCTGGAGCGCACCACCGACGAGCTCGACGCCACGCTGCACGCCCTCGACGGCGGCTACGTGCCCGCCGGTCCGTCGGGCTCGCCGCTGCGCGGGCTGGTCAACGTGCTGCCGACCGGGCGCAACTTCTACTCGGTCGACCCGCGGGCGGTCCCGTCGCGGCTGGCGTGGGAGACCGGGCAGGCGATGGCCGAGTCGCTGGTCGAGCGCTACCTGGCCGACACGGGGGAGTACCCGCCGTCCGTCGGCCTGTCGGTGTGGGGGACCTCGGCGATGCGCACCTCCGGTGACGACGTCGCGGAGGTGCTCGCCCTGCTCGGGGTCCGGCCGGTGTGGGACGACGCCTCGCGGCGGGTGACGTCGCTGGAGCCGGTGCCCCTCGAGGAGCTCGGCCGGCCGCGGATCGACGTCACGGTGCGCATCTCCGGCTTCTTCCGGGACGCCTTCCCGCACGTGGTGACCATGCTCGACGACGCGGTGACGCTGGTGGCGGGACTCGACGAGCCGGCGTCGCAGAACTTCGTGAGGGCGCACGTGGACGCCGATGTCGCCTCCCACGGCGACCGCCGGCGGGCGACGACCCGGGTGTTCGGCTCCAAGCCCGGGGCCTACGGCGCGGGCCTGCTGTCGCTGATCGACTCGCGGAACTGGCGCGGCGACGCCGACCTGGCCGAGGTGTACGCGGTTTGGGGCGGCTACGCCTACGGCCGCGACCTCGACGGCGTGCAGGCCCGGCCCGACATGGAGTCGGCCTACCGGCGGATCGCGGTGGCGGCGAAGAACGTCGACACCCGCGAGCACGACATCGCCGACTCCGACGACTACTTCCAGTACCACGGCGGGATGGTGGCGACGGTCCGCGCGCTGACCGGCTCCGCGCCGCGTGCCTACATCGGTGACTCCACCCGGCCCGAGCAGGTGCGCACCCGGTCGCTGACCGAGGAGACCTCGCGCGTCTTCCGGGCGCGGGTGGTCAACCCCAAGTGGCTCTCGGCGATGCGCCGGCACGGCTACAAGGGCGCCTTCGAGCTGGCGGCGACCGTCGACTACCTGTTCGGCTACGACGCCACGACCGGCGTCGTGGCCGACTGGATGTACGAGAAGCTCACCCAGACCTACGTGCTCGACCCGGAGAACCGGGAGTTCATGGAGCGGTCCAACCCGTGGGCGCTGCACGGCATCGCCGAGCGGCTACTCGAGGCCGTCGACCGGGGCATGTGGGCCGAGCCGGACCCGGCGCTGCTGGCCGAGCTCCAGCAGGCCTACCTCGACACGGAGGGTGACCTGGAGGGCGGCGAGACCCCGGCGCAGTCCGGTGCGCCCGCGTGATCACGAGGGTGTCCTGCGTGACGGCGCGCCGTCCGGCCGCGTCCCCGGGGCGTGGGCCCGGCCGGGTGGGTACCCCACGTCCATGGGCATCCTGAACCGACTCCTCGGAACTGCTGAGACCACGGCTCGTCGGGGCGCCGCCGGAGGCCGCGCCGCCGCAGGACGTGCCACGACTGGACGCGGCATGGGCCGCGGCATGGGCGGACGGGGCATGAGCGGACGCGGCATGGCGGCCGGCACGGGCCGGACCCGCATGTCGGCCGGCACCCCGACCCGGCGCATGGGCCGCGGTGCGCCGACGACCGCCGCCTCCGGCGGGCTGGGCCGGCTGCTCGGCTCGCTGACCGGCCGCCGCTGAGGCGAGGACCCCGCTGCCCCCCTCGCCAGTTCGAGGCGGGTCCCTGCAGCGGGGTCGCGTGGTCGGCGGTCCGCCGCTAGACGATCCCGGCGCAGGCGGCGGCGACCAGCAGGACGACGGTCGCCGCCGCCTCGCCCATCGCCCCCATCACGTCCCCGGTGACCCCGCCGAGGCGCGCCGACGCGCGGGCCCGCACGGCCTCGGCCGCCAGCAGCCCCGCCGCCGCGGCCCCGACCAGGACCGCCGCCGCGGCCGGACCGGTGCTCAGCCAGGCGGTGGTCGCCGCCAGCGCCGCGGTGAGCGCCGTCCACCCGGCCAGCCACGGCCGCGACACGGTGCCGGCCACCGCCCGCCCCAGCGACGAGCCCTCCGCCGTCGGCGTCCCGGGCAGCCCCGTGCGGGCCATCGACAGCCGCGCGACCACCACCGCGGTCCACAGCGCCGGCCAGCCGCCATCGCCGGCCAGCAGCGCCGCGCCCGCCGACGCCTGCAGCAGCAGCGTGAGGACGAGCGTCACCACCCCGAACGGGCCGACGTCGCCCTGGTGCATCACCTGCAGCGCCCGCTCCCGGCCGCGCAGCGGCCCCAGGCCGTCGGCGGTGTCGGCGAGCCCGTCGAGGTGCAGCGCGCGGGTGAGCGCCGCGAGGACGGCCAGGGCACCGACCGAACCGGTCAGCGGGGACACCAGGTGCGCGCCGAGGACGCCGGTGCCGGCCGCCACCCCGCCCAGCGCCAGCCCGACCAGCGGCGCCCACGGCAGCACGCCGCGCGTCGACGTCGTCCCGGCGGCGGGCACGCGGACCGCGGTGAGCAGCGCGACCGACTCCAGCGGGCCGGCCCACCACGAGCGCCGGTCGCTCACCGCAGCCGCTGGGGCAGTCCGGCGACGACGAACCAGACCTCGTCGGCGGTCCCGGCCAGCCGCTGGTTGACCTCGCCGAGGGTGTCGCGGAACAGCCGGCCCGACCGGGACTCCGGCACCACGCCCAGCCCCACCTCGTCGCTGACCGCGACCACGTGCGCCGGGGTCATCGCCCAGGCGTTGACCAGCGCGTCGACCCGCCCGGCCAGCCGGTCGGAGGAGCCGGGCTCGCCGGTCCACACGCCGGTCTCGTCCATGAGCGCGGCGACCCAGGTGGTCACGCTGTCGACGAGCACGGTCCCGCCGCGCAGCAGCTCGCTGGGCGCCGTCGTCTCGAGCGTCGTCCACGCGGCCGGCCGGCGGGCGCGGTGGGCGGCGACGCGGCGGGACCACTCGGCGTCCCCCGGCGCGGCCGCGGACGTTGCCAGGTAGACGACGTCGGCCCGGCCGGCGACCAGCGACTCGGCGTGCGCGGACTTGCCCGACCGGGAGCCGCCCAGCACCAGCACCCTGCTCACCGGGCGACCGCCGCGGTGAGCTCCAGCGGGGTGACCGTGCCGTTGTGCGGCGTCACCGCCGGCATCTCCGCCGGGCCCAGCCCGGCCGCCACCGCCTGCGCGGCGCGGATGGTGTCGCCGTGGGTGACCAGCGCGACGACGTCGGCCGGCGGGTCCTCCCGCAGCCGCGCCAGGAGAGCCGCGACCCGGGCGTGCAGGGCGGACAGGCTCTCGCCGCCCTCGGCCGCCCAGTGCGGATCGGTCCAGTCGACGACGTCCCACAGCTCGCGCGAGGGCCGGCCCTCCAGCACCCCGTAGCCCTGCTCGCGCAGCGCCGGCGTCGTGGTGAACGGCAGTCCGGTGGTGGCGGCGCAGTGCTCGGCGGTCTGCACCGCCCGCAGCAGGTCCGACGACAGCACCGCCCCGGGCCGGAGCGGGACCAGCGCGCGCGCCGCGGCGGCGGCCTGCTCGTGCCCCAGGGCGGTGAGCGGGACGTGCGCCGTCTGGCCCTGCATGAGCCCGGCGGCGTTCCACTCGCTCTGGCCGTGGCGGACGAGGAGGAGGGTGAGCGGGCGGGCCATGGTGGTCGCCGAGCGTAGGACAGGCGACGGCGGGTGCCCGAGCCGGTGCTCGTACCGTCGCAGGGGTGAGCATCCCCGTCCGTCCTGGTGCCGCCCGCCCCGGTGCCGCCCGTCCCGCCGCGTCGGCGGGGCCCGACCCGCTGGCGCCGCTGCTCGACCTGCCGGGCGTCCGCGACGCCGCCGAGGCCGCCCGCTCCGGCATCGACCGGCTGCTGGCGCACCGGCTCATGCGCAACCGGTCGGCCGAGGTCAGCAGCGAGTCGGCGCTGCGGGGCGCCCGCGCGTCGGCCGCGCTCGACGGCGTCGACGTCCCGCTGGCCGACCTGCGGGCCGGCTCGGTGGACGACCCGGTGGTGCAGGGGTCGCTGCGGGTCTCGGTGGGGCTGGGCGCGATGGTCGACACGTGGGCGAGGGCCCCGGGGCAGGTGCTGGCCCGGCTGCACGTGCTCGCCGCCGCCGACGTCGCCGACCGGGCCGACCTCGGCCGGCCCGGACCGCACGCCGGGCCGCGGCTGAACGGCCTGTTCCAGGTGGTGACCGGCACGTCGACGGTCCCGGCGGTCCTGGTGGCCGGCCTGGTGCACGGGGAGCTCGCGGCGCTGGCGCCCTTCGGCACCGCCGACGGCGTCGTCGCCCGCGCCGCCGGCCGGCTGACGACCATCGGCCGCGGGCTGGACCCCAAGGCCGTCTCGGTGCCCGAGGTCGGCTTCGCCGAGCTCGGTGTCGACGCCTACCGGGAGCGGCTGGCGGGCTACGCCTCGGGCGGCCCCGACGGCGTCGCGGCGTGGCTGGTGCACTGCTGCCGCGCCACCGAGCTCGGCGCCCGGGAGGGCCTGGCGATCGCCGAGGCGATCCTGCGCGGCTGACCGGCCCGTCCTGCGCTCCGGGGGGGTGCGGGGGAGAGTGGGGTGATGCGCTACCTCGACGTCGACGGGATCGGCCGGGTCAGCCGGATCGGGCTGGGCACCTGGCAGTTCGGCTCCCGGGAGTGGGGCTACGGCGAGGGCTACGCCGAGGGCGCCGCGCGCGACATCGTCCGCCGCGCCCGCGACCTCGGCGTGACGCTGTTCGACACCGCGGAGGTCTACGGGTTCGGCCGCAGCGAGCGGATCCTCGGCGAGGCGCTGGGCGAGGAGCGCACCGAGGTCGTCGTCGCCTCGAAGGTCTTCCCGGTGGCGCCGTTCCCGCCGGTGGTCCGCTCCCGGCTGGAGGGCAGCGCCCGGCGGCTCGGGCTGCGGAGGATCCCGCTCTACCAGGTGCACCAGCCCAACCCGGTGGTCCCCGACAGCGTGATCATGCCGGGCCTGCGGCAGCTGCTCGACGAGGACCGCATCGGCGCCGCCGGTGTCTCGAACTACTCGCTGGCCCGCTGGCGCGCGGCCGACGCCGCGCTGGGCCGGCCCGTGCTGAGCAACCAGGTGCAGTTCTCCCTCGCCCGGCCCGGGGCGCTCGAGGACCTGGTGCCCTTCGCCGAGCGCGAGGGGCGGATCGTCATCGCCTACAGCCCGCTGGCGCAGGGGCTGCTCGGCGGGCGCTACGACGTCGGCAACCGGCCCGGCGGGGTGCGCGCGGCCAACCCGCTGTTCGGCACGGAGAACCTGCGCCGGGTCCGGCCGCTGCTCGACGTCCTGCGCGAGGTCGCCGACGCCCACGGCGTCCGGCCGGGCGCGATCGCGCTGGCCTGGCTCGTCTCGCTGCCGCAGGTGGTGGTGATCCCCGGTGCCTCCGGCGTGGAGCAGATGGAGGCCAACGCCGCGGCCGGCGACATCGACCTGCGGCCCGACGAGCAGCAGGCGCTGACCTCGGCGGCGCGGGCGTTCACGCCGGTGTCGGCCGTGCGCACGCTGGCCGACGGCGTGCGGGAGCGGCTCGACGGCGTGCGCGAGCGGCTGGGGGTCTGAGCCGCAGGGCTGCGGCCGGGGGCTCAGGCGCCCCGGTGCCGCCACCGGCCGGCCGGGACCGCCACCGGGGCCGCGGTGGCGGCCGCGGCGGCCACCGCCCGCAGCGCCCGCCGCCGGGCGTACCAGGCCAGCCCGGCCACCGCCGCGCCCACGCCCATCGCGGCGCCGGTGACCACGGGGGCCGGCGGCACGGCGAAGCGCGAGCGCATCGACACCGGCCGGGTGAACTCCAGCACCGGCCAGCCGCGCTCGGCGGCCACCTTGCGCAGCGCCCGGTCGGGGTTGACCGCCGTCGGGTGCCCGACCGCCGAGAGCATCGGCAGGTCGGTGACCGAGTCGCTGTAGGCGTAGCAGTCGGCCAGGTCGTAGCCGCTGTCGGCGGCCACCTGCCGCATCGCCTCGGCCTTGTTCTCCCCGTAGGCGTAGAACGCGATCTCGCCGGTGTAGTGGCCCTCGGCGGTCACCATGCGGGTGGCCACCACCCGGTCGGCACCGAGCATCTCGCCGATCGGCTCGACCATCTCCGCCCCGCTGCTGGAGACGATGACGATCTCCCGCCCGGCGGCCCGGTGGAACTCGATGAGGTCGGCGGCCTCGGCGTAGACCAGCGGGTCGACGACCTCGTGCAGCGTCTCCGAGACGATCTCGTGCACCGTCGCGACGTCCCACCCGGTCGCCATGTCGGTGATCTGCGCCCGCATCCGCTCCATCTGCGTGGCGTCGGCACCGGCCAGGGAGAAGACGAACTGGGCGTAGGCGCCCTTGAGCACGGCGCGGCGGTTGATCAGCCCGCCCGCGAAGAAGGGGCGGCCGAAGGCCAGGGTGCTGGACTTGGCGATGACCGTCTTGTCCAGGTCGAAGAACGCCGCGGCGCGGGTCACAGCTCACGACTGTAAGGGCACGCGAGGGGGGTGACGGGCACCCGCGCGCCGTCCACACCCGTACGGGTCGTCCACAGGTCAGCGCCGCGCCGGCCGGGCGTCCCCGCGGTGCGCTGCGCTCGGCGCGTGCACCCGCGTCCCGTCCCCCGCCCTCCCGCCCGCTGGTCGTCAGCACCGACGAGGACCTGCTCGACGACGTCCTGCGCGTCCTCGCCGCCGCCGGCACCGAGGCCGAGGTCGCCACCGGCGGTCCGGCGCTGCGCCGCGCGCACCGCGAGGCCGGGCTGGTGCTGCTGGGCGCCGACGTCCTCGCCGCCCCGGCCGTCCGCGCGCTGCCCCGGCGCCCGGGCGTGGTCGTCGTCGCGGCGGGCGCGCTGCCGGCACCGGCGTGGGCGGCGGCGGTCGAGCTCGGGCCGAGCGGGTCGCCGTCCTGCCCGACGACGAGGCGTGGCTGGCCGCCCGGGCCGGTGATGCGGTGCGCTCGCCGGTGGACCGCGGCTGGCTCGCGGTGGTCGGGGGCGCGTGCGGGGGAGCGGGCGCGAGCACGCTGGCCACCGCACTCGCCGTCGCCACCGCGGCCCGCGGCGACGGCGTCCTGCTGGTCGACGCCGATCCGTGGGGCGGCGGGCTGGACCTGCTCCTCGGCGCCGAGGACGCCGAGGGCCTGCGCTGGCCCGCGCTGGCAGGGGTGCGCGGCAGGCCGGCGGGCGACGCGCTCCTGGCGGCCCTGCCCGAGGCCGCCGGCGTGCACGTCCTCGCCGCCGCCCGCGACGATCCGGCGCCGGTGCCGGCCGAGGCGCTCGCCGCCGTGGTCGAGGCCGCGCGCGGCTGCGGCCTGCCCGTGGTCGTCGACCTCCCGCGGGGGACCGGCCCCGACGCCGTGGCCGAGGCGGTGCTGGCCGAGGCCGACCTCGCCGTGCTCGTCGTGCCGGCCCGGCTGCGGGCCGCCTCGGCCGCGCGGTCGCTGGTCGCCAGGGGGCCCTGGTCGGCGGCCCGGGTCGTCCTGCGCTCCGTGCCGGGCGGCCTGTCGGCCGCGGAGGTCGCGGCCGTGACGGGTTCCCCGGTGCTCGCCGAGCTGGGACACGACCGCGGCGCGCCGTCCCGCGGCGAGCGCGGGGAGCCGCCCCACGTGGCGCCGCGCAGCCCGCTGGGTGCGCTCACCCGCCTGCTGCTCGGGGAGCTCGCGCGGCCGGGGCGCGCGGCGTGAGCGGCCTGCCGCTGGTCGAGCGGGTACGCGCCCGGCTGGCGCTGGAGCCTGGGCCGCCGAGCCGGGCGGCGGTCGCGGCGCTCGTGCGGGAGGAGGCAGGTCTGCTCGGCGAGACCGACGTCCTCGACGCGGTGCGCGACGCGGTGGCCGAGCTGGCAGGCGCCGGGCCGCTGGAGCCGCTGCTGCGAACGCCCGGTGTCACGGACGTGCTGGTCAACGGCCCCGGCGAGGTGTGGGTGGACCGGGGGAGCGGTCTGGAGCCCGTGGAGGTGCGCTTCCCCGACGAAGAGGCCGTCCGCCGGCTGGCGGTGCGGCTGGCCGCCAGCGCCGGCCGCCGGCTCGACGACGCCGCGCCGTGGGTCGACGCCGGCCTTCCCGACGGCACCCGGCTGCACGCGGTGCTGCCGCCGGTGTCTGGGAGCGGCACCTGCCTGTCGCTGCGGGTGCTGCGCCGGTGCACGCTGGACCTGGCCGGCCTCGCCGCGCGCGGCACGCTGCCGGGGGAGTCCGACACCCTGCTGCGGGCGGTCGTGCGCCGGCGGCTGGCCTTCCTGGTCACCGGCGGCACCGGGTCGGGCAAGACGACGCTGCTCTCGGCGCTGCTGGGAGAGGTGCCGCCGGGCGAGCGGGTGGTCCTGTGCGAGGACGCCCCGGAGCTGACCCCGGCGCACCCGCACGTCGTCCGGCTGCTCACCCGGCCGCCGAACGTGGAGGGCGCCGGTCAGGTGACCCTGCGCGACCTGGTGCGCCAGGCGCTGCGCATGCGGCCCGACCGCCTGGTCGTCGGAGAGGTGCGCGGCGCGGAGGTCACCGACCTGCTGGCCGCGCTCAACACCGGGCACGACGGCGGCTGCGGCACGCTGCACGCCAACCGGCCGGCGGAGGTGCCGGCCCGCCTGGAGGCGCTCGGTGTGGCGGCGGGCCTGGACCGGCGGGCCGTGCACAGCCAGGCCGCGGCCGCCCTCGCCGTCGTCGTCCACCTCCGGCGCGGTCCGGGCGGGCGGGAGGTGGCCGAGATCGGCGTGGTGCGCCGCGACGGCGACCTCGTCGCCGTCGACGCCGGCTGGCGCGCCGACGGCGGCCCGTGCCCGGGTGCGGCCCGGCTGGCCGACCTGCTCGACGGGGGAGCGGCGTGACCGCGGCCCTGGTGGTCGGCGCCCTCGCGCTGCTCGCCTGGCCGGGTGGTGCGGCGCGGCGGCGGGCGCGGCTGCGGCGGCTCGTCGGCGGAGCCCGGGGAGCCGCCGGGTGGTCCGCGGCCGTCGCCCCGGCCGCCTGGCCCCTCACGGCGGGCACCGCGGGGCTGGCCGCCGGCGCGCTGGCCGGTCCACCGCTGGTGGCCGTCCTCGCGGCCGTGCTCGCCGCGGTCGCGGCCCGCGCCGTGCTCCGGCAGCGCGAGCGCGCCCGGGAGGAGCAGTCGCTGGACGTCCTCGCCGACGCCCTGGCCGCGCTGGCCGCCGAGCTCCGCAGCGGCCGGACGCTGGCGGCGGCCACGGCGTCGGCCGTGGCGGTCGTCCCCGACGCCGGCGCGGCCCGCGGCCTCGCGCGCGCCCTGCGGGCTCCGGAGGGCGTCCCGTCCAAGGCGGTCCCCTCGGCGGCTGCGGCCGAGCTGGGGCGGGCCCACGAGCGGCTCGCGGCGGCCGTGCGGCTGAGCAACCGCACGGGGTGCTCCCTCGCCGCCGTGGCCGGCGCGGTGGAGGACGACCTGCGCGCCCGGAGGCGTCAGCGGGAGGAGCTGGGCTCGGTGACCGCCGGGCCGCGGGCGAGCGCCGCCCTTCTGGCGGGCCTGCCGCTGCTGGCGCTCGCCATGGGCGGCGGCATCGGTGCCCGTCCGTGGACCGTGCTCACCACGACTCCCGTCGGCCAGGTCCTGCTCGTCGCCGGGGTGGCCCTGGAGGCGGCCGGTCTGGCCTGGTCGGCCCGGCTGGTCCGCCGGGCGCTGCGATGACCTCGGTCGCCGCGCTGCTGGCCGTCGCCGCTGCGCTGGTCGCCTGGCCGTCCCCCGGTGCCGGCCGGAGCGCCCGGCTGCGCGCGGTGGGCCTGCCGCCGACGGTGCGGAGGACCCGGCCGGCCGCGCGGGGCCGGCGCCCGGTGCTGCCGGTCCTCGCCGGCCTGGCCGTGGCGCTGCTGGTCGGCGGCGGGACCGGCGTGGCGCTCGGGGCGGTGGTGGGGGTGCTGGCCGACCGGTGGCTGCGGCGGGTGCCCGGCAGCGGGCCCGCCGGTGCGCTCCCGGCCGAGGAGCTGCCGGTCGCCTGCGACCTGCTGGGGGTGTGTCTCGCAGCCGGGCTGACGGTGGGCGGGGCGCTAGCCGCCGTCGCCACCGCGCTGCCCGGGCCGCTGGGGGACGCACTGGCCGCCGTCGCCGGTCGGCTCCGGCTCGGCGCGGCGCCCCGGACGGCCTGGCACGACGCACCGCCGGAGCTCGCCGGGCTGGGCCGGGTCCTGGTGCGGGCGGGGGAGTCGGGCGCGGCGGCGGCACCGGCTCTGCGGACCCTGGCCGCGGAGGCGCGTGCGGCGGCCCGCAGCCGCGCCGAGGCGGGCGTGCGGCGGGCGGGGGTGTGGGTGCTGGCACCGCTGGGGCTGTGCTTCCTGCCGGCCTTCGTGTGCCTCGGGATCGCGCCGATGATCATCGGCATCGCAGGTCAGGTGTTCAGGTGACGACCCGTGTGCCGAAGGGGGTCAGCGGCCGCGGGCCGGCATCGACGCGGTGTGCGCCGGCACCAGCGACCACGCGGCCGGGACCGAGGCGGGCACCGGCCGGGCGGCGGGCGCGAGGTCGAGCACCATGCGGGTGGGCTGGAAGGCCTCGGCGTAGCCGATCCGCGCCTGCGCCCCCCAGTGCCGGGCGGAGGCGACGACGGCGTCCGGCTCCACCATGGCCGAGCGCTCCACCTGCGACGCGTGCGCGGCGAGGGCGTCGAGCTTGCCGGCCAGGAAGGCGGTGACGTCGACGAAGACGCTCGGCGTGAAGGTCAGCGTCGAGGGGCTCTGGTAGTGCAGGACCCGCGGCAGGCGCCGGGCCGCGCCGAGGGTGGCGGCAGCGATGGCGCGGTGGTCCTGGTGGCTGTCGTCGGGGGCGTGCACGTAGACGAGGTCGGCGGCGGTGTCCTGCAGCACGGCCTCGATGCGGCGGACGGTGGCCGAGTCGGCCACGACCTCGCAGTCGCGCAGGCCGCCCCACACCAGCCGGGCGCCGATCAGTTCCGCTGCCCGCTGCTGCTCGGCGCGCCGGCCGGCCACCTGGCGGTCGTCGCCGGGGCCGTTCTCGCCGCCGGTCACGACCAGGACGGTCACCGTGTCGCCGGCGGCCACGTGCGCGATCAGCGCCGCGCCGCAGCCGAGCTCGACGTCGTCGGGGTGCGCCCCGATGGCCAGGACGTTGCGTCCGGGGGTCCTCGTCGTCGCGCCGTCCACGGCCGCCGTCCTCTCCTCGTCCGGGGCGGTCTCCCCGCCCGGCACCTGTCCATCGGCGCCGTTCACGGCGTCCTCCAGTGCGGCGACCGGACCTCCCCCCGGAGGGGGAGATCCGGTCGTGCACGACCGGTCAGTCCGCGGCCGGGACCGGGGTCCCGCGGTCGCGGCGCCGCCGCGAGACGTACACCGACGTGCCGCCCACGGCGCCGGCGGCGGCGAGGGCCATGACCACGCCCATGCCGTTGCCGTCGGCCGGCAGCTCGGTCGAGGCCGGGCAGCGGGTGCCGCCGTCCCGCCGGGCGATGCCGTACACGCCGTGGACCTGCCACTGCACGGTCGTGATCGACGCCGGCACCTGCACGGAGAAGACGCCCTGGCGGGTCCCCGGTGAGAAGCGGGTGACCTGCTCGCCGTCGAACCGGTCGGGCGTCATGTCGTTGAGGCTGCCCCGGCCGACCGTGACCGTCGCCGACGTCGTGTTCGTGTAGCCGAAGACCGCCGTCCACGAGCCGTCCTGGACGGGGGTCACGCAGGTGACCAGCGGTCGGATCCAGCCGTAGTGGGCGCTGGCCGGGCCGGGTGTCAGCAGCACCACGGACAGCGCGATCCCGGCGACCACCGCCAGCCGGGCACCGAGCGGCGTCCTGCGCCGCCGCGTCCTGCCTGTCATGTGCACCCCCCTCCGGACCGGGGCGCACGCCGCCCCGCCGAAGGGCCATCGGAGGGCCGGGCGGGCGGCTGCAGGTGGCCGCCGGGGGGATCACCCCGGCGGGGGAACGGGTGCGCTCAGCCGGCCACGGGGACGGCGGCGCCCACGAGGGCCAGGGCCAGCGCGGCGGCCTCGGGGAACGTGGCGGTCGTCGCCCACGGCGCCGGGACGTCCGGCGCCGCCGCGTACTCGCCCTGCCGGACGCGGATCGCCCGGGCGCCCACCGCGGCCGCGACGGCGACGTCCTTGCCCGGGCGGTCCCCGATCACCAGCACCCGGTCGGCGGGGACGCCGAGCCGGGCGGCGAGGACGAGCAGTCCCGCGGGCGCGGGCTTGCGCGCCGCCCGCCCGCCGAGCGCGTCGGTGACCAGGACCTCGCGCAGCAGCGGTCCCAGCCCGGTCGCGGCGAGCTTCGCCTGCTGGATGACCGGGTTGCCGTCGGTCAGGCACCCCACGGGGACCGCGGCGGCCAGCGTCGCGAGGGCCTCCGGCACGCCGGGATGGGGCGCGAGCCGGTCGGGCGCGCAGGCGGTGAACGCGGCGACCAGCGGGGGCACGCAGCGGGGGAGGTCGGCGGCCGGCACGCCGGCGGCGAGCAGCGCGCGGTCGATCGTGCCGCCGGTGTCGGACCCGGCCGCGAGCTCCGCGGCCAGCGCCGCGCGCACCGCGGGACCGTCCAGGCCGGCCGCCGCGGCGGCGGCACCGACGTCGGCCGCCGCCGCGGCGAGGTGGGCGGCCTGCGGGTACAGCGTGTCGTCGAGGTCGACGACCACGGCCAGGGGCGGCGGGCCGTCCCAGGAGGGCGCGGCGCTCACCACGGGAGCCGGCCGTCGGTGAAGTCGGGCTCGTCGAGGGCCAGCAGCGCGTCGGTCGCCTCGTCGGCGAGGACGGCGGCGACCTGCGGCCCGGTCGTGCCGTCGCCGTAGGGACAGGGCAGCCCGGCGGCGCGGGCCTGGCCCTCGGCGCCGGTGTGCGCCGCGGCGGCGGCCAGGACGGCGTCGGCGGCGGAGTCGTCGGCCAGGCCGGCCAGGGTCGTGGTGCCGGCCTCGACGCCCTCCCACCGCGGCGTCGAGCCGCGCAACACGACCACGGGGACCCCGAGGTAGGCGGCCTCCTCCTGGATGCCGCCGGAGTCGGTGACCGCCAGCCGGGCGGAGGCTAGCGCGGCCAGCAGGGTGTCATAGTCGACCGGTCCGCTGCGCGTGATCGCCGGGTGCTCGAGCTCGGCGTCGAGGCCGGTGGCCGCGAGGCGGGCCGCGGTCCGCGGGTGCACCGGGAAGGTCACCGGCCCGACCTGGTCGGCCAGCGCGCGGACCACGCCCACCAGCCGCTTGAGCCGCACCGGGTCGTCGACGTTGGTGGGGCGGTGGGCGGTCACCAGGACGCCGCGCCGCTGCGCCACCGGCACCGG
The DNA here is from genome assembly GCF_003182485.1 of Geodermatophilus normandii. NCBI lineage: Bacteria > Bacillati > Actinomycetota > Actinomycetes > Geodermatophilales > Geodermatophilaceae > Geodermatophilus > Geodermatophilus normandii. The sequence goes on along the minus strand of NZ_QGTX01000001.1, from coordinate 733,746 downwards.
CCGGACGCCGCGGGCCACGAGCGTGTCCACCACCGGGTTGCCGACGACGAACACCCGCTCGGCGGGGACGCCCTCGGCGGCGAGGAACGCCGCGGCCCGCCGGGTCGGGGCGAGGTGCAGGGCGGCCACGGCCGCGGCCACCCGCCGGTTGACCTCCTCGACGCTGCGCGGGTTGAGGCTGCGCAGCCCGGCCTCGAGGTGCGCGAAGGGCACGCCGGCGCCCCGCGCGGCCAGGGCGTAGGCGGGCACGGTGTTCGTGTCACCGAGGGCCAGCACGACGTCCGGCCGCGAGCGGGCCACCGCCCGCGCGGCGTCGGCGTGCAGGGCGCCGTGCCGGGCCGCGGGGTCGCCGGTCGGGAGGGAGAAGCGCCAGGTGGGCGCCAGGCCGAGGGTCTCCTGCAGCCGCGTGGAGAGCGCCGGGTCGGTGTGCTGCCCGGTGTCGACGACGTCGACCCGGTGCCCGGCGGCGGTCAGGGCCGCCACGACGGGCGCGAGCTTGACCACCTCCGGCCGGGTGCCGAAGGGGACGAGGACGTGCCGGCTGCGGCTCACGCGGACACCGCCCGTGCGGCGGAGGGGTCGGCCACCGGCGCGCCGTCCGGTCCGGTGTAGGTCTCGGCGAAGTAGCGGCTCATGCGGACGCCGGGGGTGAACCACAGGTGCGGCAGCGCGGCCCGCGGGTCCCGGATGCCGGTCAGGTAGGCGCTGACGACGTCGGCGCCCGCGGCCAGCGTCAGCGGCAGCCCGCCGGAGAAGCGCGGGTTGATCTCCACGACGGTCGCCCGGCCGTCGTCGGCGACGAAGCCCTGCACGTTCGCCGGGCCGGTCAGCCGCACCGCCTCGAGAGCCGCCGCGACCACGTCGGTGACGGCGGGGGAGTCGAAGGTGGTGCCCTTGACCGAGATCCCCGCCCTCGTGTCGTCGCGCCAGCGCGGCACGACGGTGAGCAGGCCCCCGTCGCGGCCGACCAGGCTGTCGGCGGTGAACTCGCGTCCCTGCAGCCGGGTCTGCGCGATGAGCGAGGCGTCGTCGTTCAGGGCCTCGGCGACCGCGGCCCGGCTGTCGAGCAGGCGCACCCCGCGGCTCCCGCGGCCGGCGCGCGGCTTGACCACCCAGGGGCCGGGCACGGCGGCCAGCCCGGCGGCGGTCCCGGTGGTCGCCGGGTGCGGGACCCCGGCGTCGCGCAGCGTCCGGGCGAAGGCGGCCTTGTCGCAGCACACCTCGACGCTGTCCGCCGGCGGCAGCCAGGTGGCGACGCCGGCCTCGGCCAGCTGTGCGGCCCCGGCGGCCAGGGCGGGCAGCTCCTCGGCGACCGTGCCGATCAGCGCGTCGACGCCGTACGCCGTCGCCAGGGAGACGAGCGCGTCGACGAAGCGCACGTGGTCCGCGCGCGGGACGATCGCGCCGACCGTGGCCAGGGCGCAGCCGGCGGCCGACCAGTCGGCGTCGACGCCGACGACGTGGTGCCCGAGGGCCACCAGGCGGCGGATGACCGCCACGCCGGCCGGGCCCCCTGCGCCGGTGACGAGCACGGCTCCGCGGCCGGCGCCGTCGGTGTCGGCGTGGCGTCCCGCGGACGGGGGAGCGGGTGCGGGGTGCAGGGTCGAGGTCACCGGGGCGTCTCCGAGTCGGGCGGACGGGCGAACGTGGCGGGGCGCGGAGTGGCCGCGGTCGGCAGGGGTGCGGCGGGTGCGGGCGCTGCCGAGCGGGGCGCGGTCGGCGGGACCGGGATCCGGGCGACCGGGACCGTCGGCTGTGTCGCGGTCGCCGTCCGGGCGGCCTCCTCCCGGTCGACGGCGGGCCGGGCGAGCAGCCAGCCGCGGGCCCACAGGCGCAGCGCGGAGACGCGGGCGTCGGTGACCGGCTCCCACTGCCGGGCGGCGACGCACTCGGCGAGGCAGTCGAGGACGGCGGCGTCGGTCTCGTAGGTGGCCACGGCGACGAGCGAGGCGCTGTGCGCGCCCAGCCCGTCGGCGGCCAGCTCGCGGATGCGGTCGGCCCGGTGGTCCGGGGGCAGGTGACCGAGCCGGTAGTCCACGCGGGCCGCCTCGCGGCGGGCGGCCAGCCGGCCCGAGAGCCGGCGCGGGAGGACGTGGCGGTGCAGCAGCCCGGTCACGGTGGTGCGCCGCCGGCGTCCCCGGTCCTCCTCGCCCTCGGGAGCGCGGTAGCCCAGGCCGGGGCGGGCCCAGCTGTCGGGGCGCCGCGCGGTGTGCCGGCCCGCGACGTCCTGCTCGGCCCGCTCGAGCGCCGGCAGCGTGATCCAGACCATCAGCAGGAAGCCCCCCAGGGTGGCGACCAGGTTCCACACCGTGCCGACCCAGTCGTGGAAGAGGACGAGGGCGCCCTCGCCCCACTGCAGCCCCGCCCAGGCCGAGAGCAGCAGCCGGCCGTGGTTGAGGACCAGCAGGGCACCGACGGCCACGACCAGGCCGCCGACGGCGTGCAACTTGCGGCTGCGCAGGACGACGGCGGTCAGCGCGGTCAGCCCGAGGACCGACAGCACCGAGGAGCACGACGCCGTGACGACCGCGTCGATGATCCCGCCGTCGTCGCGGAAGACCAGGACGTGCTGCGGCAGCACGCCCGACGCCTGCCCCGGCGCGAGCCAGCCGAGCACCCGGGCGACCCAGGCCGCCTCCAGCACCTGGAGCGGGCCGGACAGGTAGCGGAAGCCCAGCACGCAGATCGCCGCGGCGACCGCGAGGTCGAGCAGGACCGGCAGCAGCCGCCGCGTGGACCCGCGCAACGGCCGCCGCCGGGCCGGGGGCAGCGCGAGGCCTGCGGCGGTCACCGTTCCTCCGCGGACGGGACGGCGAACGACCGCGGCCGCGTGCCGGCGGGAGCGGTCGCGGGAACGGCGGTCACGGGGGCGGCGACCGGGACGTGCGCGGCCGGCCGCACGGTCGAGGTGGCGCCCGACCGCGTCGTCTTCACCCAGCTGTAGGGGCGCCCGAGCATCCCGTCGACGTAGGCGCGGGAGGTGATCCAGATCGACAGGGCGAACGCGGGCAGGAAGCCGAGCAGCCGCCAGGCCGAGCGGCGCTCGACCCGGCCGACCAGCAGCCCGACGCACAGCTCGGCCAGCGGGCCGATGAACAGCAGCATCGACAGCGGGAGCAACCCGATCACCGGCAGGTCCCCGACGCCGAAGGCGCGCAGGACGGTCAGCAGCAGCCCGAGGCCGGACAGCATCGGCACGTGGTAGACGGCGAGGAACAGCGACGTCTCGACCTTCTCCACCGGGGAGAGGTACGGCGTGCGCATGAGCGGCCACCAGTAGTCGCGCAGGCACTTCTGGTGGCCGCGGGCCCAGCGGTAGCGCTGCTTCCAGAACCGCTGGGCGCTGACCACCGCCTCCTCGAAGTCGATCGCCGAGACGTCGTAGCGCACCCGCTGCCCCGCCATGAGCACGCGCAGGGTCAGGTCGGTGTCCTCGGTGACGGTCTCGGGGTTCCAGCCGCCGAGCGCCCGCAGCGTGCTCATGCGGACCGCGCAGTTGGCGCCGCCGTAGGCGGGCAGCTCGAACAGCGCCTGCCGGCCGTACTCGTTGACGAGGTAGCCGGAGAGGTAGTCGACGAAGACCGTTCCGGCCATCGTCGAGTCCTTGCCGTTGCGGATGACGCACCGGCCCATGACCGCGCCGACCACCGGGTCGCGGAAGTGCCGGACCAGCCGGCGCAGCGACGACGGCTCCGGCTCGTGGTCGGCGTCGAAGACGAGCACGATCTCGGCGTCCACCAGGCCGAGGGCCTCGTTGAGCGCCCCGGACTTGCCCCCGCCGGCACCCGGGGCCCGGTGCAGCACGCGCAGCCGCGGCTCCTGCGCCGCCCAGGCGTCGAGCTTCGGACCGGTCGCGTCGTCCGAGCCGTCGTCGACGACGACCAGGGTGAGCCGGTCGGCCGGGTAGTCCAGCGCGAGCAGCGCCGAGACCATCCCGTCGACGACGAGCTCCTCGTTCTTGCAGCCCACCAGCACCGCGACCGGCGGCGTGTAGGTGTCCAGGCCGACGTCAGCGGCGAGCAGGTCGCGTTCGGCCCAGCGGGCAGCGGCGACGGCGAAGGCGAGGTGCCGGCAGAAGTAGATGCCGAACACCACGTTGAGGGCGCCGGCGACGACGCCCAGCGTCCGGTCGAACCCGAACAGGACCGCGGCGGCGGCGAAGGCGACGGCGTAGCCGGCGAGCACGAGCGGCCGGCCCTCGGGGCGGTCGGGCTGAGCCACGGGTCCTCCTCCCGCCGTCTGCGGTGATGCGGTCGCGCCACCTCGTGGCAGATACGGCATTCGAGGCGCCCATCTGAAGCGGAGGAGCCGACAGCCGGCGCTGCGCCGTCCACAGGGCGCCCGTCGTCCACAGCCCGCCCGCGGCCGCCGCTCCGCCGGCCGGCGGCGACGAGGGTCGCAGGGGCGCCCCGCGTCCGGGGCCGACGACCCGAGGAGGCCCCGTGACCACCGACCACCCGACCACCGACCACCCGACCACCGACCACCCGACCGCCGACCACCCGACCGCCGACCAACCGCCTGCCGAGGACTCCGCCGCCGGTGACGCGTCCGCTGGGGGACCCGGCCGGCTGAGGAGCCGGTGGGCGAGGGTCCTCGCCACGGCCGAGGCGGGCATGAGCACCGCGGAGTACGCCGTCGGGACCGTGGCGGCGTGCGCCTTCGCCGCGGTCCTCTACCGGGTGGTGACCGGCGGCTCGGTCGTCACGGCACTGGGCGACCTGGTGGACTCCGCGCTCGGGGTCCTGTCCTGACCACCCGCCGGCCCGGCGGTGACCGGCGGGAGGCGGGGATGGTCACCGCAGAGACCGCCGTCGTGCTGCCGGTGCTGCTCCTCGTGCTCGCCGCGGTGGTCTCCGCCGTCGTGGTGGTCGGCGCCCACCTGCGCTGCGTCGACGCGGCCCGGGAGGGCGCCCGCGCGGCCGCGCGCGGCGAGGTCGCCGCGCAGGTGCAGGCGCTGGCGGCGCGGGCCGCTCCCGAGGGAGCGGTGACCGCGGTCGTCGTCGCGGGTGGGGAGGTGCGGGTCACCGTCAGCGCGCGGGTGCCGCCGCTGGGCGTCGGGCCGGCGGTCGGGGTCGGGGCGAGCGCCGTCGCGCGCCTGGAGCCGGGGGTGGCCCCGGGATGAGGTGGCGCGGGGAGGGCGGCGAGCGCGGGTCGGCGACGGTCTGGACGGTGGCCCTGGCCGGGGTGCTGGCGGTCGTCGGGCTGGCGGCGGTCCTGGTCGGCGCGGCGGCGGTCGCCCGCCACCGCGCCGGGTCCGCCGCCGATCTCGCCGCCCTCGCCGCCGCCGGGCGGGCCGCCGTCGGGGACCCGGCCGCCTGCTCGGCCGCCGCCCAGGTCGCCGAGGCCAACGGCGCCGTCCTCACCGGGTGCACGGTGGGCGACGGTGCGGTCGTCGACGTGCGGGTGGCGGTCACCGTCCCGCTCGGGCCGCTGGGGACCCGCCGGGCGCAGGGCCTCGCCCGCGCGGGGCCGGTGCTGCCGGACGGCTCAGAAGACCAGGTCGTCCTCGACGTACCCGCCGCCGGCGTCGGTGGGTCCCTCCGGGGTGGGCGGATCCCCCGCCTCGGCCTCCGGACGGACGGCCGGCCGGCCGACGCCGGGCCGCCGCAGCAGGCCGCGGACCGGACCGGTCGGCATGACGTGCGTGGTGCCGGTCCCGCCGCCGGCCGGGCCGTCGTCCCCGGTGCCCCCGGTGTCCTCAGTGTCCTCGGTGTCCTCGGTGTCCTCGGCGGCCAGCTCGTCGAGGACGACGTCGAGCACGCGCACGGCGCCGGCCTTGTCCAGCGGGTCGTTGCCGTTGCCGCACTTGGGCGACTGGACGCAGGACGGGCAGCCGCTGTCGCACTCGCAGCTGGCCACGGTGGCCCGGGTGGCCCGCAACCACCGCCGCAGGGCGGCGTACCCGCGCTCGGCGAAGCCGGCACCGCCCGGGTGCCCGTCGTAGACGAACACCGTCGCGGTGCCGGTGTCGGGGTGCAGCGCGGTCGACAGCCCGCCGAGGTCCCAGCGGTCGCAGGTGGCCAGCAGCGGCAGGATCCCGATGGCGGCGTGCTCGGCGGCGTGCAGCGAGCCGGGCAGCGCCAGGTCGTCGACGTCCGCGCGGGCCACCGCGTCGGCGTCGAGGGTCAGCCACACCGCGCGGGTGCGCAGCTGGCGCGGCGGCAGGTCCAGCGGGAACTCCGCGAGCACCTCGCCGGTGCCGGCCCGCCGCCGCTGGTAGGCCACGACCTGGTTGGTCACGTCGACGACGCCGGTGTGCGCGGTGACCGTGCCGAGCCGGCGCGTCCGCTCGATCGCGACGATCGACAGGTCGGTGACGTCGCGGGCCACGGTCGTCCACTCCGGGTTCTCCGCGTGCACGACGGCGCAGGCGTCCTCGGGGTCGAACTCGTCGACGACGAAGGTGTCCCCGCGGTGCACGTAGAGCGCGCCGGTGTGCACGGTCGAGTGGGCCGCGCCGCCGTCGACGGTGCCGAGCAGCCGCCCGGTGTCCCCTTCGATGATCGCCACGGGCTCGCCGCCGCTGCCGCGGATGTCGACGTCGGGACGTCCGCGGCCGGCCCAGTACCAGCCGGCCGGTCGCCGCCGCAGGTCGCCGGCGGCGGCGAGTTCCTCGAGCCGGGCCTCGGCCACGAGGCCGCCGAAGTCGGGCAGGTCCTCCGGGGTCAGCGGGAGCTCGGCCGCCGCCGAGCACAGCTGCGGGCCCAGGACGTAGGGGTTGGCGGGGTCGGTGACGGTGGCCTCCACCGGCCGGCCGAAGACCGCCCGCGGATGGTGGGCGAGGTAGTGGTCCAGCGGGTCGTCGCGGGCCACGAAGACGACGAGCGACTCGCGCTGGGCGCGTCCGGCGCGGCCGGCCTGCTGCCACAGGGAGGCCAGCGTGCCCGGGTAGCCGGCCAGCACCACGGCGTCGAGGCCGGCGATGTCGATGCCGAGCTCGAGGGCGTTGGTGGTGGCCACGCCGAGCAGGTCGCCCGCGGACAGCGCGCGCTCGAGCTCACGGCGCTCCTCGGGCAGGTAGCCGCCGCGGTAGGAGTCGACCCGCCGGACGAGGTCGCCGCGGCCGCGGTCGGCCAGCAGCCGGCGGGCCTGCTCGGCCACCGTCTCGGCGCTGCGCCGCGACCGGACGAACGCCAGCGTGCGCGCGCCGCGCTCGACCAGGTCGGCCAGCAGCCCGGCGGTGTCCGCGGCGGCCGACCGGCGCAGGGGCGCGCCGTGCTCACCGGTGTGCTCGGTCAGCGGCGGCTCCCACAGCGCGAAGGTGGCGCCCGGGCGCGGCGAGCCGTCGTCGGTGACGGCGACGACAGGCGCGCCGACCAGCCGGGTCGCCGCCGCGGCCGGCTCGGCCACGGTCGCCGAGGCCAGCACGAACACCGGGTCGGCGCCGTAGCGGCGGCAGATCCGCCGGAGCCGCCGCAGCACGTGCCCGACGTGCGAGCCGAACACACCGCGGTAGGCGTGGCACTCGTCGATGACGACGTAGGCCAGCCGCCGCAGGGTCGACGACCAGCGCTGGTGGGCCGGCAGCACGCCGCGGTGCAGCATGTCCGGGTTGGTGACGATCCAGCGCGAGTGGCGGCGCACCCAGTCGCGCTCCTCGGCGGGGGTGTCGCCGTCGTAGGCCGCCGGGCGCACCGACGGGTCGGCGAGCGCGGCCACCGAGGCCAGCTGGTCGCGGGCCAGGGCCTTGGTGGGGGCGAGGTAGAGGACGCAGGCGCGCGGGTCCTCGACCAGGCGGGTGAGCGCGGGCAGCTGGTAGGCCAGGGACTTGCCCGACGCGGTGCCCGTGGCCACCACGACCGAGCTGCCCTCGCGGGCGAGCTGGGCGGCCTCGACCTGGTGCCGCCACGGCTCGCGCACCCCCTGCTGCTCCAGCCGCGCGCGCAGCGAGGGGTCGACCCACTCCGGCCAGGGCAGGGTCCGGCTCTGTCGCACCGCGAGCCGGTGCACGTGGGTGACCGGGGACTCCTCCTCGGCGGTGCCGGCCAGCAGGTCCTCGAGCAGCTCCGCGCCCGGCGGCACGCTGCCGGGGGACGACGCGGCGGACCCGTGGCCGGCGGCCGACCCGTGGACGGCCGGCGCGGCGCCCGCCGGCGCCTCCCGGGACACGTCACCCCCGATGACCCCTCGCGGCCGGGTGGGGGAGCAGCCGGCCGGACCGGGTGGAGCGTGGTCACCCCACCACTGTCACATCCGGGGGCAACCCGCCGCCCGCGCGTCGCCGTCCCGTCCGAGGGCGTCCGCCGAGGGGGCAGACGGGGAGTGTGATCTCGCTTACACTCGCGCGGCGTCCCCGGGCGGTCCCGCTCGCCGACGTGCTCTCCGCCGACCGGGGACGCGAGCCGCCCGGCGGCAGCCGACCGCTGGGAGGTACTGATGCCGGACAATGATCTCTCCGGCGGGGACGTCGTCCTCGTGACGGCAGCCCTCGTCGTCTCGCTGGCTGCGCTCGTCTTCGCCTGGTCCCTCGTGCGCGCCGTCCTGGCCACCGACCAGGGCACCACCCGCATGCGCGACATCGCCCGGGCCGTGCAGGAGGGCGCGGGGGCCTACCTGCGGCGGCAGTTCCGCACCCTCGCGGTCTTCGCCGTGGTCGTCTTCCTGCTCCTGCTGGTGCTCCCCGTGTCCGAGGGCGGCTGGGGCACGCGGCTGGCCAGGGCCGTCTTCTTCCTCGTCGGCGCGCTGTTCTCCGCCGCCGTCGGCTTCATCGGCATGACGCTGGCCACGCGCGGCAACGTCCGTGTCGCGGCCGCCGCCCAGAGCGGTGGCTACCGGCCGTCCTTCCGCATCGCGTACCGGACCGGCGGGGTCTGCGGGATGATCACCGTCGGCCTCGGCCTGTTCGGTGCCTCCCTGGCACTGCTGCTCTTCGACGAGACCGCGCCGGTCGTCCTCGAGGGCTTCGCCTTCGGCGGCGCCCTGCTGGCCATGTTCATGCGCGTCGGCGGGGGGATCTTCACCAAGGCCGCCGACGTCGGTGCCGACCTCGTCGGGAAGGTCGAGGCCGGCATCCCCGAGGACGACCCGCGCAACGCCGCCACCATCGCCGACAACGTGGGCGACAACGTGGGTGACTGCGCCGGCATGGCCGCGGACCTCTTCGAGTCCTACGCCGTCACCCTGGTCGCCGCCCTGATCCTCGGACAGGTCTTCTTCGGCGCCGACGGCATGGTCTTCCCGATCGTCGTGGCCGGCATCGGCGTGCTGGCCTCCGTCGTCGGGATCCTCGCCAGCAACCCCGGCAAGAACGACTCCAGCGGGCTGGCGCCGATCAACCGCGGCTTCTTCACCTCCGCGGTGGTCTCCCTCGTGCTCGTCGTCGTCGCGGCCTTCACCGTGCTGCCGGGCGTGGCCGACGTCCCCGACTCGGTGGTCAACCCGCAGGTCCTCGGCTTCGTGTCCGTCCTCATCGGCATCGTCCTGGCCGCCGCGATCCAGCAGCTCACCGGCTACTTCACGGAGACCTCGCGCAAGCCCGTCCGCGACATCGGCCGCAGCTCGCTCACCGGCGCGGCGACCGTCGTCCTCTCGGGCATCTCGCTGGGCCTGGAGTCGGCGGTCTACGCCGCCCTGCTCATCGGTGGCGCGGTGTACGGCGCCTTCCTCGTCGGTGGCGGTGCAGCGCTCTACGCCGTCGCCCTGGCCGGCTGCGGCCTGCTCACCACCGCCGGCGTCATCGTCTCCATGGACACCTTCGGGCCGGTCAGCGACAACGCCCAGGGCATCGCCGAGATGTCCGGCGACATCGACGAGGACGGCGCGCGCGTGCTGACCGACCTCGACGCGGTGGGGAACACCACCAAGGCGATCACCAAGGGCATCGCCATCGCTACCGCCGTCCTGGCCGCGGCGGCGCTGTTCGGGTCCTACAACGAGCAGGTGCGCACGGCCCTCGGCGACGTCGACCTGGCGCAGTCGTTCAGCCTCGTCGAGCCGGACAACGTCGTCGGCGCGATCATCGGGGCCGCCGTCGTCTTCCTCTTCTCCGGCCTGGCCATCAGCGCCGTGTCCCGCGCCGCGGGGCGGGTCGTGTTCGAGGTCCGGGAGCAGTTCCGCACGCGGCCCGGGATCATGGACTACAGCGAGCGGCCCGACTACTCCGCCGTCGTCGACATCTGCACCAAGGACTCGCTGCGGGAGCTGGCGACCCCCGGCCTGCTCGCAGTCCTCGCCCCCGTCGCGGTCGGCTTCGGGCTGGGCTTCGGCCCGCTGGCGGCCTACCTCGTCGGCGCCATCGCCACCGGCACGCTCATGGCCGTGTTCCTCGCCAACTCCGGCGGTGCCTGGGACAACGCCAAGAAGATGGTGGAGGACGGCGAGTACGGCGGGAAGGGCAGCGAGGCGCACGCGGCGACCGTCATCGGCGACACGGTCGGCGACCCGTTCAAGGACACCGCCGGCCCCGCGATCAACCCGCTGCTCAAGGTGATGAACCTCGTCGCGCTGCTCATCGCGCCCGCGGTCGTCACGCTCTCGGTCGGCGAGGACGCCAACACCACGGTGCGGCTGCTCATCGCCGCCGCCGCGGCGCTGGTGGTCATCGGTGCGGTGATCGTGTCCAAGCGCCGCTCGGTCGTCGTCGGCGGCGCGAGCGAGGAGCCCGCCGACACGCTCACCTCCTCCGCGACCTGAGCCCACCGCGCGAGCCTCCGCCCGGGGCGGCCGGGCGGGGGCCCGCGGCGGCGGATGTGGACGGCCGGCCGGCTGTGGACGACGGGACCGGTCCGGGCGCGGTGCCGCCCTAGCGTCCGCGGCGCCGGACCACCGCGGTCCGGCTCCGACGCCGGGAGGGCCGTTGTCCGTACCGATCGCCATCCAGCTCGACGCCGTCCAGGCGCTGGGCGAGGAGCTCGCCGCACTCGCCGCCGAGCTGTCCGACGACGCCGACCTGTGCGGCTCCACCGCCGTCTCGCTGGCGACGGCGGCGCCCGGCGAGGTGTCCGAGCAGGCCGGCGCGACCGGGCAGCTGTGGGCGGTGCTCGTCGCCGACCTCGTCGCGGGGGCGCAGGCGGCGTCCACCGCACTGCTCGGGGCGGTGCTGTCCTACCGGCTCGCCGACGCCGCCGTCTCCGACCGGGTGCTGGCCGCCCGGGCGGCACTGCCCGGAGGCACCCGGTGAGCGCCCCGGGCCTGACGGCGGTCGCCGCCTGGGACGTCGCCCTGCTCCACGGCGCGGTCTCCAGGCTCGGGGTGGTCACCGAGCGGCTGCCCCCGTGGCGCGGGCGCATGGAGGCGGTCGCGCGGGCCCTGCAAGACGCCGAGTGCTGGTCCGGGGACGCCGGGCAGGCCGCCGCGCTGGCGCTGGGCGAGGTGTCGGGTGTGGTCACGGCGGTGACCGGCGCGCTCGCGACGTCACTGGACCGGCTGGAGGACACGGTCCGGGAGGCCCGCACCGCCCAGGACCTGGCCGGGCAGGCGCTCGCCGAGGCGGCGGCCCTCGGGGTGACCGTCGACGAGGCGGGCGGGGTCGTGGTCCCCGCGGCCGCGGCACCGGCGCCGGGCGCGACACCGGAGGCGCTGGCCGACCACCACGCGGCGATCGCGGAGCGGGCGGCCGCTGCCGAGCGGGTCGCCGGGACCGCGGCCGACGCCCTCCGTGCCGCCGCCCGCGCCGCCGCGAGCGCGGCCGACTCCGCCACGCCGCTCGGCTCCGTCGGCGTGGTGGCGGGGGTGGCTCCCGGGGGTACGCCGCCCTCGCCGGGGTCGTCGCCCTCGCCGGCACCTGGCGGCCGGCGTGTCTCCCCGTGGCGGGGACGTCGCCGGAGTCCGTCGCCGCCTGGTGGGCGGGGATGTCCACGCCGGCGCGGGACCTGCTGACCCTCGTCGAGCCCCGGCTCGTCGGCAGCCTGGACGGTCTGCCGGCCTGGGCGCGCGACCGGGCCAACCGGCTGCTCCTGGAGCGGGCGTTGGAGGACCCGTCCGCGGCGGGGCACGCGACGGCGGCGGTCGTGGCGGCCGAGCTCGACCGCGAGGAGGCCGCCGGCCGCCCGGTGCAGCTGTGGTCGTTCGACGCCGACGAGTCCCTGGTGGCGGTCGTCTACGGCGACCTCGACACCGCCGAGGACGTCGGGGTGTACGTGCCCGGGGTGGGCAACGACGTCGGCGACCTGGGGGACCTGGGCGACGACGCGCGGGCGGTGGCGGACGCCGCCCGCGCCGCCGCGCCCGCCGCCTCGGTGGCCACGGTCGCCTGGCTCGGGTACCGCCCGCCGGGCAGCGTCGTCGCCCCGACGGCCTGGGTGGAGGGACGGGCCGCCGTCGGTGGGGCGGCCCTCGCCGGTGACCTGGCGGGCCTCGCCGCGACGCGAGCGGCCGGTCCCGACCGCGGCAGCGGGCTCCCGCGGGTCACGGTCGTCGCCCACAGCTACGGAACGGTCGTGGTGGACCGTGCGGCGGAGGTCGCCGGTGAGCTGGCGGCCGACGCCCTGGTCCTCCTGGGCAGCCCGGGGATGGACGACGTCGCGTCGGAGCTGGAGGCCGAGGAGGTCTACGAGGCCTCCTCGCCGATGGACCCCGTCACCTGGCTGTTCGACGTGCACGGCACGGAGACCGACCACGGGGACTTCGGTGCCACGCCGCTCCCGGTCGACTGGGACACCTGGCACACCTGGTACCTCGAGCGGGACCGGCCCACCCTCGCCGCGATCGGGGAGGTGGTGGCCGACGTGCGCGAGGGCGACTGAGCCGGCCCCGATCCGTGCGGGGGAGGCGGGGAACAGTCGCGCTCCTGCACCGTTGGACGCGGTGACGGCGCGCCCGCGCGGGGTCGCCAGCCGGTTGCGTTCCGCGGTCGTGGCCTACCGTGGCCCGCCGAGGGGGGCGCACCGCGTGACGACCAGACCGCGTACCGCGTTGCCGCGACCAGCACCACCGACAGGAGCACCGTGCCCACGAAGACCGCGAAGAACGGCCAGCCCGCCGACGAGACCGCCGGTGGCACCAGCACGCCCGCCCGCCGCCGGGGCGCCGCTGCCGGGGGTGGTCGTCCGCTGGTCATCGTGGAGTCCCCGACCAAGGCCGGGAAGATCGCCGGCTACCTGGGCAACGGCTACGTCGTCGAGGCCAGCGTCGGCCACATCCGCGACCTCCCGCGCAACGCCGCCGACGTCCCGGCCGAGCACAAGGGCGCCTCGTGGGCCCGTCTCGGCGTCGACGTCGACAACGCCTTCGAGCCGCTCTACGTGGTCAGCCCCGACCGCAAGCAGCAGGTGAGCCGGCTCAAGCAGCTGGTCAAGGACGCCAGCGAGGTCTACCTCGCGACGGACGAGGACCGCGAGGGCGAGGCCATCGCCTGGCACCTGGTCGACACGCTCAAGCCGAGGGTCCCCGTCCGCCGGATGGTGTTCCACGAGATCACCCCCGAGGCCATCGCCCGCGCCGTGGCGAACCCCCGCGAGCTCGACACCGCCCTCGTCGACGCCCAGGAGACCCGCCGCATCCTCGACCGGCTCTACGGCTACGAGGTCAGCCCGGTCCTGTGGAAGAAGGTCCTGCCCAAGCTCTCGGCCGGCCGCGTGCAGTCGGTGGCCACCCGCATCGTCGTCGAGCGGGAGCGCGAGCGGATGGCGTTCACGTCGGCCGACTACTGGTCCCTCGACGGCGTCTTCACCGTCCCGGGGCGCACCGGTGCCGACGCGGGGGAGCCGACGACGCTGCGCGCCCGCCTGGTCAGCGTCGACGACAGCCGCGTGGCCACCGGCCGCGACTTCGACCCGGCCACCGGCCAGGTCACCGGCGACGTCGTCCACCTCGACGAGGCCGGCGCCCGCGGGCTGGCCGCCCGGCTCGAGGGCCGCCAGGTGACCGTCAGCCGGGTCGACGAGAAGCCCTACCGGCGCCGCCCCTACGCGCCGTTCACCACCTCGACGCTGCAGATGGAGGCCGGGCGCAAGCTCGGCTGGTCCTCGGCGCAGGTCATGCGGGTGGCCCAGCGGCTGTACGAGAACGGCCACATCACCTACATGCGGACCGACTCGACCAACCTCTCCAACGAGGCGATCAACGCCGCACGCACCCAGGCCCGCGAGCTCTACGGCGACGCCTACGTGCCCGCCGAGGCGCGCCGCTACAGCAAGAAGGCCAAGGGCGCGCAGGAGGCGCACGAGGCGATCCGCCCCGCCGGTGACTCCTTCCGCACCCCCGGTCAGCTCGCCGGCCAGCTCGCCCGCGACGAGTTCCGCCTCTACGAGCTGGTCTGGCAGCGCACCGTGGCCTCGCAGATGGCCGACGCGGTGGGCCAGACCGTCAGCATCCGGCTGGCCGGCCGCAGCACCACCGACGAGCGGGTCGAGTTCACCGCGTCGGGGCGCACCATCACCTTCCCGGGCTTCCTGCGCGCCTACGTCGAGTCCCGCGACGAGAGCGCCGCCGGGTCCGACGACGAGCACGGCAGCGACGACGCCGAGCGGCGGCTGCCCCGCGTCGAACGGGGCCAGCAGCTCGACACCCGCGAGCTCGAGCCCAAGGGCCACACCACGAGCCCGCCGTCGCGCTACACCGAGCCGAGCCTGGTCGCCCGGCTCGAGGAGCTCGGCATCGGCCGCCCGTCGACCTACGCGTCGATCATGCAGACGATCCAGGACCGCGGGTACGTGTGGAAGAAGGGTTCCGCGCTGGTGCCCTCGTTCACCGCCTTCGCCGTGGTGAACCTGCTCGAGCAGCACTTCGCCGCGCTCGTCGACTACGACTTCACCGCCTCGCTGGAGAACGAGCTCGACGAGATCGCCAGCGGCGAGCTGGGCCGGGTCGACTGGCTGACGGAGTTCTACTTCGGCGGCGAGGGCCGGCACGCCGGCGGCATCGCGGCCTCCGGCGGCCTCAAGCAGGTCATCGGCCACGAGCTCGAGGAGATCGACGCCCGCGGCGTCAACTCGATCCCGCTGCGCGCAACCGGCCCGCACGGCGAGCCCGTGGTGGTGCGGGTCGGCCGCTACGGCCCCTACCTGCAGGCCGGCGGCGACGACGGCGCGCGGGTGAGCATCCCCGAGGACCTCGCGCCCGACGAGCTCACCGCCGACAAGGTCGCCGAGCTGCTCGCCGCGCCGTCAGGGGACCGGGAGCTCGGCACCGATCCCGAGACCGGCGCCCGGGTGGTGGTCAAGGCCGGCCGCTACGGCCCCTACGTCACCACCGTCGTGCCCGAGGGCAGCAAGGAGAGCCCCCGCACGGCCAGCCTCTTCGCGTCCATGTCGCCGGAGACGGTCACGCTGGAGCAGGCGCTGCAGCTGCTCACGCTGCCCCGAACCGTCGGCACCGCCCCTGACGGCGAGGAGATCCAGGCGCTCAACGGCCGGTACGGGCCCTACGTCAAGAAGGGCACCGACTCGCGCTCGCTGGAGAGCGAGGACCGGCTGTTCACCGTCACCCTCGACGAGGCGCTGGCGATCTTCGCCCAGCCCAAGCAGCGCGGCCGGCGGGCGGCGGCGGCCCCGCTCAAGGAGCTCGGCCCCGACCCGGTGACCCAGGGCCAGATCACCGTCCGCGAGGGCCGCTTCGGGCCCTACGTCACCGACGGCGAGACCAACGCCAGCCTGCGCAAGGGCGACGAGGTGGAGACCATCTCGCTCGACCGCGCCGCCGAGCTGCTGGCCGACCGTCGCAGCCGGCCCGCGGCCACCAAGAAGAAGGCGGCCACGAAGACGACCGCCAAGAAGACGACCGCGGCGAAGAAGACGACCGCGACCAAGAAGGCGACCGCGGCGAAGAAGACGGCGGCCACGAGGAGCACCGCGAAGAAGGCCTCGTCCGACGCCGTCCCCGCCGGCTGAGGCGGCCGTGACCGGCACGACCGACCCCGCCGACTGGGACCAGCGGCGCACGTCGTTCGGGTCGGTCGCGGCCGAGTACGCCGCGCACCGGCCGGGCTACCCGCCCGACGCGGTGGCGTTCCTGCTCGGCGGGCGGCCGCGCCGCGTGCTCGACCTCGGCGCCGGCACCGGCCTGCTCACCGACGTCCTCGTCGCCGCCGGGCACGAGGTGCTGGCCGTCGACCCGTCGGCGGAGATGCTGGGCCAGCTGTCCGCCCGGCACCCCGGGATCCCCGTGGAGGTCGGCGGGGCGGAGGTGATCCCGGTGCCCGACGCCTCCGTCGACGCCGTGGTCGCCGGTCAGGCCGCGCACTGGTTCGACCCGGAGCCCGCCGCGGCGGAGCTGCGCCGGGTGCTGCGGCCCGGCGGCGTGGTCGGGTTCGTGTGGAACGTCCGCGACGAGACCGTCCCGTGGGTGGCCGCGCTCGGTGCCGCGCTGGCCGCGGAGGCGCGCGGGCACGAGGCCGACCAGGGCGTCGTCGCGCGGTTCGCCGCGGCCCTGCCGGCCGACGTCGCCACCGCCGGGTCGGCCATCGTCCAGCGGGTGACGCCCGAGCAGGTCGTGGGCGGCATCGGCACGCGCAGCTACGTGGCGACGATGACCGCCGACGCGCGCGCCGCCTTCCTCGGCGGCATCCGCGACCTGCTGGCCACCCATCCCGACACCCGCGGCCGCGACGTCCTCGACCTGCCCCACCGCACCGACGCCTACCGGCTCACCCCGCGCTGAGCGCCCGGCCCTCCGCGATCGCCCGCAGCGCCGCCACGTGCGCGTCGAAGGCCCGCCGGCCGTCCCCGGACAGCCGCAGCCACGTCCGCGGCCGCTTGCCCACGTAGCCCTTGCGGACCTCGACGTAGCCGGCCCGCTCCAGGGTGGCCACCGTCTTCGACAGCACCGAGTCGCTGACCTGAACGCCGTCGCGGACGAAGCCGAACTCCGCCTCCTCGGCAGCGGCGAGCGTGGCCATCACCGAGAAGCGGACCGGCGCGTGGATGACCTCGTCGAGCGCGTGCCGCGGGTGTCCCGCAGCCGTCACCGGGGCCGCTCCCGCCAGGCCCCCACCAGGCAGGGCGCCGCGACGGCGACCGCCAGCGGCGCCCACCACGACCAGTCGTAGGCCAGCCCCGGCACGGTCAGCCCCACCGCGAGCCCGACCGCCAGCACCGCGCCCCACAGACCCATCGCCAGGCCGAACCGGGGGGAGAACCCCGCCCGCGTCGTGCCGCGGCCGCCCAGCAGGGCCGCCGCGGCACCCAGGACGGCGAGGACGAACACCGTCGCCGCGGCGCCGACCCCGCGCTCGCTGCCGGCCAGCGGCTGGGCGAGGAAGAAGCCGGCGCTCGCGGTGCCCAGGGTGACGAGGAAGGCCGACGCGGCCGGGCCGGCGCCCTGGCGGACGCGCGTCCGGGCGGCGTCGACCTCGGCCAGCAGCGCGGCGGCGGACTCGGGCGTGGGAACGGTCACGGCGGCCTCCTCCATCGGGTGCAGGACAGAGTGGCAACTACTTTCCACCCGGTCAAGTACTTTCTGCGCGCGAGCCGACGGCGAACACCCGGCGGAACGGCAGCACGGTGGTCCCGTCGGGCCGGGCCGGGTAGGCCGCGCGCAGCGCCGCCCCGTACTCGGAGCTGAACGAGGCCGCGTCGTCGCCCAGCAGGGCCAGCACCGGCCGCAGCACCGTCCCGCGCACCCAGCCCAGCACCGGGTCGGGGCCGCGCAGCACGTGCAGGTAGGTGGTCTCCCAGACGTCGGCGGCCAGCCCCGCCCGGGTGAGGACGTCGAGGTAGCCGGCCGGCGTGAGGACCGGGTCGGGCGGGGGAGCGGCCGCCGCGAGCCGGCCGGCCCACCGCGGCGCGGTGCACAGGTCGGCGAGCAGCCGGTGGGTCGGGGCGCCGTGGTTGCCGGGCACCTGCAGCGCCAGCCAGCCGCCGGGTGCCAGCGCCCCGGCCCAGCGCGCCAGCAGGTCGGCGTGCCCGGGCACCCAGTGCAGGACCGCGTTGCTGACGAGGACGTCGACCGGGGTGTCGGGCCGCCAGTCGCGGACGTCGCCGCGGACGAACCGCACGCGCCCGGGGACGGCGTGCGCGGCCGCCGCGGCGAGCATCTCCGGCGAGGAGTCGACGCCGGTGACCCGCGCGCCGGGCCACCGCCGCGCGAGCGCCGCGGCCGGCTCCCCGGTGCCGCAGCCGAGGTCGACGACCTCGCGGGGCTCCTCCGCGTGCACCCGGGCCAGCAGGTCGGCGAACGGCCG
Source organism: Geodermatophilus normandii (assembly GCF_003182485.1). Taxonomy (NCBI): domain Bacteria; kingdom Bacillati; phylum Actinomycetota; class Actinomycetes; order Geodermatophilales; family Geodermatophilaceae; genus Geodermatophilus; species Geodermatophilus normandii. Next base: position 715,685 of record NZ_QGTX01000001.1, on the reverse strand, counting down.
GGCCCGCTCGCCGGCGTGGCGGAGGTAGGTGCCGGGGTCCCAGGGAGCGTCCACCCGCGCGACGCTAGGCCGTCGGGACGGCGGGCGTGTCGGCCCCGGCCGGTACCGTGGACCGGCCGCCGCACCCCTCCTCGAGCACCCCGGGAGCCCCCGATCGACGCCTCCGCCCGCGTGCCCGGCCGCGGCCTGTTCGTCGCCTTCGAGGGCGGGGAGGGAGCCGGCAAGTCCACCCAGGTGCGCCGGCTGTTCGACTGGCTGGGGCTGGTCGAGGTGCCCGCGCGGGTCACCCACGAGCCCGGCGGCACCCCGCCCGGTGCCCGCATCCGCGCGCTGCTGCTCGACCCGGCGTCGGCCGGCCTCTCGCCGCGCGCCGAGGCGCTGCTCTACGCCGCCGACCGCGCCCACCACGTCGACACGGTCGTCCGCCCGGCGCTGGACGCCGGCGAGGTGGTCGTCACCGACCGCTTCGTGGACAGCTCGCTGGCCTACCAGGGCGCCGGGCGTGCCCTCGCCCTCGCCGAGGTCCGGCGGCTGTCGCACTGGGCCACCGGTGGGCTGGTGCCCGACCTGACCGTGCTGCTGGACCTGCCGCCCGAGGCGGGCCTCGCCCGCGCCCGCGGCCGGGCGGCCGCCGACCGCCTGGAGTCGGAGTCGCTGGAGTTCCACGAGCGGGTCCGCGCCACCTTCCGCGACCTCGCGGCCGGCGAGCCCGCGCGCTACCTGGTGCTCGACGCCCAGCGCCCCGCCGACGACCTCGCCGACGCCGTTCGCGAGCGGGTCGCGGCGCTGCTCCCGGGGAGGGTCGCGTGAGCGCGCCCGACGGCGTCTGGGCGCAGGTGATCGGCCAGCCCGCGGTCGTCGCGGAACTGCGGGCCGCCGTCGCCGACCCCACGGCGATGACCCACGCCTGGCTGTTCACCGGGCCACCCGGGTCGGGTCGCTCGGTGGCCGCGCGGGCCTTCGCCGCCGCCCTGCAGTGCCCCGACGGCGGCGACGGGACCTGTCACCAGTGCCGCACGGTGCTCGCCGGCAGCCACGCCGACGTCGCCACCGTCGTCCCCGAGGGGCTGTCGATCGGCGTCGTCGAGGCCCGCGAGCTCGTGCGGCTGGCCGGCCGCGCGCCGTCGCAGGGCCGCTGGCAGGTCGTGGTGGTCGAGGATGCCGACCGCATGACCGAGCAGGCGTCCAACGCCGTGCTCAAGATGATCGAGGAGCCGCCGCCGCGGACGGTGTTCCTGCTCTGCGCGCCGAGCCTGCACCCCGACGACGTGCCGGTCACCATCCGCTCGCGCTGCCGCGTGGTGGGCCTGCGGACACCGCCGGTCGACGCCGTCGCCGACGTGCTGGTGCGCCGCGACGGGATCGACGCGGCGCTGGCGTCCTGGGCGGCGGCCGCGGCCGGGGGCCACGTCGGGCGCGCCCGGCACCTGGCCCGCGACGAGGGTGCCCGGCTGGCGCGCAAGGCCGTGCTCGACGTCCCGCTGTCCCTGGTCTCGCTGGCCGCCTGCCTCCACGCCGCCGACGACCTGGTCAGCTCGGCGAAGGAGGAGTCCGACCGGACCACCGCGGTCCTCGACGGCGCCGAGACCGAGGCGGTCAAGACCAGCCTCGGGGTGGGCGCGCGGGGGCCCGGTGTCGCCGCCGCTCGGGGCGGCGCCGGCGTCCTCAAGGACCTGGAGAAGCGGCAGAAGAGCCGCGCCACGCGGCTGGGCCGCGACTCGCTGGACCGGGCCCTCGTCGACCTCGCCGGGCTGTACCGCGACGCGCTGGTGCTGGCCGCGGCAGGGGAGCAGGCCCCGGTGCTGTCGCACCCCGACCGGCGGGCCGACGCCGAGGAGCTGGCCCGGCGGATCGGTGCCGAGGGGGCGCTGCGCCGGATCGACGCGGTTCTCGCGTGCCGGACCGCGCTGGAGCAGAACGTGAAGCCGCAGATCGCCGTCGAGGCGCTCACCGTGGCGCTCCGCCTCCCCGCCGCCTGACCGCCGGGCCTGCGCGGGGCGCGGACGGCGGTGTCGTAGGCTGGTGCTCGTACGCCCGCCGCCTTAGCTCAGTCGGTAGAGCATCTCACTCGTAATGAGAAGGTCGTCGGTTCGATTCCGACAGGCGGCTCTCCACCCTCCGGTGTCCCGGTCGCCGGGACACGCCGCCGGCCCGTGGCACGATCCTGCCGTGAGCGGCAGTGCGACCGAGCAGCGCCTGCGCGACCTCGCGCGGCTGCGCCGCGTCCGCGACCGGATCGACCGGGAGTACGCCCAGCCCCTCGACGTCGAGGCGCTCGCCCGCGGCGTGCACGTGTCGGCCGGCCACCTCAGCCGCGCGTTCCGGGCCGCCTACGGCGAGTCGCCGTACAGCTACCTGATGACCCGGCGCATCGAGCGCGCGATGGCGCTGCTGCGGCGGGGGGACCTCAGCGTCACCGAGGTGTGCTTCACGGTCGGCTGCTCGTCGCTGGGGACCTTCAGCACCCGCTTCACCGAGCTGGTCGGGATGTCGCCGAGCACCTACCGGCGCCGGGCGGCGGAGGCCACGGCGGGCATCCCCGCGTGCGTGGCCAAGCAGGTCACCCGACCGGTCAGGAATCGAGAAGCGCCGGTCGACGCGCCGTCCCTAGCGTGATCGCCATGGACCTCACCATCCACTACACCTTCCTCCCGCACGACGACCCCGACGCCGCCCTGGCCTTCTACCGGGACACGCTCGGCTTCGAGGTCCGCAACGACGTCGGCTACGAGGGCATGCGCTGGCTCACGGTCGGCCCCGCCGGCGGCGCCGGCACGGCGATCGTCCTGCACCCGCCGGCCGCGGACCCGGGGATCACCGACGAGGAGCGCCGGACCATCACCGAGATGATGGCGAAGGGCACCTACGCCTCCGTCGTGCTCGCCACCGGGGACCTCGACGGCGTCTTCGAGCGGCTGCAGGCCGGCGACGCCGAGGTCGTCCAGGAGCCGACCCGGCAGCCCTACGGCGTGCGCGACTGCGCCTTCCGGGACCCCGCCGGCAACATGGTCCGCATCCAGGAGCGGCCGTGACCCGGCCACGCCGTACCGCTGGTCCCGCGTCACCCCGCGCCGACCCCGGGCGTGGCGGGAGGCCGGCGGGCTCCCCGGCCGCGGGCCGGTGTGCGACGGCCGCTGGTCGGACCGACCCGCGGCCGGGTGCACCGCGTCGACCGGACGGGCGTCGCGCCGTCCCGATCGTCAGCCCGAGCGAGTAGACAGCGAACGCGCCGACGACGGCGGCGCCCACCGGACGGAGAGACGATGAGCACCGCCACGAGCACCGGCCCGCTGTCACCCGCGCAGCACGCCGCCGACGGGCACGACGTGATCCGCGTGGTCGGAGCGCGCGAGAACAACCTCAAGGACGTCAGCGTCGAGCTGCCCAAGCGCCGGCTGACGGTGTTCACCGGCGTCTCCGGGTCGGGGAAGAGCTCGCTGGTGTTCGGCACGATCGCCGCCGAGTCTCAGCGGCTGATCAACGAGACCTACAGCGCCTTCGTGCAGGGCTTCATGCCCACGCTGGCGCGGCCCGAGGTCGACCTCCTCGAGGGGCTGACGACGGCGATCATCGTCGACCAGGAGCGCATGGGCGCCAACCCGCGCTCCACCGTCGGCACCGCCACCGACGCCAACGCGATGCTCCGCATCCTGTTCAGCCGGCTCGGCGCGCCGCACATCGGTCCCCCCACCGCGTTCTCGTTCAACGTCCCGACGCGCAGGGCGAGCGGGGTGATGAGCACCGAGAAGGCGGGCGGCCGGGTCGAGAAGGCCGTCGTCCGCGACGTCGTCTACATGGGCGGGATGTGCCCGCGCTGCGAGGGCATGGGCTCGGTCTCCGACTTCGACCTGACGGCGCTCTACGACGAGAGCAGGTCGCTGGCCGAGGGCGCGCTGACCGTCCCCGGCTACAGCATGGACGGCTGGTACGGCCGGATCTTCGCCGGCGCGGGCTTCGACATGGACAAGCCCATCGGGGAGTACAGCGAGAAGGAGCTGCACGACCTCCTCTACAAGGAGCCGACGAAGATCAAGGTCGAGGGCATCAACCTGACCTACGAGGGCGTGATCCCGAAGATCCAGAAGTCGATGCTGTCCAAGGACGTCGAGGCGATGCAGCCGCACGTCCGCGCCTTCGTCGAGCGCGTGATCACCTTCCAGCCCTGTCCCGAGTGCGAGGGCACGCGGCTCAGCCCGGAGGCCAGGTCGTCGCGGATCCGGGGGAAGAACATCGCCGACCTCTGCGAGATGCAGATCAGCGACCTGGCCGAGTGGGTCCGCGCGCTCGACGAGCCGTCCGTCGCGCCGCTCCTCAGCGGGCTGCGCCACCTCCTCGACTCCTTCGCCGAGATCGGGCTGGGCTACCTCTCGCTCGACCGCCCGGCCGGCACCCTGTCGGGCGGCGAGGCGCAGCGGACCAAGATGATCCGCCACCTCGGCTCGTCGCTCACCGACGTCACCTACGTCTTCGACGAGCCGTCCATCGGGCTGCACCCGCACGACATCCAGCGGATGAACGGCCTGCTGCTGCAACTGCGGGACAAGGGCAACACCGTGCTCGTCGTCGAGCACAAGCCCGAGATGATCGCGATCGCCGACCACGTCGTCGACCTCGGTCCCGGGGCCGGCACCGGCGGCGGCCAGGTGGTGTACGAGGGCACCGTGGAGGGGCTGCGGGCCAGCGGCACCACCACCGGCCGCCACCTCGACGACCGGGCCGCGCTCAAGGACGAGGTCCGCCCGCCGACCGGCGTGCTGGAGGTCCGCGGCGCGTCGACGCACAACCTCCGGGACGTGGACGTCGACATCCCGCTCGGGGTCCTCTGCGTGGTCACGGGCGTCGCCGGCTCCGGCAAGAGCTCGCTGGTCGACGGCTCGGTCGCCGGCCGCGACGGCGTGGTGGTGGTCGACCAGGGCGCGATCCGCGGCTCGCGGCGCAGCAACCCGGCGACCTACACCGGCCTGCTCGAGCCGATCCGCAAGGCCTTCGCCAAGGCCAACGGCGTCAAGCCGGCGCTGTTCAGCTCCAACTCCGAGGGCGCCTGCCCGACCTGCAACGGCGCCGGCGTCATCTTCACCGACCTGGGCGTCATGGCGACCGTCGAGTCGCCCTGCGAGGAGTGCGAGGGCAAGCGGTTCCAGGCCTCGGTGCTGGAGTACCGGCTCGGCGGCCGGGACATCAGCGAGGTGCTCGCGATGTCGGTGGCCCACGCCGAGGCGTTCTTCGGCGCCGGCGAGGCGCGGCTGCCGGCCGCGCACACGATCCTCTCCCGCCTCGCCGACGTCGGCCTGGGCTACCTCACCCTGGGCCAGCCGCTGACGACGCTGTCCGGCGGCGAGCGGCAGCGGCTCAAGCTCGCCACGCAGATGGCCGAGAGCGGCGACGTCTACGTGCTGGACGAGCCGACCACGGGCCTGCACCTCGCCGACGTCGAGCAGCTCCTGGGCCTGCTCGACCGGCTCGTCGACTCCGGCCGGTCGGTCGTCGTCATCGAGCACCACCAGGCGGTGATGGCGCACGCGGACTGGATCGTCGACCTCGGTCCCGGCGCCGGCCACGACGGTGGCCGGGTGGTCTTCGAGGGCACTCCGGCCGACCTCGTGGCCGCCCGCTCCACCCTCACCGGCGAGCACCTGGCGGCCTACGTGCGCGCCTGACCGGTCCCCGGGCCCGCCCCTTCGAGGGGGATCGGGGCGCCGCGGCCTCGAAGGAGGAACCGGACCGGCCGATACCCGTCCTCGGTGCGCGAACCACGTCGCACCGGAGGAGGCCCCCGTGCACCACGACGCCGGAACGTCCACGCTCACCACCCGCCTGGTCCTGCGCCTGGCCGGCGAGCTCGGGAACGAGGACTGCGCCGACCGGGTGCTGGCACGGGCCGGGCTGAGCGACCGGAGGGCGGAGCTCCAGGCCCTCCACGGCCGGGTGACGTACGCGGTCAAGGCGGCGCTCCTCGACGCCGTGGCCGCCGAGCTCGCGGACCCGGGGATCGGGCTGCGCCTCGGGGAGGCCGCGCTGCGCGACCAGGCGCTCGCGCCGTTCCGCGCGGTCGTCCGGGCGCTGGGGTCGCCGGAGGCCGTGTTGCGCTCGGTGTCGCGGGTGTCCACCCGCCTGGACACCGCCACGGTCTTCCGCTGCCTCGGCGTGGGAACGGGCGCCGCCCGCGTGGGGTGGCGGGTCCTGCCGCCGAACGCCCCGAACCGGGTCGACTGCGACTACAACACCGGGATGCTCCGGCAGGTGCCCGTCGTCTTCGGCCTCCCCCCGGCGGAGGTCCGGCACGGGTCCTGCCAGGTCGACGGCGCGCCCGAGTGCGTCTACGAGGTCAGCTGGGAGCCGCGCCGCAGGGCCTCCCGCGGACGGCGGCGCGCGGCGCGGCCGGACCTGGACGCCGCACTGCTGTCCGACGAGCGGCTGGGGATCCTGCAGGACGCCGTCGGCGACCTGGCGGGCGACGCGGACCTCGAGCAGACGCTGGAGCGGATCACGTCGCGGGCGGACCGGGCGTTGCACGCTCCCGGCCACCTGCTGGACGTGCGCCTGCCGGACGGCACGCGCCACGTCCGGGCCCGGGGTCTGGGCGCGCAGGTCGCGGACCACCTCGGCGACACCCCACTGGAGCCCGGCCTGCAGCGGGTCGGCGACGCCGAGGTGCTGGCCGTCCCGGTGGCCACCGCGGACCGCACCCACGGGGTCCTCGCCGCCGTCCTGCGGCCGGGGCAGGCGTTCCTCCCCGAGGACGAGGCGATGCTGGCGGCCTTCGCCCGGCACGCTGCCGTGGGGCTGCGGACGTCGGCGCTGCTCGCCGAGGCGCGGGAACACGAGGAGACCGCCCGCCTGCTGCTCGCGGTGGCGAGGTCCCTCGCCGGCCAGCCGTCCGTGCAGCGGATCGCCCAGGCGGTCGCCGACGCCGTGCCCGTGCTGTCCTCGGCCGACCGCTCGGCGGTCGCCCTGTGGGAGTCCGGCCGCGAGTCGGTCCGGATCGCGGGGGCCAGCGGCTGGAGCGGCGAGCTGGCCGACCGCATCGCCCGCTACGTGACCGACACCTCGCAGAGCCCGGAGCTCTGCGAGATCGCCCGGCACGGCCGGCCGATGCTCGTCGACGCCTCGGGTTCCCCCTGGGCGCGCGACGTGCTGGCGGAGTTCGGTGTGCGCGCCATGGCGGGTGTCCCGATCGCCGTCGGGGAGCGGTTCGTCGGCATCGTGCTGGTCCACTGGGTGCACCAGGAGCCCCCCGCCGTGCTGGGGGAGACGCTCGTCGAGCGCCTGTGGGGTCTGGCCGGCATCGCCGGCGTGGCCCTGGAGAACACCCGGCTGGCGCACGAGGTCGAGTGGCAGGCCACGCACGACGCCCTGACCGGACTCCCGAACCGGGGGACGTTCGAGACGCGCCTCGAGGAGCTCACGGGTGCCGGCGACGACGGGGACGCCGCGTGCGCGGTGCTCCTCTGCGACGTCAGCCGGCTGACCAGGATCAACGAGAGCCTCGGCCACGAGGCCGGCGACGAGGTCCTCCGCCAGGTCGCCGACCGGCTCCGGTCGGTGCTGCGCGAGGGGGACCTGCTGGGCCGCTACGGCGGGGACCAGTTCGTCGTCGCCCTCCCCGACGTCACCGCGGCGGGTCTCCCGGCGGTCGCAGACCGGGTCTCCGCGGCCCTCGCCGCCCCGGTGACGGTGGCCGGCCGGGACGTCTTCGTCGACCTCGTGACCGGCGGTGCGGCCTCCCTCCCGACCCCGGGTGTGCCCGCGGCGGCGCGGAGCCTCGTGAGCCGGGCGGCGGAGGAGCTGCAGCTGGCCAAGGCCCGCCTGCACGGCGGTCGCTCCCCGGGCGTCGCCTCCGCGCGCGAGCTGCGGCTGGAGACCGACCTGCACGGCGCGCTGGGGCGCGGGGAGATCACCGTCCACTACCAGCCGCAGCTCGACCTGGTCACCGGGCGAGTCGCCGCCGTGGAGGCGCTGGTCCGGTGGGTGCACCCCGAGCTGGGCCCGGTGCCCCCCGACGTCTTCGTGCCGCTCGCCGAGGCCGGCGGTCTGATCGGGGACATCGGGGCGCACGTCCTCCGCGAGGCCTGCACCACGGTGGCGCGGTGGCGGCGGGAGGGAACGGACCTGGACGTGGCGGTCAACGTGTCCCCGCTGCAGCTCGCCGAGCCCGGCTTCGCCGACCTCGTCGAGGCGACCCTCCGGGAGACCGGGCTGCCGTGCCCGGCGCTGACGGTGGAGGTCACCGAGAGCCACGTGCTGTCCGAGGCCGCCGTGCGCAACGGGCACCTGGCGCGACTGCGCGGACTCGGCGTCGGTGTGTCCGTCGACGACTTCGGGACCGGGTGGTCGTCCCTGACGCAACTGCGCCGGCTGCCGGCGACCGAGGTCAAGATCGACCGCTCGTTCACGGCGGGCATGGCAGACGGTGACGGCCCCGTCGTGGCCGCTGTCATCGGCCTGGGACGCGGGCTCGGGCTGCGCGTGGTGGCCGAGGGCGTCGAGACGGTCGACCAGCTGCGCGAGCTCGCCGCACTGGGGTGCGACCGGGTCCAGGGCTACCTCCTCGGTCGCCCCGGTCCGGCCGAGGAGGTCCTCGGCCGGCTGCCGGCCGGACCGGCCCTCCCGCTCGGGATCCCGGTCCCGCGGGGAGTCCCTCCAGTGCGGCGCGGCCGGCACGACGCGGGTCGGGGGACGCCGCCGGCTCCGCCGGCGGGTCCCGGCCGAGCCGACGGGGATCAGCCGGCGTGGACCAGCGGGGACGGCCGGGGCAGCGGCGGTCCCTCGTGCTCCCCGATGCCGTACCGGGCGTAGACGCGGCGCAGGGGTCCGGGCGCCCACCAGTTGGCGTGGCCGAGCAGACGCATGGTGGCCGGCACCAGCACGGTCCGCACGATCGTCGCGTCGATGACGATGGCGATGAACATCGCGATGCCGATCATCTTGATGAGGACGACGCCGGAGAGCGAGAAGGCGCCGATCACCACGACCAGCAACAACGCCGCACTGGTGATGATCCCGCCGGTCCGCTGCAGGCCCGTCGCCACGGCCCCGCTGTTGTCGCCGGTGAGGTCGTACTGCTCGCGGATCCGGGACATGAGGAAGACCTCGTAGTCCATGGACAGCCCGAAGACGATGGCCAGCACCAGGATCGGCGAGGTCGCCTCGACGAAGCCGGTCGGGGTGAAGTCCAGGACCCCTGACAGGTGCCCGTCCTGGAAGATCCACACCAGGGCACCGAACGAGGCGCCCAGGGAGAGCACGTTCATCACCATGGCCTTCACCGGGACCACGACCGAGCCGAAGGCCAGGAACAGCAGGAGGAAGAGCGTGGCGGCCACGAGCAGGGCCATCCACGGCAGCAGCGAGCCGAGGCTGTCGAGCAGGTCGGCGTAGAGCGCGCTGGGGCCGCCGACCAGGACCTCGGTCCCGTCGGGTGCAGCGATGCCGCGGACAGCGCTCACCAGGTCGCGGCCCTCCGGGCCCACCGCGCCGACGTCCGAGGCGATGGCGACCCGTGCCGTGCTCCCGGCTGCCTCGGTGACCGAGGCGCCGTCCACGCCCGGAACGGCGTCCACCGCCGCGACGTACGACTCCAGTGCCGCGCCGCCCTCCGGCGAGTCGGCGGCGCCCGGCAGGACGACGATCGCCTCGACCGGGCCGGCCGGGCTCGGCGGGAAGTCGCTCGCGACGGTCTCCGCGACCACGCGGCTCTCCGCTCCCTCGGGCATGGCGCGCACGTCGATGCCCCCGAACTCCGCCCGGGTGAACGGCAGGGCCAGGACCACCAGGAACGCCGTCACCGCGACTCCGTGGAGGACCGGACGGCGCATCACGGCACGGGCCATCCGGTACCAGGTCCCGTGGGGGTCGACGGCCAGGTGGGCCGGCTGCCTGCGCCGGCGGCGGATCGCCCGCCGGATCGACAGGGCGTCCACCCGGGGCCCGAGCACGGCGAGCAGGGCCGGCAGCAGGGTCAGCGCGGCCAGCATCGCGACGAGCACGGCGCTCATGCCGCCGAAGCCCATCGACCGCAGGAACACCTGCGGGAAGATCAGCAGGCCGGCCAGGGACACCGCCACCGTGACGCCGGAGACGGCGACCGTGCGTCCGGCCGTGGCCAGGGTCCGGGCCAGGGCGTCCTCGATGCTCGGCTGCCTGCGGACCTCCTCGCGGAAACGGCTGACCACGAACAGTCCGTAGTCGATGGCCAGGCCGAGGCCCAGGACGGTCACCACGTTGACCGCGAAGATCGAGACGTCGGTGACCAGGGCGAACGCGCGCAGGGCCGCGAACGAGCCGAGGATCGCCGTCACGCCGATGACCAGGGGCAGGCAGGCGGCCGCCAGGCTGCCGAAGACCACCAGGAGGAGCACGGCCAGGACGGGCAGCGAGATGGTCTCCGCCAGCGCGATGTCCTCGCTGACCAGCAGGTTCATGTCCCGGTTGAGGGTCACGTCCCCGCCCAGCCGCGTGGTCAGGCCGGGGGCGGCCAGGTCGTCCTCGATGGCGTCGAGGACGTCCTCTCGCTCGTCCTCGTCGCCGCGCAGGGTGAGCACGGCGTAGGTGCTGCGTCGGTCCTCGCTGACCAGCGACGGGTCCCCGGTGCCGAAGAAGGACACGACCCGGAGCACGCCGTCGGGCAGGACGTCGAGGGTGGAGGTGACCGCCTCGGCATACCCGGGGTCGTCGACGGTGCGGTCCTCGCTGGAGTACAGGACGACGACGTCCGCCGCGCTGCGGCCCAGCTCCCGCTCGGCCACCGCGGCGGCCCGCGAGCTCTCGCTGCCGGGGTCGTCGAACCCACCCCCGGTCATCTGCCCGAAGACGCCCGTGCCCCAGATCCCGGCGAAGACCACGAGCGCCAGGGAGAGCGCCAGCACCCACCGACGTCTGCGGTACACCAGCCGGCCGAGTCGCTCGAACATCGCCCCTCCCCGTGACACCGGTCGGCGCGGGCTGCGGCGTCGGCCTGGGGGCGACCTCGGCACGGGCACCGCGGGCTGTCAACCACTCCGGGTGCCGGACCGGGGCCGGCTCGCGCGTCGGCGCGCGATCGGCGTCGGGTGGTCGCTGCGCGGAGTCGCTCCAGCCGATGGGGACGGCGGCGGTGACCGGACCGGCGTGGCGGGCCGACGGCGGGTCGGCACGGCCGCCGCCGGTGTCGCCGGGCGCGCCTGCCGTCGACACCCCCCCGACGAGGGAACGAGCCGTGCCCCCGACTGGAGTCCGTGCCGTTCCTGCCGATGTATGTCGGTGCCGTGACCGGAGGGCCCGCCGTGGTGGCCGGCCCCGTCCGGCGACGCGCCGGGCGGACTTCTGCCACAGGGCGGGTCAGGCCACGCCGGCCAGGTGTGACCAGGTGAGCGAGGAGGGCGACCATGGGGACGCCGGGAGTCGACTATCCCGAGGACCGGAGCGTGCTCGACGTCAAGGCGGTCAGCCGGGACGACGTGCTGACCAGCTTCGTCGAGGAGGCCACCGGCGGGGAGCTGGTGGTGAGCGTCGGGGAGGACTCCTCGCGCCGCCGTGTCCGCCTCGACGTGGGCGAGCGCATGGAGCTCATCTGGCGGGGCCCCGAGGAACTGCGCTCCCTGCCGGTCGAGCTCGTCGAGGTCCGCACCGGGGAGTCGCCGAGCTGGCGGCTCCGGGTCGTGGGCCCCGCCTCGCGCGGCCAGCGGCGGTCCGCGGTCCGCACGCCCCTGTCGGTCTCCGTCGAGCTGGGCGCCGGCGACGCGCTCCTGTCCGGGGCCAGCGTCGACCTCAGCGAGGGGGGCATGCGCTGCATCCTCGGTGGCCGACAGGAGGCGGCAGCGGCCCTGGAGGTCGGCTCGGTGCTCCCGGTGACCGTGGACCTCGACGGGACCAGGGTGTCGGCCAAGGCGGAGATCGTGCGGCGCCACCCCCGTGAGGACGACCGTGCGGAGCTGTCCCTGCGCTTCGTCGGCCTGGGCGAGAAGCGGGAGGACCTCATCCGCCGGCGGGTGTTCGCCGAGCTGCGCGACCTGCGCTCGCGCGGACTCATCTGAGCGGCGGGCCGCTGCGCCAGACTGCGCGGGTGGACAGCACCCTGGACAGGGCGGTGGTCAGCGCGGTCGCGCACCGCTGGCACCCCGTCGCCGCCCCGGTCTCCGACGACGCGCTCGCCCGGCTCCTCGAGCGGCTGGCCCCACCCCCGCGCGGCCGGGTGCTCGACCTCGGCTGCGGCGCGGGCGCCTGGCTGCTCCGGCTGCTGGCCGCGCAGCCGGGCCTGGTCGGCGTCGGGGTGGACACCTCCGCCCCCGCCCTGGACGCCGCACGGGACCGGGCCGCGATGGGTGGGCTCCGGGGGCGCGTCGAGTTCGTGCAGGCCGACGCCGCGACCTGGGAGGGCGGCCCCTTCGACGCCGTCGTCTGCATCGGTGTCACCCACGTCTTCGGCGGCCCGGCCGGGACCCTCGACGCCGTCCGCCGCTCCCTGCGCCCCGGCGGCCGGGTCCTCCTCGGCGACGGCTTCTGGGAGTCCGGTCCCAGCGACGCGGCGCTGGCCGGTCTCGGCGCCGAGCCCGGCGAGCTGCCCGACCTGCCCGGGCTGCTGGCCGAGGTGCAGCGCTGCGGCTTCGAGCCCGGCTACGCGCACCTGTCCACGCTCGCCGAGTGGGACGAGTACGAGTGGTGCTGGACCGGTGCGCTGACGGAGTGGGCGCTGACCGAGGCCGACGGAGCCGAGCGCGCCGCCGCCCTGGACGCCGCCCGCACCCACCGGCGCCAGTGGCTGGAGGGCTACCGGGGCGAACTGGGGTTCCTCACGGCGGTCCTGCACGACACGCGCGGCTGAGCCGACCGTGCCCGGGACGACCGTGCCCGGGACGACGACGGCGGTGCGCCCCGGGTGGGGTGCACCGCCGTCGGTCGTCCGTCGTGCGCTCGGAGGGCCGGGGGAGGGGGCCGTCAGTGGCCGCCGGCCTCCTGGGCCCGCTTGATGGAGGCCTCGATCTCGGCCTGCGCCTCGGCGCGGCCGACCCAGTTGGCGCCCTCGACCGACTTGCCCGGCTCGAGGTCCTTGTAGGTCTCGAAGAAGTGCTGGATCTCCAGCCGGTCGAACTCCGAGACGTCGGTGATGTCCTGGAGGTGGGCCATCCGGGGGTCGGTGGCCGGGACGGTGAGGACCTTGTCGTCGCCACCCGCCTCGTCGGTCATCCGGAACATGCCGATGGCCCGGCAGGTGATCAGGCACCCGGGGAAGGTCGGCTCCTCGAGGAGCACCAGGGCGTCGAGCGGGTCACCGTCCTGACCGAGGGTGTTCTCGATGTACCCGTAGTCGGCCGGGTACCGGGTCGAGGTGAACAGCATCCGGTCGAGCCGGATGCGCCCGGTGGCGTGGTCCAGCTCGTACTTGTTCCGCTGGCCCTTGGGGATCTCTACCGTCACGTCGAACTGCACGGCACGTAGTGTGGCCCACCGGTATCAGGCCCACCGGTGCAGGTCCGCCCGGGGGTCTCTTCCTGGGGGTGGGCACCATCGAGCCGAGCGGGTCGACGACCGTCACGCCGAGCTACCGCCGGCTGCGCCGGCGCGTCCTGGTCGGCGTGCTGGCCCTCCTCGTGGTGGCCGTCCTGGTCGCCGGCGGGTTGCTGTTCCTCGGCCGCGGCGACGCCGGCGCGGGCGGTACCGCGGCCGGGCCCACCGCCGCGCTCCCCGACGTCGGCGAGCCCGCGCCCGTGCTCGCCGCGCTGTCCTCCGAGGCCCCCGCGCCCGACCCCGCCGCGCTCTCGGCCGTGCTCGGCCCGCTGCTGGCGGCGCCCGCGCTGGCCGGCGGCCTGGGCGCCGAGGTGGTCGACGTCGCGACGGGGGAGACCCTGTTCGACGAGGACGCCGACGAGCCCGTGACGCCGGCCTCGACGGCCAAGCTGCTCACCGCCGTCGCCGCGCTCACCACCCTCGACCCCGACGACACGCTGGAGACGACGGTCGTCGCCGGGGCCGCGCCGGACGAGGTCGTGCTGGTCGGCGGCGGGGACCCGACCCTCTCGACCACCGGCCCGTCGCTCACCTATCCGGGCGCGGCGACCGTGGCCGACCTCGCCGCGCAGGTGCGGGCCGCGCTCCCGCCGGGCACGACCGTCGCCCGGGTCGTCGTCGACACCTCGCTGTTCGAGGGGCCGCTGACCGCGGAGGGCTGGGGCCCCGAGGACGCGCCGTCGAGCTACGCCGCGCCCGTCACCGCCGCCGCGGTGGACGGCGCCCGGGTGACCCCCGGGGAGAACCCCCGCAGCGGGACGCCGGGCACCGACGCCGGGCGGGCGCTGGCCGACGCGCTCGACGTCCCCGGGGCGACCGTCGAGCTGGGCGAGGCCCCCGACGGTGCCACGACGCTGGGCAGCGTCCGCTCGGCGCCGGTCGCGCGGCTGGTCGAGCAGGCGCTGTCGCAGTCGGACAACCTGCTGGCCGACTCGCTGGCCCGCCACGTGGCCCTCGCCCGCGGCCTGCCGGCCACCTTCGACGGGTCCGCGCAGGCGGTCACCGACGCGCTCGCCGACGCCGGCATCGACACCTCCGAGGTCGACCTGCACGACGGCAGCGGGCTGTCCCGGCTGGACCTCGTGACCCCCGCCGTCCTGGCCGACGTGCTCGCCGGTGCCGCCGACGGCTCCCTGGCCGGCACCTCGGCGGTGGTCTCGGGCCTGGCCGTGGCCGGCTACGACGGCACGCTCGCCGACCGCGGCGACGCCGACCCCGCCACGGCTCCCGGCTCCGTCCGCGGGAAGACCGGGACCCTGCTCGGCGTGCACGCCCTGGCCGGGACCGTGGTCACCGCCGACGGGCGGCTGCTCGCCTACGCGCTGGTGGCCAACGGCACCACCGGTGGCGGCGGGCCCGAGGAGGCCGCGCTGGACGCCGTGGCGGCCGCGCTGGCCTCCTGCGGGTGCTCGTGACCGGGGGTGGCGCACCGGTCGCCCGCGTACCGTGAGGCGATGAGCAGCAGCGCACTCGTCGACTGGGGGCTCGCCGGGCGGACCGCCCGCCGGCTGGCCGGGCCCGGGCCCGCGACCACGCGGGAGGAGGCCGCCGCCGTCGTCCGCGAGCTGCACGAGGCCGCCGCGGCCGCCGTCACCCACGTCGAGGGCCTGACCGGGCTGCACCCGGTCGAGGGCGGTCCGGTCCCCGAGGTCGCCGTCGTCGACCGGCCCGGCTGGATCGACGCCAACACCACCGGCATGGCCGCGCTGCTCGACCCGCTGGCCGGGGCGCTCCTCGAGCGGTCGGAGAACCCGCCCGGCCCGCTGGCCACCGCCATCGGCTCGCGCGCTACGGGCGTGCAGGCCGGCGGGCTGCTGGCCTTCCTGTCCTCCCGGGTGCTCGGCCAGTACGAGGTGTTCGGCACCGGCGGCCGGCTGCTCCTCGTCGCCCCGAACATCGTGGACGCCGAGCGGCGCATGGGCGTCGACCCGACCGACTTCCGCATGTGGGTCTGCCTGCACGAGGTCACCCACCAGCTGCAGTTCACCGCCTTCCCGTGGCTGCGCGACCACCTCGAGGCCCAGATCTCCGAGTTCGTGGAGGCCACCGACCTCAGCCCCGACGCGCTGCGCGACCGCATGTCCGACCTGGTCCGCGGCCTGGCCGACGCGGTGCGCGGCAGCGACGACGACGGCGGGTCGGCCGGCCTCATGGCGCTGGTCCGCGACCCCGAGCAGCGCGCCGTCCTCGACCGGGTCACCGCCGTGATGAGCCTGGTCGAGGGGCACGCCGAGTACGTGATGGACGGCGTGGGCCCCGACGTCGTCCCCTCGGTGCGCACCCTGCGCAAGCGCTTCGCCCAGCGGCGCAAGGGCCGCAGCCCGATCGACCGCGTGCTGCGGCGGCTGCTCGGCCTGGAGCAGAAGATGAAGCAGTACGCCGACGGGCGGACCTTCGTCGGCGGCGTCGTCGACCTGGTCGGCATGGACGGGTTCAACCGCGTGTGGGCCGGGCCCGAGAACCTGCCGCTGGTCGAGGAGCTCACCCAGCCGGCCCGCTGGGTCGAGCGGGTGCACGGCCGCCCGGCCGTTCCCGCCTGACGCCCCGGCTGCGGTGAGCGGCCCGCCGCCGGCCGTCGCGGCCGTCCGCAGCGCCGTCCGGCCGGGCCTGCGGACCTCCGCGCAGCCGGTCCTGGTCGCCGTCAGCGGGGGAGCGGACTCCCTCGCGCTGGCCGCCGCCGTCGCCTTCGAGGCACCCCGCGCCGGGGTGCCGGCCGGGGCGGTGACCGTCGACCACGGCCTGCAGCCGGGCTCGGCGCAGCGGGCGCGCGACACCGCAGGTCTGCTGCGCGGCCTGGGCCTGGACCCGGTGCTCGTCGTCCCCGTCGACGTCGGCACCGCGGGCGGCCCGGAGGCCGCCGCCCGCACCGCCCGGTACGCCGCGCTGACCCGGTGCGCCGGCGACTCCGGGGCGCGCGTCGCCCTCGGTCACACCCTCGACGACCAGGCCGAGACGGTGCTCCTCGGCCTCGGCCGCGGGTCCGGTCCGCGGTCGGTGGCCGGGATGGTGGCCGAGCGCCCGCCGTTCTGGCGACCGCTGCTCGGCCTGCGGCGGGCGACCGCGCGCGCCGCCTGCGCCGAGTCGGGCCTGCCGGTGTGGGACGACCCGTGGAACACCGACCCGGCCTACCGCCGGGCCCGGCTGCGCGCCGAGGTGCTGCCCCTGCTCGAGGACGTCCTCGGCGGCGGCGTCGCGCCGGCCCTGGCCCGGACGGCGGACCTGCTGCGCGAGGACCTCGAGGTCCTCGACGCCCTGGCCGGGGAGCACCTCGCACGGGTGGCGGGCCCGGAAGGCCTGCCGACCGCGGAGGTGGCCGGTCTGCCGGCCGCGCTGCGCCGGCGGGTGCTGCGCGGGTGGCTGCGGGGTGCGGGTGTGGGCGACCTGCAGGCGGTGCACCTGCGGGCGGTCGACGCGCTGCTGACCGCGTGGCGCGGGCAGGGGCCGGTCGCCCTGCCGGACGGTGCGGAGGCGCTCCGGGCGTCTGGCAGGCTGGTGCTGCGGCCCGCCGGCTCCCCGGGCGGGAGGGCCGGAGTCGCCCCCGACCCGGAGGAGCAGCACCCGTGAGCGAGACCGCGTCGACCGCTGCGGAGTCGACCACTGCGGAGTCGACCACTGCGGAGCTGGGGCCCGACCACGGCTACGGCCCCGACATCGACCACGTGCTGCTGTCCGAGCAGCAGATCCAGGGCAGGATCACCGAGCTCGCCGACCGGATCGCGCGCGACTACGAGGGCCGCGAGGTCCTGCTCGTCGGCGTCCTCAAGGGCGCGGTGCTGTTCATGAGCGACTTCGCCCGTGCGCTGCGGCTGCCCACTCAGATGGAGTTCATGGCCGTCTCCTCCTACGGCAGCTCCACGAGCTCCTCGGGGGTCGTGCGCATCCTCAAGGACCTCGACCGCGACATCTCCGGCATGGACGTGCTGGTCCTCGAGGACATCATCGACTCGGGCCTGACGCTGTCCTGGCTGCTGAAGAACCTCGGCAGCCGGCGCCCGGCCTCGCTGGAGGTCTGCGCCCTGCTGCGCAAGCCCGACGCGATCAAGGTCGAGGTCCCGGTGCGCTACGTCGGCTTCGACATCCCCAACGAGTTCGTCGTCGGGTACGGCCTCGACTACGCCGAGCGCTACCGCGACCTGCCCTACATCGGCACGCTCAAGCCGCAGGTCTACTCGGCGTAGCGGGGTCCTCCGGAGGGGGGAGCGCACGGCCTCCGGGCAGCGCGATCACAGGGGACGCACAGCCTCCCCGGTGTACCGTCGAGCGCAACGACGCTGGACCGAGCGCCAGGGTGCCCGCCCGGGTCGCGCGGAGCGTCACCCGGACGATCAGGAGGGTGGACGGGCCAGGCCGGGGACCTCCGGCCGCCCGGCATCGGTGTATGGAACGCAAGAAGATCTTCCGCTCCGTGTGGTTCTGGGTCGTCCTCGTCGTCCTGGTGGCCCTCGGTCTGTCCTCCTTCCTCGGTGGCGGCTCCAGCTACGAGCAGGTCAAGACGTCGGTCGCCCTGCAGCAGATCCAGAGCGGCAACGTCGAGTCGGTCACGATCAACGACAAGGAACAGACGCTCGACCTCGACCTGCGCACCGCCGTCGAGGGCAACGACAAGATCACCGCGTCGTACCCGATCGGGGCCTCCGACGACGTCTTCTCCCTGGTCTCCGGGATCGACGGCGACGGGCAGACGACCGGTGAGGGCGTCGACTTCACGACGAACGTCACGCAGGACAACGTCTTCGTCAGCGTCCTGATCAGCTTCCTGCCGTTCCTGATCCTCCTGCTGCTGCTGTTCTGGCTGTTCAACTCCATGCAGGGCGGCGGCCGCGGCGTCATGGCCTTCGGCAAGTCCAAGGCCAAGCAGATCACCAAGGACACCCCGAAGACGACGTTCGCCGACGTCGCCGGGGCCGACGAGGCCATCGAGGAACTGCAGGAGATCAAGGACTTCCTGGCCAACCCGGTCAAGTTCCAGGCCGTGGGCGCCAAGATCCCCAAGGGCGTGCTGCTGTTCGGCCCGCCCGGCACCGGCAAGACCCTGCTCGCCCGCGCGGTGGCCGGCGAGGCCGGCGTGCCGTTCTTCTCCATCTCCGGCTCGGACTTCGTCGAGATGTTCGTCGGCGTCGGCGCGAGCCGGGTGCGCGACCTGTTCGAGCAGGCCAAGACGAACGCCCCGGCGATCATCTTCGTCGACGAGATCGACGCCGTCGGCCGGCACCGCGGTGCCGGCATGGGCGGCGGTCACGACGAGCGCGAGCAGACGCTCAACCAGATGCTCGTCGAGATGGACGGCTTCGACGTCAAGGGCGGCGTCATCATGATCGCCGCCACCAACCGGCCGGACATCCTCGACCCCGCGCTGCTGCGCCCGGGCCGCTTCGATCGGCAGATCGCCGTCGACCGGCCCGACCTCGAGGGCCGCAAGCAGATCCTCCAGGTGCACGCCAAGGGCAAGCCGCTCGCTCCCGACGTCGACCTCGAGACCGTCGCCCGCCGCACCCCCGGCTTCACCGGGGCGGACCTGGCGAACGTGCTCAACGAGGGCGCGCTGCTCACCGCCCGCCACGGCGGCTCGGTCATCACCGACGAGACGCTCGAGGAGGCGATCGACCGCGTCATCGCCGGTCCCGAGCGCAAGACGCGGGCGATGAGCGAGAAGGAGAAGAAGGTCACCGCCTACCACGAGGGCGGCCACGCCCTGGTGGCGCACGCGCTGCCCAACCTGGACCCCGTGCACAAGGTGACGATCCTGCCGCGCGGCCGCTCGCTCGGGCACACGCTCGTCCTGCCGACCGAGGACAAGTACACCCAGACCCGCTCGGAGATGATCGACACCCTGGCCTACGCCCTCGGCGGGCGGGCGGCCGAGGAGCTGGTCTTCCACGAGCCGACCACGGGCGCCGGCAACGACATCGAGAAGGCCACCTCGATGGCCCGCGCGATGGTCACCCAGTACGGCATGAGCGCCAAGCTGGGCGCGGTGAAGTACGGCAGCACCGACTCCGAGCCGTTCCTCGGCCGGGACATGGGCTCGCGGCCGGACTACTCCGAGGCCGTCGCCGCCGACATCGACGCCGAGGTCCGCGCGCTCATCGAGGCCGCGCACGACGAGGCGTGGGAGATCCTGGTGGAGTACCGCGCGGTGCTCGACCAGCTCGTGCTCGAGCTCATGGAGCGGGAGACGCTGTCCCGCGAGGACATGGCACGCATCTGCGCGCCGGTCACCAAGCGGCCGGCGCTGGCGCCCTACAACGGCTTCGGCAAGCGGACGCCGTCGGACCAGCCGCCGGTGCTCACGCCCGCCGAGCTGGCCGCGCAGTCCCACGGCAACGGGCACGGTGCGACCGCCGTCGGCCCGCACGGTGCCGGGAACGGCAACGGCCTGGTCAAGGGCGGCACCAACCCGGTCGGTGACGTCGGCGCCCCTGCCCAGCGGTGACCGACCTCGCGCACGAACCGGAGGACGAGGTCCGCGCGGATCCCGCGCACGTCGACACCGCGCGGGCCGCGGCCGCCGTCCGGGAGCTGCTGCTGGCGGTGGGGGAGGACCCGGACCGGCCCGGGCTGCGGGACACCCCCGCCCGGGTCGCCCGCGCCTACGCCGAGACCTTCGCCGGCCTCTGGCAGGACCCGGCCGAGGTGCTCGCGACGGTCTTCGACGAGGACCACGACGAGATGGTCCTGGTCAGGGACATCCCGATGTACTCGACCTGCGAGCACCACCTGGTGCCCTTCCACGGGGCGGCGCACGTCGGCTACATCCCCGGTGACGACGGCCGGGTCACCGGGCTGTCCAAGCTCGCCCGCCTGGTCGACGTCTACGCGCGCCGGCCGCAGGTGCAGGAGCGGATGACCCGGCAGATCGCCGACGCCCTCGACCAGCACCTCAAGCCGCGCGGCGTCATCGTCGTCATCGAGGCCGAGCACCTGTGCATGGGCATGCGCGGCATCCGCAAGCCCGGGTCGACGACGGTCACCTCCGCCGTGCGCGGCATGTTCCGCGACAACCCCGCCACCCGCGCCGAGGCGATGAGCCTCGTCCTGGGCCGGTGAGCGGGCGCCGCGCCGCGCTGCTGCACCCGGGCCGGTGCGTGGTCATGGGCGTCCTCAACGTCACGCCCGACTCCTTCTCCGACGGCGGCTGCTTCGCCGATCCGGCGTCGGCGGTCGCGCACGGGCTGGCGATGGCCGCGGCGGGCGCCGACTACGTCGACGTCGGCGGTGAGTCCACCCGTCCCGGTGCCGACCGCGTCGACGCCGCCGAGGAACGCCGCCGCGTCGTCCCCGTCGTCCGCGAGCTGACCGCCGCCGGCGTCCGCGTCAGCGTCGACACCACCCGCACCGAGGTCGCCGAGGCGGCGCTGGGGGCCGGCGCGGTGCTCGTCAACGACATCAGCGGCGGCCTGGCCGACGACGGGATGGCCGCGCTGGTCGCCGACGCCGGGGTCCCCTGGGTGCTCATGCACTGGCGCGGCCACAGCCGGGAGATGTACGCGCAGGCCGACTACGGCGACGTCGTCACCGAGGTCTGCACGGAGCTCTCGGCCCGGGTCGACGCCGCGCTGTCGGCCGGGGTGGACGCCGCCCAGCTCGTGCTCGACCCCGGCCTCGGCTTCGCCAAGCAGGCGGCGCACAACTGGGCGCTGCTGGCCGCGCTGCCCCGCGTGGTCTCCCTGGGCCTGCCGGTGCTGGTCGGCTCCTCCCGCAAGTCCTTCCTCGGCCGCCTGCTCGCCGGTCCCGACGGCGCGCTGCGCCCGGCCGAGGAGCGGGACGCCGCCACCCTGGCCACCACCGTCCTGGCCGCGGAGGCCGGCGCCTGGGGCGTGCGGGTGCACGACGCCGCAGGCTCGGCCGACGCCGTCCGCACCGTCGCCGCCGTCCAGCGCGCCCGCGAGGAGGCCCGTCGTGACTAGCACCCCCCCGCCCCACCACCCCGGCCGCACGCCTCCCGACCGGATCGCCGTCCGCGGCCTGACCGCGCACGCCCACCACGGCGTCCACGGCTTCGAGCGGGAGACCGGGCAGACCTTCTCCGTCGACGCCGTCCTGGAGCTCGACACCGGTCCCGCCGCGGCCGGGGACGACCTGGCGAGGACGGTGGACTACGCCGAGCTGGCGCAGCGGCTGCACGCCGTCCTCACCGGGGAGCCGGTCGACCTGCTCGAGACGCTGTGCCAGCGGCTGGCCGACGTCTGCCTGGCCGACCCGCTGGTGCAGGCCACCGAGATCACCGTGCACAAGCCGCAGGCCGACCTCGGCGTCCCCTTCGACGACGTCACCGTCACCATCCGGCGGCAGAAGGACCCCCTCCCCCTCCCCCCTCGCAAGCTCGGGGGAGCCTCCGGAGAGGGCCGGGGGACGGAACTCGGAGAAGGCTCTCGATGACCCGCGCGGTGCTGTCCCTGGGCGCCAACCTCGGCGACCGCGCCCGCGCGCTGCGCACCGCCATCGAGGCGCTCGTGGCCGACGGCCTGGTCGCCCGGTCCACGCTCTACGAGACGCCGCCGTGGGGCCCGGTCGAGCAGCCGCCCTACCTCAACGCGGTGGCGTTCGTCCGCGGCGACCGCGACGCCGCCGGCTGGCTGGCCCGCGCGCACGAGCTCGAGCAGGCCGCCGGCCGCACCCGGGAGGTCCGGTGGGGGGCGCGCACCCTCGACGTCGACGTGGTCACCGTGACCGCCGACGACGGGACGCCGGTGGTCTCCGACGACCCGGCCCTCACCCTGCCGCACCCCCGCGCGCACGAGCGGGCGTTCGTGCTGGTGCCGTGGCTGTCGCTGGACCCCACCGCCGTGCTGCCCGGGCACGGGAGGGTGGCCGACCTGGTCGCCGCGCTGCCGCCCGAGGACGTCGAGGCGGTCGTCCGCTGGGAGCACCTGCAGTGAGGCCGGTGAGCCGCCGCGACCTGGTGATCGTGGCCGCCGGGCTGGCGCTGGCCGCCTGGCTGCTGGTCCGCGCCACCTACGGCAGCCTGCCGCCGCTGCGCTGGTGGCTGCCGGTCCCGCTGGCCGTGCTGGCCGTCGCCGAGGCGCTCGGTGCCCGCACGCTGCGCGCCCGCCTGGCCGCCCAGCGCGCCGCCCGGCGCTCGGCCCGCGGCGGGGAGACCGCCCGGACCGCCGATCCGGCCGCGCCGCTGGTGCGCCCGGTCGAGCCGATGCTGGTGGCCCGGCTGGCCGTCCTCGCCCAGGCCAGCGCCTTCGTGGGCGCGGCCTTCGTGGGGATCTGGGCCGGGGTCCTGCTGCACGTCGGTCCGGCGGTGTCCCGGCTGCAGGCGGCCGGCAGCGACACGGTCACCGCCGTCGTCGGCGTGCTGTGCTCCGCGGCGCTCGCCGCGGCCGCGCTGTGGCTGGAGTCGATGTGCCGGGTGCCGCCGGAGGAGCGCGACGAGCGGCGTCCGGGGGACGGCGTCCGGGCCTAGGGAAGGGCCCCTCCGCCCCGCCACCGCTCGCGAGCTCGCAGCGGGATCCCGCAGAGGGGCCGGTCACCTCACCGGGATCGCCGCGCCGGCCGTCTCCGGGACCGTGCCGTCGACCGATCGGCGCAGCGCCGCGTGCAGCGACTCCGGGGTCAGCACCCCCAGGAAGACGTCGCCGTCGAGGACCGCCACCCAGCCGGCCTCGTGCTGCAGCATCGTGGAGAACGCGGTCTTGAGCGTCGCGCCGGCCGGTACCCAGGCATCCATCCGCCGCGCCGCCGAGCCCACCGTGCCCGCGCCGGCGGCCCGGTCGGCCGACAGCCAGCCGTGCAGCCTGTCGTCGTCGTCGAGGACCACCGCCCACCGGGCGCCGGTGGTCTGCAGCGAGGACCGGGCGTCGGCCAGGCCGTCGGCGACGTGCACCACAGGCGGGCGCTCGAGGTCGTCCGGGCCGATCGCGGTGACCGCCAGGCGCTTGAGGCCGCGGTCGGCTCCGACGAAGTCGGCCACGAAGGGGCTGGCCGGGCGGCCGAGCAGCTCGGCGGGCGGCGCGAACTGCTCGACCCGGCCGCCGGTGCTCATCACCGCGATCCGGTCCCCGAGCCGGACGGCCTCCTCGATGTCGTGGGTGACGAAGACGATCGTCTTGCGCACGGTCTCCTGCAGCCGCAGGAACTCCGTCTGCAGCCGCTCCCGGACCACCGGGTCGACGGCGGAGAACGGCTCGTCCATGAGCAGGACGGCGGGGTCGGCCGCCAGCGCCCGGGCCACCCCGGCCCGCTGCCGCTGGCCGCCGGAGAGCTGCGCCGGGTAGCGCCCGCCGTGGACGGCGGGGTCGAGGCCCACGGTGGACAGGAGCTCGTCGACCCGGGCACGGGTGCGCCGCTTGTCCCAGCCCAGCAGCCGCGGCACCGTCGCCACGTTGTCCCGGACGGTCTGGTGGGGGAAGAGCCCGACGTTCTGGATGACGTAGCCGATGCGGCGGCGCAGCCGGTCGGGGTCGACCCGGGTGACGTCCTCGCCGCCGAGGAGGATCCGCCCCGTGGTCGGCTCGATGACCCGGTTGATCATCTTCATCGTCGTGGTCTTGCCGCAGCCCGAGGGCCCGACGAGGACCGACAGCTCGCCGGCGGTGAAGGTGAGGTCCAGCCGTTCGACGCCGACCGTCCCGTCGGCGTAGGTCTTGCTGACCCCCTCGAGCCGGATCTCCTGCGCAGCGCCCGTGCTGCCGTCCGGACCGCTCCCGGCAGTAGCGTCCACGGCGTGACCTCCCTGGGTACGCGCCCTCTGCTGGACGCGGTGAGCGACCCCGCGGTGGGGCTGCTCGCGGTGGACGAGGCCCCGAACCCGTGGTTCGACCCGTCCTACGTGACCGACAACTGGGACTCCATCCTGACCTACACCGGCGAGCACGTGCGGCTCACCGTGCTGGCGGTGGTCATCGGCGCGGCCGTCGCGCTGCCGCTGGCCCTGCTGGCGCGGCGCAGCCGCTACCTCTCGGCGCCGGTCCTGGGCCTGTCCACGGTCGTCTACACGATCCCGTCGCTGGCGCTGTTCGCGCTGCTGGTGCCGTTCACGGGGCTGTCGTCGAACACCGTGCTGATCGGCCTGGTCGCGTACTCGCTGGTGATCCTCGTGCGGAACTTCCTGGCCGGCCTGCAGGGCGTCCCCGCCGACGTCCGCGAGGCGGCGCGGGGGATGGGACTGTCGGCGGCCCAGACGTTCTGGCGGGTGGACCTGCCGCTCGCGCTCCCGGCGTTCATGGCCGGGCTGCGGATCGCCACGGTGTCCACGGTGGCGCTGACGACGGTCGGCGTCCTGGTCGGCCACGGCGGGCTCGGGCAGCTCATCACCGGCGGGTTCGCCGCGAACTTCTACCGCGCGGAGATCGTCACCGGCGCCGTCGGCTGCGTGCTGCTGGCGCTGCTGGCCGACGTCCTGCTGGCCGGCGCCGAGCGGGCGCTGACCCCCTGGGCGCGGGCGGTGCGGGCGTGAACGACGTCAGCCGGGCGATCACGTACCTCAACGACCCGTTCAACTGGACCCGGCCGAACGGGATCACCGACCTCGCGCTGGAGCACGTCGGCATCTCCGCCGTCGCGGTGCTGGCGGCGATGGTGGTGGCCCTGCCGGTCGGCGTCGCCCTCGGCACGGCGCGCCGCGGCGCGGGCATGGTCGTCGTCCTGTCCAACGTCAGCCGGGCCGTCCCGACGCTGGCGCTGCTCACCCTCTTCGCCGTCAGCCCCATCGGCTTCGGCAACCGCGCGACGACGATCGCCCTGGCGGTGTTCGCGATCCCGCCGATCCTCACCAACACCTTCGTCGGCTTCCGCGGCGTCGACGCCGAGGTCCGCGAGGCGGCGCGCGGGATGGGCATGAGCCGCGCCCAGGTCCTCGGCCGCGTCGAGCTGCCGCTGGCCCTGCCGCTGGTCGCCACCGGCATCCGCACCGCCGCGGTGCAGGTGGTGGCGACGGCGGGCCTGGCCGCGCTGGTCGGCGGGGGAGGGCTGGGCCGGCTGATCAACCTCGGCTTCGGCCAGCAGGACTACGGCGTGATGATCGCCGGCGCCATCCTCGTGGCCGGCCTGGCGCTGCTGACCGAACTGCTGCTCGCGACGCTGTCCTGGGCGGTGACCCCCGGCCCCCGGCGGCTGCCGTTCCTGCAGGTCAGGACGACGCCGAGGGCCGGATCCGTTCCGGAACCCACGGCCAGCGGCGTCCCGCTGTGAGCCGGATCTCGTCGTGAGCGCGGCGGTGTAACGACCGCGCAACACATCCGTGCGGCGATTGCCCGGGTCCGAGCCCCGGGGGTTGCATGTCCCGCGCGGGCTCACCCCGCCAGACACGCGTCGCGGCCGCACGCCGCACGGGACACAGAAGGCGGACCACCATGCGCAAGCAGCGCGCCCTCGCCCCTCTCCTGCTCACCGGCCTCCTGCTGACCGCCGCCTGCGGCGAGTCCGGCTCCTCGGGGACCGGCGGCGCCACCGGGACCAGCGGCTCGGCCGCCAGCGGCGACGCCTGCGCCCCGGTGCCCGGCGACCAGCTCGTCGTGCTCGAGGACGACCAGGAGCTGCAGAACGCCGACAACATCGTGCCGGCGGTCACCGCGGCCACCGCCGCGGCCAACCCCGCGCTGGTCCCGGCCCTCGACGCGGTCTCGGCCGCGCTCACCACCGACCAGCTCATCGACATGAACGCCGCCGTCGACCTGGAGCGGCAGAGCGCCGAGGACGTCGCGGCCGCGTGGGTCGAGGACAGCGGCGTCACCGACGGCCTCGAGCAGGGCAGCGGCCCGATCGTCGTGGGCGCGGGCAACTTCACCGAGTCGACGATCCTGGGCAACGTCTACGCCGGGGTCCTGCGGGCGGCGGGCTTCGACGCCACCGTGCGCGAGGTCGGCAACCGCGACCTGTACCTGCCGGCGCTCATCTCCGGCACCGACCTGCAGGTCTTCCCCGAGTACCTGGCCACCGTGACCGAGGCCCTCAACACGCAGGTCAACGGCGCCAACCCGACCCCGATCGCCAGCGGTGACGCGCAGGCCACCCGCGACGCGCTGCAGCCGCTGGCCGACCGGGTCGGGCTGACCTTCGGCACGCCGTCGGAGGCCGCCGACCAGAACGCCTTCGCGGTCACGCAGGAGTTCGCGGACCGGCTCGGCGTGACGACGCTGTCGGAGCTCGCCGACGCGTGCGGCGACGGGTCGCTGGTCCTCGGCGGCCCGGCCGAGTGCCCGACCCGGCCGTACTGCCAGCCGGGCCTGGAGGAGACCTACGGCCTGACGTTCGCCGAGTTCCGCGAGTTCGACGCCGGCGGCCCGGCCACCAAGGCCGCCATCACGCAGGGCGAGGTCTCGATGGGCCTGGTCTTCAGCTCCGACGGCGCCCTCGCCCGGCAGTAGGGCACCAGCGGCAGCGGCAGCGGCTCCGGCACGGACGACTCCGTGCCGGAGTCGGAGGCTCGCTGACCGTTACCCTGATGGGCATGCGGACGACGGGGGACGCGGCCGGCTCGGCTGCGCGCACGACGGCGCGACCGTCCGGGCTGCGCGTGGCGGGACTCGTCGCGGCGTGCCTGCTCGCCGCCGCCGCCACGGCCGTCGTCTTCCTGTCCGACGACCCGCGGGTGCTCCGCGTCTCGGTGGTCGCCGTCGCCTGGGCCTGCCTGGGCGCCGCGTTCGCCACCGGTCGACGCCCCGAGGTCACGGCGCCCGAGGCCACCGGGCCCGAGGCCACCGGGCCCGAGGCCACCGCACCTGAGACCACCGCGCCCGCGGGCCCCGACGCCGCCGCGGTGGAGGCGGAGCTGCGCCGCACCTTCGAGGCCGAGCTCGAGCGCGAGGCGGCGGTGCACCGGCAGGCCGAGCTGGAGCTGGAGCTGCGGGTCCGCGGTGAGGCGGAGGCCGCGATGCGCCGCGAGCTCGACGGCCTCCGCAGCGAGCTGGCCGGGCTGCGCAGGGACCTGACCGGCCTCGACGCGCTGCGCACCGAGGTCGCCGCGGTCGGTGCGCTGCGGGCCGACCTCGCCCGGCTCGCCGGCCTGCGCACCGAGCTGGCCGGGCTCCGGGCCGACGTCGGCCGGCTGCGCACCGAGCTGACCGAGCGGCACGCCGGCGACCTGCACCACGCGGGGGAGATGCACGTCGAGCGGGTCGTCATGCGGACGCAGTCGGTGCGCACCGGGCGGGAGCCGCTGGAGCCCGCGACGGCGGCGACGGCGCAGGTGACCACCCAGGTCGCCGCTCAGGTGGGATGGCACGCCGACGTCCACCGCGAGCTCGGCGGCTGGCCGGGCGCCCCAGCTCCCGCGACGGTGGCCGTCCCGGTGGTGTCCCCCGACCCCGAGCCGGTCGCCCGCGTACTGACCCCGCCGCCGGTCCCCGTGGACGCGGGCGCCCCGCGCCGCCGCCGCACCGACCTGGCCGTCGACCTCCTGCCGCCGGCACCGGCCGAGCAGCTCACCGTCGAGCGGCCCTCCGTGCACGCCACCGCCGCGGGACACGGCGCCCACGTGACGCCCGTCCCCCGGGACGAGGAGGATGCCGGCTCCGCACGGCTGGCGCAGATCCTCGCCGAGAGCGGGGTCACCCCCGGCGGCCGCCGGCGGCGCTACCGCGACTAGGCGGGACCGCGGGAGAGCGCGCCGCCGTCGAGCACCAGGGTCTGCCCGGTGACCCAGCCGGCGCCGAGCAGGTAGGCCGCGGCCTCGCCGATGTCCTCCGGCTCGCCGAGGCGCCCGGCCGGGTAGGCGGCGGCGGCCTCCGCCTCGCGGCCCTCGTACAGCGCGCCGGCGAAGCGGGTCTTGACCACGGCCGGCGCGACGGCGTTGACCGTCACCCTCGGGCCGAGCTCGACGGCCAGCTGGGTGACCAGGTTGATCAGTGCCGCCTTGCTCACGCCGTAGCCGGCGATGTTGGGCGAGGCCTTGAGCCCGGCCACCGACGCGACCACGAGCACCGAGCCGCCGTGCTCGCCCATCCACGCCCGCCAGGCCTCCTGCACCAGCCCGAGCGTGCCGACGACGTTGGTGTCGAGGATCTTGCGGAAGGCGTCGAGCTCGAGGTCGACCACGGGGCCGTAGACCGGGTTGATGCCGACGTTGCCCACCAGGTGGTCGAGGCTGCCGAAGCGCTCGACCGCGGTGCGCACGGCCTCGGCGCGGTGCCCGGCGTCCCCGGCGTTGCCCGGGACCCCGACGGCGACCTCCGGCCCGCCGAGCGAGGCCACCGCCTCCTCCAGCGCCTCCGGCTTGCGGGCGGTGAGCACCACGCGCGCTCCCCGGTCGACCAGGCTGCGGGCGATGGCCAGCCCGATACCGCGGCTGCCGCCGGTGACCAGTGCGGTGCGTCCCTCGAACGTGCCCACGTCGCGCTCCTGTCGGTTCGGCCGGCCACGGCGCCGGTGACGCCGCCCACGGTAGGGCGGGCCCTCCGGCCGTCCTCGGCCCCCTCCCGGGGGGACACGTGAGGCACCCCACAGTGCCGCAGCGTTGCAGGGGACCGCAGGCGGTCACACACTCGCGTCGGCGCGTCGCCCGCGTGACACACCCGGTCGCAGCGGACGCCCCGCCGCACTGCCGCACCACCGAGCACGACCGGCACCGCCGAACGACCAGCACCACCAGGGCCGCCAGCGCCGACGGCCCGCCCACCGAGTCCGGTACCCGCCAGGGACTGGAACGAGGAGTGTCCGATGCCTGCTGCCCGCAGGACCCCCCGCGCTGCCGGGCTCCCGCCCGCCGCCAGCGCCCCCGCCCGGCTCCGGATCGGAGTCGTCGGCGCCGGCCGCGTCGGCGCCGTCCTCGGGGCCGCCCTCGCCGCCGCCGGCCACGACGTGGTCGCCGCCTCCGGCGTCTCCACCGCCTCCGCCGAGCGCGCCGCCCGGCTGCTGCCCGGCACCCCGCTGCTGCCCGCCGACGAGGTGGTCGCCGCCGCCGACCTCGTGGTCCTCGCCGTTCCCGACGACACGCTCCCCGGCCTGGTCGCCGGCCTCGCCGAGACCGGCTCCTGGCGGGCCGGCCAGCTGGCGTTCCACACCTCCGGCGCGCACGGCCTCGCCGCGCTCGCCCCCGCCGAGCGGGCCGGCGTCCTCCCGCTGGCCCTGCACCCGGCCATGACCTTCACCGGCGCCCCCGAGGACGCCGACCGGCTCACCGGCGCCCCCTTCGGCGTCACCAGCCGCCCCGAGCACCGGCCGGTCGCCGAGACCCTGGTCCTCGAGATGGGCGGCGAGCCGTTCTTCGTCGCCGAGGCCGACCGGCGCCTCTACCACGCCGCCCTGGTCACCGGCGCCAACCACCTGGTCACCCTCGTCGCCGAGGCCGCCGACCTGCTGCGCGAGGCCGGCGTCGACGCCCCGGCCCGGGTGCTCACCCCGCTGCTCACCGCCGCGCTCGACAACGGTCTGCGCCGGGGCGACCGCGGGCTGACCGGCCCGGTCAGCCGCGGCGACGTCGGCACGGTGGCCGACCACCTCGAGACGCTCACCGAGCGGGCGCCGGAGTCGGTGGCCGCCTACGTGGTGATGGCGCAGCGGACCACCGAGCGCGCGCTGGCCGCGGGGCGGCTCAAGCGGCACGAGGGCACGCCGCTGCTCGACCTGCTCTACGAGGCCGCCGACCCCGCGGGCTCGCGGTGAGCGCCCGGCCCGCCGTCGCCGAGACCGCCGCGGACCTGCGCGCGCTCGTCGCGCAGCTGCCCGGCCCGGTCGCCCTGGTCCCGACGATGGGCGCCCTGCACGAGGGGCACCGCGCGCTGGTCCGCGCCGCCCGGGAGCGGGCCGGCAGCGTCGTCGTGTCGGTCTTCGTCAACCCGACGCAGTTCGGCCCCGGCGAGGACCTCGACCGCTATCCGCGCACCTGGGACGCCGACCTCGCCGCGCTCACCGAGGAGGGCGCCGACGTCGTCTTCCACCCGCCGGTCGACGAGGTCTACCCGCCGGCGGCGCTCGGCGTCACCGTCGACCCCGGCCCGCTCGGCTCCGTCCTCGAGGGCGCGGTGCGGCCGGGCCACTTCGCCGGCGTGCTCACCGTCGTCGCCAAGCTGTTCGGCCTGACCCGGCCCGACCTCGCGTTCTTCGGCGAGAAGGACTACCAGCAGCTCGCGCTCGTCCGGGCGATGGTCCGCGAGCTGGCGCTGCCGCTGGAGGTCGTCGGCGTCCCCACCGTCCGCGAGGACGACGGCATGGCGCTGTCGAGCCGCAACCGCTACCTGGCGCCGGGAGAGCGCGCCCGCGCCGCGACGTTGAGCAGGGCGCTGCGCGCCGGGGCGGACGCCGGCCCGCGCGGCGCCGACGCCGTCCTCGCCGCCGCCCGCGAGGTCCTCGCGACCGCGCCGGAGCTGGTGCCCGACTACCTCGAGCTGACCGACCCCGACCTGGGCCCCCGCCGGTGGCCGGCCCCGCCCGACTCCTGCTGGCCGCCCGCGCCGGCAGCACCCGACTCCTCGACAACGTCGCGGTCACACTCACCCGCCCGACCCAGCCCCACGGAGAGCCCCGATGATGCGCACGATGCTCAAGTCCAAGATCCACCGGGCGACGGTGACGCAGGCCGACCTGCACTACGTCGGCTCGGTGACCGTCGACGAGGACCTGCTCGACGCCGCGGACCTCATCCCCGGCGAGCAGGTGGCGATCGTGGACGTGACCAACGGCGCGCGGCTGGAGACCTACGTCATCCCCGGGCAGCGGGGCACCGGGGTCATCGGCATCAACGGCGCCGCCGCGCACCTGGTCCACCCCGGCGACCTGGTCATCCTCATCAGCTACGGCCTGATGGACGAGACCGAGGCCAAGAGCCACATCCCCAGGGTCGTGCACGTCGACGGCGCCAACCGCGTCGTCGAGCTGGGCGGCGACCCCTCCGCGCCGGTGCCCGGCGCGACCGACCAGCGGCGCAGCGACCTCGGCGTCCCCGTCCGGTGACCTCCCTGGCGGCCGATCCGGTGGTCGGTCTCCCCACCCGGCTGGCCGCCCCGGCGCCCGGGTGGGAGCTGACGGCCGACGTCTGCGTCGTCGGCTCCGGCGTCGCGGGCCTGTGCGTCGCGCTGCACGCGCGGGCGGCGGGCCTGTCGGTCGCCGTCGTCACCAAGGTCCGGGTCGACGACGGCTCGACCCGCTGGGCGCAGGGCGGGATCGCCGCCGTGCTCGACCCGGCCGACACCCCGGAGGCGCACGCGCGCGACACCGAGGTCGCCGGCGTCGGGCTGTGCGAGCCCGACGCCGTCGCCGCGCTGGTGACCGAGGGCCCGGGCCGGCTGCACCAGCTCATCGACTGGGGCGCCGCCTTCGACCGCGACCCGTCGGGCCGGCTGCTGCTCACCCGCGAGGGCGGGCACTCGGCCGACCGGATCGTGCACGCCGGCGGCGACGCCACCGGCTCGGAGGTGCAGCGCGCGCTGCACGCCGCCGTCCGCAGCGACCCCGGCGTCACGCTCGTCGAGCACGCGATGGTGCTCGACCTGCTCACCGACGACGCCGGCCGCGCCGCGGGCGTCACCCTGCACGTCCTGGGCGAGGGCACCGAGGACGGCGTCGGCGCGGTCCGTGCCCGCGCGGTCGTGCTGGCCACCGGCGGGATGGGGCAGGTCTACGCCGCGACGACGAACCCGTCGGTGTCCACCGGCGACGGCGTGGCCCTCGGCCTGCGCGCCGGCGCGGTCGCCACCGACCTGGAGTTCGTCCAGTTCCACCCGACGTCGCTGTACCTCGGTCCCGGCGCCCGCGGGCAGCAGCCGCTGGTCAGCGAGGCCCTGCGCGGCGAGGGCGCGGTGCTGCGCGACGGCGCTGGGGAGCGGTTCATGGTCGGCGTCCACCCGCTGGCCGAGCTCGCGCCGCGCGACGTCGTCGCCAAGGCGATCACCCGCGTGCAGCTGCGCGACGGCGTCGAGCACGTCTGGCTCGACGCCCGCTCCGTGCCCGGCCTCGAGCAGCGCTTCCCCACCATCGTGGCCAGCTGCCGGGCAGCCGGCGTCGACCCGGTGACCGACCTCGTGCCGGTCACCCCCGCCGCGCACTACGCCTCCGGCGGGCTGGTCACCGACCTGGCCGGGCGGACCACGGTCCCCGGCCTGTACGCCTGTGGCGAGGTGGCCTGCACGGGGGTGCACGGGGCCAACCGGCTGGCGTCGAACTCGCTGCTCGAGGGCCTGGTGTTCGCGGCCCGCATCGGCGGGGAGCTGGCCCGCTCGCTGCCGCCGGCGGCGCCGGCCCGCGCGGCCGTCGCCGGCACGTCCGGGCTGCTCGACCCGGCCGGGCGGCTCGCGGTCACCGAGACCATGTCCGGCCGCGTGGCCGCGCTGCGGTCGGGCGCGGGCCTGGCCGAGGCCACCGGTCGGCTCGGCGCGCTCGCCGCCGGGCTGGCCACCGGCGCCGGCGCCACGCCGGGCGTGGAGAGCTGGGAGGCCACCGACCTGCTCACCGTCGCCAGCGCGCTGACCGCCGCCGCCACCGCCCGCCGGGAGACCCGCGGCTGCCACTGGCGCGAGGACCACCCCGACACCGAGGCCGACTGGCGGGTGCACCTCGACGTCCGCCTCGACGCCGAGGGCGCCCTGCGCCTGACCCGCCGCCCGGTCGGCACCCCGGTGGTGCAGCCGTGGTGAGCCGGGAGGCGGTGGACCGGGACCCGCGCTCGCTGGAGGGCACCGGGCTGTCGGAGGCCTGGGTCGAGGACCTGGTCGAGCGCACGCTGGCCGAGGACCTCGCCGGCGGCGCGGTGCTGCCCGGCGCACCGGACCTCGCCGTCGCTCTCGACGTCACCAGCGCCGCGACCGTCCCGCCGGCGCAGTACGGCACCGCCGACCTCGTCGCCCGCGCCGACGGCGTCGTCGCCGGTCTGCCCGTGGCCGCCCGGGTGTTCACCCGGCTGGCCCCCGGCGCCACGCTGACCGCGGGAGCGGCCGACGGCGACCGCGTGCGCCGCGGCGACGTGCTGCTCACCGTCCGCGGGCCGGTGCGCGCGCTGCTGGCCGCCGAGCGCAGCGCGCTGAACATCGCCAGCCGGGCCAGCGGCATCGCCACCGCCACCCGCGCCTGGGTCGACGCCGTCGAGGGCACCGGCGCCGTCGTCCTCGACACCCGCAAGACCACCCCGGGCCTGCGGCCGCTGGAGAAGTACGCGGTGCGCTGCGGCGGCGGGTCGAACAAGCGGATGGGCCTCTACGACGTCGCGATGGTGAAGGACAACCACGTCGCCGCCGCGGGCTCGGTGGCCGCCGCCGTGGCCGCCGTGCGCGAGCGGGCGCCGCGGGTGCCGGTGCAGGTGGAGGCCGACACCCCCGCCCAGGCGCTGGAGGCGGTCGAGGCCGGCGCGGACTTCCTGCTGCTGGACAACATGCCCCCTGCGCAGCTGCGGGAGGTCGTCGCGCTCGTCGGCGGCCGCGCGGAGCTCGAGGCCACCGGCGGGCTCACCCTCGCCGTCGCCCGCGAGGTCGCCGGGACCGGGGTGGACTTCCTCTCCGTCGGCGCGCTCACGCACTCCTCGCCGATCCTCGACCTCGCGCTCGACCTGCGGAGCTGAGCCGGCGTGCTGCTCACCGTCGACGTCGGCAACAGCCAGACCGTGCTGGCCACCTTCGACGGCGCCCGCCGCATCGGCGGCTGGCGCGTGACGACGCACGCGCGGGCCACCTCCGACGAGCTGCGGATGCTCTGGCGCGGCCTGCTGCGCGACACCGAGGTCACCGGCGTCGCCGCCTGCTCCACCGTGCCGGCGCTGCTGCCCGCGCTGCGCCGCCTGCTCGACTCCCTCGACGTACCGGTCGTGCTCATCGGCCCCGGCGTGCGCACCGGTGTCCCGCTGCACGTGGACAACCCGCGCGAGGTCGGTGCCGACCGCGTGGTCACCGCGCTGGCCGCCCACGAGCTGTTCGGCCGCGCACCCGACGGCAGCGGGCGCCCGGTCGTCGTCGTCGACTTCGGCACCTCCACCAACGTCGACGCCGTCGGCCCGGACGGGCAGTTCCTCGGCGGTGCGCTGGCGCCGGGGGTCGAGGTGAGCCTGGAGGCGCTGGCCACCCGCGCGGCCCAGCTGCGGTCGGTGGAGCTCACCGTGCCGTCGCAGGCGATCGGCAAGAACACCGTCGCCGCGCTGCAGTCGGGCGTGGTGCTCGGCTTCGCCGGCCTGGTCGACGGGCTGGTCGGCCGGATCGCCGGCGAGCTGGTGGCCCAGTTCGGCGACCCGCCGGTCGTCGTCGCCACCGGGGGGCTGGCACCCCTGGTGGCCGGCAGCTGCCGGACGATCGGCGAGCACGAGCCCGACCTGACGGTGCACGGCCTGCGGCTGGCCTTCGAGCGGCACCAGGCCCCCGGCCGCCGGTAGTGCGCCGGGGGTGTCGCGGCCCACGGCCGTAGGCTCGGGCGCCGTGACCGACGAACCCCCGGGCTCCCCGGACGACGAGCTCCCCGAACAGCTCCGGGTCCGCCGCGCCAAGCTCGACCGCCTGCGCGAGACCGGCGTCGACCCCTACCCGGTCGCCCTGGAGCGCACCACCGCGCTCGCCGACGTCCGCGCCGCCCACCCCGACCTGCCGCCGGACACCCTGACCGGCGAGCGGGTCGGCGTCACCGGCCGGGTCATCTTCAGCCGCAACACCGGCAAGCTCTGCTTCGCCACGTTGCGCGAGGGCGACGCCGAGCTGCAGGTCATGCTCTCCCGCGACCGGGTGGGCGAGGAGGCCCTGGCCGCCTGGAAGGCCGACGTCGACCTCGGCGACCACGTCCTCGTCACCGGCGAGGTGGGCACCTCGCGCCGCGGCGAGCTGTCGGTGTTCGCCGACTCCTGGCAGATGGCGGCCAAGGCGCTGCGGCCGCTGCCGGTCGCGCACAAGCCGATGAGCGAGGAGCTGCGGGTCCGGCGGCGCTACGTCGACCTGATCGTCCGGGACGAGGCGCGCCGCACGGTGCGCCAGCGGGCCCAGGTGACGGCGGCGCTGCGCGCGGGGCTCACCGGCCGCGGTTTCCTCGAGGTCGAGACGCCGATGCTGCAGACCGTGCACGGCGGCGCCGCCGCCAGGCCGTTCCGCACGCACATGAACGCCTTCGACCTCGACCTGTACCTGCGCATCGCGCCCGAGCTGTTCCTCAAGCGGTGCATCGTCGGCGGGCTGGAGAAGGTCTTCGAGATCAACCGCAACTTCCGCAACGAGGGCGCCGACAGCTCGCACTCGCCGGAGTTCGCGATGCTCGAGTTCTACGAGGCGTGGTCGGACTACCAGGGCGTGGCGCGCACCACCCGGGAACTGATCCAGGAGTGCTGCGCGGCGCTGTTCGGCGACCACGTCGCCCGCCACCACGACGGCACCGAGGTCGACCTGTCGGGGGAGTGGCCGCAGGTGCCGCTCTTCACGCTCGTCTCCGACGCCGTCGGCGAGGAGGTCACCCCGGAGACGCCGGTCGAGCGGCTGCGGGAGCTGGCCGGGCGGCACGACGTCGGCGTCGACCCGGCCTGGCTGCCCGGCAAGGTGGTCGAGGAGCTGTTCGAGGCGCTGGTGCAGGACTCCCTGCAGGCGCCGACGTTCGTCGTCGACTACCCGGTCGACACCTCGCCGCTCACCCGCGCGCACCGCTCGACGCCCGGTCTGGCGGAGAAGTGGGACCTCTACATCGGCGGGCTCGAGCGCGGCACCGGGTACTCCGAGCTGGTCGACCCCGTGGTGCAGCGCGAGCGGTTCACCCAGCAGGCGCTGCTGGCCGCGGCCGGAGACCCCGAGGCGATGGTCCTCGACGAGGACTTCCTCGAGGCGCTCGAGTACGGGATGCCGCCCAGCGGCGGCGTCGGCATGGGCATCGACCGGCTGATGATGACGCTGACCGGTCTCGGCATCCGCGAGACGATCCTGTTCCCTTTGGTCCGCCCCATTTCCTGAAACCCGTGCCGCGTCGCCGATTTCCTCCCCGGAATGGGCGACCCGCCGTCTCCCATTGACGTCGGGCCGTGATTCTGTGGTGGAATGTGCGCGTCGTCCATCTGAACGGCATTGACCGTCCGGCCACGGGGGCCGAGAGGGAGTGAGGAAAGCAGAATGGCGCGCAAGGTCCAGGTGATCCTGAGTGACGACCTCGACGAGGACCTCCCCGCCGACGAGACGGTGAGTTTCTCGCTCGACGGCACGAACTACGAGATCGACCTGTCCGAGAAGAACGCGAAGGAA
Organism: Geodermatophilus normandii; assembly: GCF_003182485.1. Taxonomy (NCBI): domain Bacteria; kingdom Bacillati; phylum Actinomycetota; class Actinomycetes; order Geodermatophilales; family Geodermatophilaceae; genus Geodermatophilus; species Geodermatophilus normandii. The sequence continues at coordinate 679,140 of NZ_QGTX01000001.1, read as the reverse complement.
CTGCGCGACGCCTTCTCCCGCTACGTGCAGGCCGCCCGCAAGGTCGGTCGCGGCGGAGGCCGGGCCTCCGGTGCCGGCAAGTCGCGCGCGACCGGTGGCGGCGGGCGGATGGACCGCGAGCAGGCCGGCGCGATCCGCGACTGGGCCCGCAAGAACGGCCACAACGTCAGCGACCGCGGCCGCATCCCGGCCAGCGTCGTCGACGCCTACGAGGCCGCCCACTGAGGAAGGGCCCCCTCGCGGGGGCCCACCCCTCGCTCCGCCCGGGGTGGGCCCCCGCGAGGGGGCTGTCCCAGGACGTCACCGACGGCCCGGTCCCTGCGGGGGGCCGGGCCGTCGGCGTCCCCGGGCCGCCGCGCCGTCCGCTGTCGGCGTAACCGGATCGGAACACCCCTCGTCCACCATCGGTTGGACGGGACAGCCACCCACCGCACCGCCGGTCGCAGCCGACGGTCCGGCGTGGTCCGTGACTACAGTGGAATGACCGGTGCCCCAGCGCGCCGACGGACGTCGGGTGCTCCTCCCCACGAACGGGGAGGGCAGTGCCGGACCAGCCGGTCAGAGGAGAAGCAGCAGATGTTCGAACGGTTCACCGACCGAGCCCGACGGGTGGTCGTCCTGGCGCAGGAAGAGGCCAGGATGCTCAACCACAACTACATCGGCACCGAGCACATCCTCCTGGGCCTGATCCACGAGGGTGAGGGCGTCGCTGCCAAGGCCCTCGAGTCCCTCGGCATCTCGCTCGAGGGTGTCCGCCAGCAGGTCGAGGAGATCATCGGTCAGGGCCAGCAGGCCCCGTCCGGCCACATCCCCTTCACGCCGCGGGCGAAGAAGGTCCTCGAGCTGTCGCTGCGCGAGGCCCTGCAGCTCGGCCACAACTACATCGGCACCGAGCACATCCTGCTCGGCCTGATCCGCGAGGGCGAGGGCGTCGCCGCCCAGGTCCTCGTGAAGCTGGGCGCCGACCTCAACCGCGTCCGCCAGCAGGTCATCCAGCTGCTCTCCGGCTACCAGGGCAAGGAGCCGGCCGCGGCCGGCGGCCCGTCGGAGGGCACGCCCTCGACCTCGCTCGTGCTCGACCAGTTCGGCCGCAACCTGACCCAGGCCGCGCGCGACTCCAAGCTCGACCCGGTCATCGGGCGGGCCAAGGAGATCGAGCGGGTCATGCAGGTCCTCTCGCGGCGGACCAAGAACAACCCCGTCCTCATCGGCGAGCCCGGCGTCGGCAAGACCGCCGTCGTCGAGGGCCTGGCCCAGGCGATCGTCAAGGGCGAGGTCCCCGAGACGCTGAAGGACAAGCAGCTCTACACCCTCGACCTCGGCGCCCTCGTCGCCGGGTCGCGCTACCGCGGTGACTTCGAGGAGCGCCTCAAGAAGGTGCTCAAGGAGATCCGCACCCGCGGCGACATCATCCTGTTCATCGACGAGATCCACACCCTCGTCGGTGCCGGTGCCGCCGAGGGCGCGATCGACGCCGCCAGCATCCTCAAGCCGATGCTGGCCCGCGGCGAGCTGCAGACCATCGGTGCCACCACGCTCGACGAGTACCGCAAGCACCTGGAGAAGGACGCCGCCCTCGAGCGGCGCTTCCAGCCGATCCAGGTGGGCGAGCCGACGCTGACCCACACGATCGAGATCCTCAAGGGCCTGCGCGACCGCTACGAGGCGCACCACCGGATCAGCATCACCGACGGCGCCCTCGTCGCCGCCGCGACGCTGGCCGACCGCTACATCTCCGACCGCTTCCTGCCGGACAAGGCGATCGACCTGATCGACGAGGCCGGTGCCCGGATGCGGATCAAGCGGATGACCGCGCCCCCGGACCTGCGCGAGTTCGACGACCGGATCGCCGGCATCCGCCGCGAGAAGGAGTCGGCGATCGACGCCCAGGACTTCGAGAAGGCCGCGTCGCTGCGCGACAAGGAGAAGACCCTCCTGGCCGAGAAGGCCGAGCGGGAGAAGGCGTGGAAGGCCGGCGACATGGACGTCGTCGCCGAGGTCGACGACGAGCAGATCGCCGAGGTGCTGGCCAACTGGACCGGCATCCCGGTCTTCAAGCTCACCGAGGAGGAGACGACCCGTCTGCTCCGCATGGAGGACGAGCTCCACAAGCGGATCATCGGCCAGGAAGAGGCCATCAAGAGCGTCAGCCAGGCGATCCGGCGCACCCGCGCGGGCCTCAAGGACCCGCGTCGCCCCGGTGGCTCGTTCATCTTCGCCGGCCCCTCGGGTGTCGGTAAGACCGAGCTGGCCAAGGCGCTCGCGCAGTTCCTGTTCGGTGAGGACGACGCCCTCATCCAGATCGACATGGGCGAGTTCCACGACCGGTTCACCGTGTCGCGGCTCGTCGGTGCCCCTCCCGGCTACGTCGGTTACGACGAGGGTGGCCAGCTGACCGAGAAGGTGCGGCGCAAGCCGTTCTCGGTGGTCCTCTTCGACGAGATCGAGAAGGCGCACGCGGACGTGTTCAACACGCTCCTGCAGGTGCTGGAGGACGGCCGGCTCACCGACGGTCAGGGCCGGATCGTGGACTTCAAGAACACGATCCTGATCCTCACGACCAACCTCGGTACGCGGGACATCTCCAAGGCCGTGGGTCTGGGCTTCCAGGTCGGCAACGACACGCAGTCGAACTACGAGCGGATGAAGCTCAAGGTCAACGAGGAACTCAAGCAGCACTTCCGGCCGGAGTTCCTCAACCGCATCGACGACATCGTCGTGTTCCATCAGCTGACCGAGGACGAGATCATCGAGATCGTCGACCTCATGGTGGCCCGCGTGGAGAGCCAGCTGGCGAACAAGGACATGTCGCTGGAGATCACGCAGGAGGCCAAGAAGCTCCTGGCGCACCGCGGGTTCGACCCGGTGCTGGGCGCCCGGCCGCTGCGCCGGACCATCCAGCGCGAGATCGAGGACGCGCTGTCGGAGAAGATCCTCTACGGCGAGCTGACCGCCGGTCAGATCATCGTGGTCGACGTCGAGGGCGAGGGTCCCACCGCGAAGTTCACCTTCCGCGGCGAGGCCAAGCCGATCGACCTGCCCGACACGCCGCCGGTGGCCCTGGCCGTCGGCGACGACGAGGACGGCAACGGGCCCACCAGCCTGAAGAAGGCCGAGTGACCTCGTAGTCCCACCGACAGGGGCCGTCTCCCGCGAGGGAGGCGGCCCCTGTCGCGTTCCCGGGGGCCTCCGCGGATGACCAGGTGACCTGATCGTGCCTCGTCCTGGCTCATCGCCGACCGTGAGCCGGGACGCGCCACGGTGAGCCAGGACGACGGACGGCGACCCGGCGTGCGGTGACCACCCCGGCGCACTCCGTTCTCCGGCGGGCTGCCGATCGCCGCGCCGTCGACGCCACGGCGACGCCACGGCGACGCTCAGGCCGGGAGCGCGAACCGGCCGTCGTCGGTCTGCTCGACCAGGCCGTCGGCCAGCAGTGAGTCCAGGCACCGGGACCGCTGGACGGCGTCGTCCCAGGCGCCGTCGAGCAGGGACGCCGGCACAGGGCCCTCGGCGCCCCGCAGGACGTCGAGCAGCCGCCCGCGGACCTGACGGTCGGTCCCGGCGAAGCGCTGCACCGGGCGGGCCGGACCCTCGTGCGCCGGGCACCCGGCCAGCCGCCACGCGCAGCGGTCCCGCACCGGGCAGACGGCGCAGCGCGGCGTGCGGGCCACACAGACCAGGGCGCCGAGCTCCATCGTCGCCACCGAGAAGCGGCACGCCCGCTCCCGGTCGGCGGGCGCCAGCGCCGCGACGTCGGCCAGGTCGGAGGCGCGGGCGGTCCCGGCCTCGGCGCGCCCGTGCACCAGCCGGGCGACGACCCGCCGCACGTTGGTGTCCACGACCGGCTGGGGCGTCCCGTGGCCGAAGCAGGCGACCGCCCGGGCGGTGTAGGTCCCGACGCCGGGCAGCGCCTCCAGGGCCGCCACGTCGGCCGGGACGGCGCCGCCGTGCCGCTCGGTGAGCGCGACGGCGGTCTCGCGCAGCCGCAGCGCGCGCCGCGGGTAGCCGAGCTTGCCCCAGGCGCGGATCACCTCGGCCGGCGACGCCGCGGCCAGCGCCGCCGGGGTGGGCCAGCGCTCCATCCAGGCGTGCCACACCGGCTCGACCCGGGCCACCGGCGTCTGCTGCAGCATGACCTCGCTCACCAGCACCGCCCACGGGTCCACGCCGGGCCGGCGCCAGGGCAGGTCGCGGGCGGCGGTGTCGTACCAGTCGACGAGGGCGTCCCCGAGTCCGGCCGTGCTGCTCACGGGGGTCCAGTGTGCCCGGCCCCGCCGACGGCGTGCCCCCTCGGGACGGCTCGGAGGCGCGGACTACGGTCGCCTTCGTGCTGCACCCGGTCGGGCCCCTTCCGGCCGCCGTCTACTGGAGGCGGCGGCTGCTCGTGCTCGTCCTGCTGGTCGCCGTCCTCGGGGGCGGCAGCTGGCTCGGCGTGGCGCTGCTGACCGGCTCGGAGGGCACCGCGTCGGCCGCCGGGACGTCGGAGGCCGCGTCGTCGGCGTCGTCGGGGGAGCCTCCCGCGCTGGACCGGGTGGTCCCGCCACTCGCCGGGGTGCAGACCCCCACGCCGCCGCCGTCCCCCGCGGCACCGGCCGAGCCCACGGCGCCGGCCGCTCCGGTGCAGGAGCCCGGTGCGCCGTGCTCCGACGACGTCGTCGCGCTGGAGGTCCGCACACCCGGCACCGTCGCCTCGGGCTCCTCGCCGACGTTCGAGCTGGTCGTCACCAACACCGCGGCGGTGCCGTGCACGCGGGTGCTCGACGCCCAGCTGCAGGAGATGGTGCTGCTCGACGGCGCCGGCACGCGGGTGTGGGGGAGCAACGACTGCCAGCCCGGGAGCAGCGCCGACACGCGCACGTTGGCGCCCGGCGAGCAGGTGGTGTTCCCGCTGACCTGGAGCGGCCTGAGCAGCGAGCCGGGCTGCGCCGCCCCGCGGGTGCCCGTGGCGCCCGGTCAGTACGTGCTGCGGGCCCGCCTGGACGCCAAGACGAGCCCCGACGCGGTGCTCACCATCGCCTGACCGGCCCCGTCCCGAGCGTGCGAGGGAGGAGGACGGGGTCCTCGGTCAGCTGTAGCGGTCGAGGATCGACGTCTCGGCCAGCCGGGACAGGCCCTCGCGGATGCCCCGCGCCCGGGCCTCGCCCACGCCCTCGACGGCGAGCAGGTCCTCAATGGTGGCCGCCAGCAGCTTCTGCAGGCCGCCGAAGTGGTCGACCAGGCGGTCGATGATCGCCGCCGGCAGGCGCGGCACCCGGGCGAGCAGCCGGTAGCCGCGCGGGCTGACGGGGGAGTCCAGCGCGTCGGCCGACGTGGGCAGGCCGTAGCAGCGGGCGACGGCGGACAGGTCGAGCAGCTCGGTGGCCGACAGCGTGCGCAGGTCGGTGAGCACGTCCTCGATGGTGCGCGGCCGGCGGGTGCCCGCGGCGGGCAGGTAGTCGCGCACCAGCAGCGCGCGGTCCTCCTCGACGCCGGCGAGCATCTCGTCGAGCTGCAGCGCCAGCAGCCGGCCGTCGGTCCCCAGCTCGACGACGAAGCCCTCGATCTCGTCGGCGATGCGGCGCACCATCTCCAGCCGCTGGCTGACGCTCATCGCGTCCCGGACGGTGACGAGGTCCTCGATCTCCAGCGCCGACAGCGTGCTGGCCACCTCGTCGAGGCGCAGCTTGTAGCGCTCCAGGGCGGCGAGGGCCTGGTTGGCGCGGGCGAGGATCGTCGTCGGGTGCTCGAGCGTGTAGCGCCGGCCGGCCACGTAGACGCTGATGATGTGCATCGACTGGCTGACCGAGATGACGGGGAACCCGGTCTGCACGGCCACCCGCTCGGCGGTCCGGTGCCGGGTGCCCGACTCCTCGGTGGGCACGGTCGGGTCGGGCATGAGGTGCACGCCGGCCCGCACGATGCGCAGCCCGTCGGAGGACAGGATGACCGCGCCGTCCATCTTGGCCAGCTCGCGCAGCCGGGTCGCCGACAGGGCGACGTCGAGGGCGAACCCGCCGGTGCAGATGGACTCCACGACCCGGTCGTAGCCGAGCACGATCAGCGCGCCGGTGCGGCCGGCCAGGATGCGCTCCAGGCCGTCGCGCAGCGCCGTCCCCGGGGCGATGCGGCCGAGGAGTTCGCGCAGGGCGACCTCGGAGTCCACAGCGGGGGGCACGGGCGCTCCTGACGTCGTCGTGGTACGGCGGCTGAGTCTACGTGGCACGCCGGCCGGCCGGTCGGGAGCGGGGGGTGGGGGAAGCGCTCACCCGGGGAAGAGCCCGGCGAGCGCGGCGCCCAGGTCGGGGACCTCCATGAGCCGCATGCCCTGCGGCGCGGAGCCGGCGTCCGGCGGCACCAGCGCGAGCCGGTAGCCCTGGCGGGCCGCCTCGGCCAGCCGCCGGCCGGTCCCGCCGACCCGGCGGATCTCGCCGGACAGCCCGACCTCGCCGAGCGCGATCATGCCCTCGGGCAGCGGGGTGTCCTTGGACGCCGAGGCGATCGCCAGCGCCAGCGCCAGGTCCGCCGCGGGCTCGGCGATCTTCACGCCGCCGACCGAGGCGGCGAAGACGTCCGCGTCGGCCAGGCGCACCCCGCCGCGGCGCTCGACGACGGCGTTCACCATCGCGACCCGCTGCGAGTCGAGCCCGCTGACCGCCCGGCGCGGGGAGCCGCCGCCGGCGCTGGTGGCCACGAGGGCCTGCACCTCGGCGAGCAGCGGCCGGCTGCCCTCCATGGTCACCGTGACGCAACTGCCCGGCACCGAGGCCGTGCGGCGGGAGACGAACAGGTGCGACGGGTCCGGGACCCCGACCACGCCGCCGTCGCCGATCTCGAAGCAGCCGATCTCGTCGGCCGGGCCGAAGCGGTTCTTGGTGGCCCGCACCAGGCGCAGCGTGGAGTGCCGCTCGCCGTCGAAGGACACGACGACGTCGACGAGGTGCTCCAGCGCCCGGGGACCGGCGATGGCGCCGTCCTTGGTGACGTGCCCGACCAGGATCGTGGTCATCCCGCGGGACTTGGCGACGGCGGTCAGTGCCGTGGCGACGGCGCGGACCTGGCTGGCGCCGCCGTCGGTGCCGTCGACGGCGGGGGAACGGACGGTCTGCACGCTGTCGAGGACCAGCAGCGAGGGGGCGACCTGCTCGACGTGGGCGAGGACGGCCGACAGCTCGGTCTCGGCGGCGAGGTAGAGCCGGGGGTGCAGCGCGTCGATCCGCTCGGCGCGCAGCCGCACCTGCGCGGCGGACTCCTCGCCGGAGACCACCAGCGTGGGGCCGTTGGCCTCGGCCACCCGGTGGGCGACCTCGAGCAGCAGCGTGGACTTGCCCACCCCGGGCTCACCCGCCACCAGCACCACGGCGCCGGGGACCAGCCCGCCGCCGAGGACCCGGTCGAACTCCGGGATCCCGGTGGGCACCGCGCGGGCGCCGGCGAGCTCGACCTGGGCGATGGGGCGGGCCGGCGCGGTCACCGGCCCGGCGGCGACCGCGCGGAGGGCGGGCGCCGGAGCGCTGACCTCCTGCAGGGTGCCCCAGGCCTGGCACTCCGGGCACTTGCCCATCCACTTCGCCGACGCGTAGCCGCACTCGGTGCAGCGGTGGGCGGGACGGGCGGACTTCACACCGGAGGGGGGCACGCCGCCACGGTAGGTGCGGGTACCGACACTCCCGGGGAGGCCGACGCCGTCACTCGGCGACGGTGTCCTCCTCGCTTTCCGGGTTCTCCTGCTCGAGGCCCTCCTCGAAGTCGAACGGCTCGGGGCGCTCGATCTCCTCCTCCGGGCCGGCCACCAGCACCTGCGTGGTGATGTCGCCGGCCTGCTCGAAGGAGAAGGTCACCGTGAGCGTCTGCCCGGGCGTCAGCTCCTCGCCGAGGTCCTGCAGCGTGATCGTGGCGCCGTCCTCGCGACCGATGTAGAGCGCGGTGTCGGCGGGGAGGTCCAGCGAGAGCTCGGTGCCGGCCGAGGGGGTGGCGCTCGTCGTGGCGGGCGCGGCGGGGGAGGACCCCGGGGTGGCGCCGGTGCTGCCCGGCGTGGGGGTGGCGGTCGGCTGGTTGCCCGCCGGCGACGACGGCGAGGGGGTGGGTCCCGTCCCCGCGACCAGCACGCCGTCGAAGCCCTCTCCCTCGATGCCGGTGAGGGTGTCGTCGGCGTTGGAGGCGTTGAGGATCGTGACGATCAGCTCGGCGTCGTCACCCTCCTCGTACCGGCCGCCCTCGGGGTAGGCGAGCAGCACCTGGCGCAGCAGGATGTCCTCCACCTGCGCCTGGGGGCCGACCTTGTCGCGGTCCTGGGTGCCGGTCTGGGTCACCTGCCCGCCACTGCACGCGCCGAGCGCGACCGGGCTGAGGACGAGGGCACCCATGACGGTGGCGCGCAGCGCGCGGTTCACAGCGGTCGACCTCCAGCGAGCACGTGCCGGCCACCGTGAGTTCGATGGCCCGAGTCGCGCCGAGCGTAACGGTCCCCCCACGATGTCCGCCGGGAGGTGAGGCCGATGCAGCGCCCCGGACCCGGCGCCGGCACCCGCGAGCGCGACCCCGCCCTCGCCGACTTCCCCGAGCGGTCCCCGGCCACCCGCCGCTGGACCTTCGCCGACCAGCTGGGCCCGCACTTCCTGGACGAGCCCGACCAGCCCGTGCTGCTCATCGAGTCCAAGGCGGTGTTCGCCCGGCGGCGGTTCCACCGGCAGAAGGCGCACCTGGTGCTGTCGGCGCTGCGGCACCGCGCCGCGGAGCTGGGGGAGCAGGCGCACCTGCACCAGGTCACCACCTACGCCGAGGCGCTGGACCGCTACGACGAGCCGCTGAGCGTCTGCGCGCCCACCACCTGGAGCAGCCGCGACTACGTGCTGCGCCGGCCCGGCCTGCAGGTGCTCGCCGCCCGCGGCTTCGTGAGCAGCCAGAACGAGTTCGCGCGCTGGGCGGAGGGCCGCGGCCGCCGCCGGCTGTTGATGGAGGACTTCTACCGCGACGCCCGCCGCCGTCTCGGCGTCCTCATGGACGGCGTCGAGCCGCTGGGCGGCCGGTGGAACCTCGACTCCGAGAACCGCGAGCCGGCGCCGCCGGACGGCCGGTCGCCCGCGCCGGAGCCCTGGTGGCCTGCCGAGGACGAGATCGACGAGCAGGTGCGCGCCGACCTCGACCGCTGGGAGGCCGACGGCGAGGTCTCCTTCGTCGGCGACGACGGCCCGCGGCTGTTCCCGGTCACCCGCGAGGAGGCGCTCACCCGGCTGTCCGACTTCCTCACGAGCCGGCTGGGTGCGTTCGGCCCGCACGAGGACGCGATGCTCGCCGGCGAGCGCTGGCTGGCGCACTCGCTGCTGTCGCCGGCGATGAACCTCGGCCTGCTCGACCCGCTGGAGGTCGTCCACGCCGCCGAGGACACCGCCCGCGCGGCCGCCGCCGACGGGCAACCGCTGCCCCTCAACAGCGTGGAGGGGTTCATCCGCCAGGTCATGGGCTGGCGCGACTACGTCTGGCACGTGTACTGGCACCTCGGCCGGGACTTCCGGCACGCCAACTTCCTCCGCGCCACCGAGCCGGTCCCGGGGTGGATGGCCGAGCTCGACGGGTCGGCCGTCGACGCCGCGTGCCTGTCCGACGTCCTCGACGACCTGCGCCGCGACGGGTGGGTGCACCACATCCCGCGGCTGATGGTGCTCGGCAACTACGCGCTGCAGCGCGGCGTCGACCCGCTGGCGATGACCGACTGGTTCCACCGCACGTTCGTCGACGGCTACGACTGGGTGATGGTCGCCAACGTCGTCGGCATGAGCCAGCACGCCGACGGCGGAGCGCTGGCCACCAAGCCCTACGCCGCCGGCGGCGCCTACATCGACCGGATGAGCGACTACTGCGGCGGGTGCCCCTACGACCCGAAGCAGCGCCTCGGCGACCACGCCTGCCCCTACACCGCCGGCTACTGGGCCTTCCTCGAGCGCAACCGCGAGCGGCTGGCCGGCAACCAGCGCATGCGCCGTCCGCTGCAGGGCCTGGACCGGCTCGCGGACCTGCCGCTCGTCGTCGAGCAGGAGGCCGCCCGGGGCACGTCGGCACCCTGACGGGTGGACCCCGGTCCAGTCCGGTCCCGCACCTGCCGATGCCTCTCCCGTACGGGGGACGGCACGGGAGGTGCGGATGGCGGTGGGACCGGCGTTCGACGACGTCCTCGCGGCGGCCCGGGCGGGTGCCGCGTGGGCCTTCGAGGTGCTCTACCGGGACCTGTCCCCGGTGGTCACCGGCTACCTGCGCCTGCACGGCGCCCAGGACCCCGACGACCTGGCCAGCGAGACGTTCCTCGCGGTCTTCCGCGGGCTGTCCGGGTTCGCCGGGGACGAGGCGGGCCTGCGGTCGTGGGTGTTCACCATCGCCCACCGCCGGCTGGTCGACGACCTGCGGCGGCGCAGCCGGCGTCCGCTGCTGGCCGACGGCGGCGCGGAGCTGCTCCCGGAGGTCGCCGGCGGCGACGTGGAGGACGACGTCCTGACCCGGCTGGGCGCCGAGGCGGTGCACCGGCTGTGCGCGGGGCTGCCGGAGGACCAGCGCTCGGTCCTGCTGCTGCGCGTGCTGGCCGACCTCACGGTGGAGCAGGTCGCCGGCGTGCTGGGCCGCTCGGTGGCCTCGGTCAAGGCGCTGCAGCGGCGCGGCCTGCGCCGGCTGCGCGAGGAGCTGGAGCCCGCGGGGACCACCCCGACGGGGGAGACGACGACGGGCCGCGCACCCCTGCGGGCCCGCCCGGCGATGACGGGGGCGAGATGACCACGCCAGCCCACGCCCGGTCCGCCGAGGAGGCCCTCGAGGCCTGCCTCGCCGGCCGCCCCGCGCCGGGGGGCGCGCAGTACCTGGCCGCGTTCACCGACGCGGTCCGGTCCTCCGCCTCCGTGCCGGGACGGCCGAACGCGGCACTGGCCGAGCTGCTGGCGACCGGTCTGCTCACCGACCAGTCGGAACCGTCCACGCGGACGGCCGGGCACCCCGCCCGGACCTCACGGAAGAGACCCCGCATGTTCATCACCTCGCTCGCCGCCAAGTTCGCCGCCCTGTCCGCGGTCGCCAAGGCCGCCGCCGCCGGCGGCGCCGTCGCGGTCGCCGTGACCGCGGGTGCCACCGCGGTCGTCGTGCCCGCCGACGACACCACCACCGCCGCCGTCTCCGAGGCCGGCGACGGCGCCGACGCGGTCGACGACGGCACGGCCGACGGCGGCACCGACGGCGGCACCGACGGGACGACCGACACCGACACCGACACCGACACCGACACCGACACCGACAGCGACACAGACGAGGCGGGCGACGACGCCGCGACCGGTGACGAGGACGCCGGCGAGGCGACCGACGACGAGACGGTCGCCTCGCCCGTGCCCGACGCCACGCCCACCGAGGAGGACGACCTCGAGGGCGACGACGACGAGCAGCCCTTCGGTTCCCTCGTGCGCGCCGTCGTGGAGGCGAGCCGGGCCACCGGCTCGCGGGTCGGGCCGCAGGTCAGCGCCATGGCACACGAGCGGAACGAGGCCCGGCAGACCGCCCGCGGCGGTGTCGTCGCCGAGCAGTCGGAGACCCAGCAGCCCGAGGCGGAGCCGGTGACCGAGCAGCCGGAGACCGCGGCCCCCGCGCCGGCTCCCGAGGCCCCGCCGCCACGACCGGTGGCGGCAACGGCCACGGCAACGGCGGCGGCCAGGGCAACGGTGGCCAGGGCAACGGCAACGGCGGTGGCCAGGGCAACGGTGGCCAGGGCAACGGCGGCGGTCAGGGCAACGGCGGCGGCCGGAAGTGACCCCGGGCGGGGCCGCGCTCAGGTGAGCGCGGCCCCGCCGGCCAGCAGCAGCACCACGTCGAGGACGGTCAGCAGCAGCACCGCCGGGAACGCCAGCCGGCGGAAGCGGGCCGTCCCCGCCAGGGCGGCGACCGCGACCGCGGGCACCGCCAGCACCAGCCCGGCCCAGCCCCACCACGCGGGCGGTCCGGCCGGGCCGAGCACGAGCACGAGCGACGCCGCCCCGAGCAGCACCGCGCCCACGACCGCCGAGCGGCGCGCACCCAGCCGGTGCGGCAGCCCGCGCACGCCCGTGGCGAGGTCGTCGGCGATGTCGGGAGCGACGTTGGCCAGGTGCGCCGCGGCCCCCAGGGCGGCACCGGCGGCCGGCAGCCACCAGGGGGCGGCCGGGACGCCGGGCGCCGCGGCCACCACCCCGGCCGGCAGCGCGCCGAACCCGGTGACGTAGGGCAACCCCGAGGCTGCCGTGCGCTTGAGACCCGCGTTGTAGGCCCACCCGCTGGCGACCAGGGCCAGCAGCAGCAGGCCGGGCACCCACCCGAGCACCAGCGAGAGGACGACGGCGACCGCGGCCGACGCGAGCGCCGCCGAGCGCAGCACCGCGGGGTCGACGGCGCCCTGCACGACCGGCTTGTCGGCCCGCGCGACGGCGCGGTCGCGGTCGGCGTCGAGCCAGTCGTTGCTCCACCCGATGGACGCCTGACCTGCGAGGACGGCCATGCCCACGAGCGCCACGCGCCCCGGCGACACCTGCGCGGTCACCGCCAGGAGGGTGGCGACGAGGGTGACCGCGACCGCCGGCGGCGCGTGCGTGGCCAGCACGAGCGCCCGGACGGAGGGTCGCCGCGGCGCCCGCGCAGGCACACCGACCACGCCCTGTCAACCCCTCCCCACGAGTTCACCAGGCCTCTGACCTGCGGATATCCGTCGTCCGGCCGTTCCGGGCGTCAGTGTGCCGTGCTAACCTGGGGACAGCGAAAGGGGTCTAACACACATGGGCTTCACTGTCGGCGAGACCGTCGTCTACCCGCACCACGGTGCCGCTCTGATCGAGGCGATCGAGACGCGGACCATCAAGGGTGAAGAGAAGGCCTACCTCGTGCTGAAGGTCGCCCAGGGCGACCTGACCGTGCGCGTGCCGGCCGACAACGCAGAGATCGTCGGCGTCCGTGACGTCGTCGGGCAGGACGGGCTCAACCGGGTGTTCGAGGTCCTGCGGGCCCCGCACACCGAGGAGCCGACCAACTGGTCCCGCCGCTACAAGGCGAACCTCGAGAAGCTGGCCTCGGGTGACGTGAACAAGGTCGCCGAGGTCGTCCGCGACCTCTGGCGCCGCGACAAGGACCGCGGCCTGTCCGCCGGCGAGAAGCGGATGCTGTCGAAGGCGCGCCAGATCCTCGTGAGCGAGCTCGCGCTCGCCGAGGGGACCAACGAGGACAAGGCCGAGGTGCTGCTCGACGAGGTCCTCGCCAGCTGAGCCCCGCACCCTCGTACCACCGGACCACTCCCGTGTCCGCTGTCGGCATCGTCGCAGCGGCCGGGAGTGGTTCGCGTCTGGGGGCCGACCGGCCCAAGGCGCTGGTCGGCCTCGCCGGCCGCCCGCTGGTCGCCTGGGCGGTCGACACCCTGCTCGCCGGCGGTGTCGACGAGGTCGTCGTCGTCACCCCGGCCGCCGAGCGGGACGCCTTCGCCGCGGTCCTGCCGGGCAGCGTGCAGCTCGTCGACGGCGGCGCCACCCGCACCGCCTCGGTCCGCGCCGGGCTCCTCGCCGCCGGCGCCGCCGCCGACGCCGTCCTCGTGCACGACGCCGCCCGCCCGCTGACCCCGCCGGAGGTGGTGGCGCGCGTCCTGGCCGCGCTGGCCGCGGGCGCCCCCGCCGTCGTCCCGGTGCTGCCGGTCGTCGACACCACCGTGGCCGTCGACGCGGCCGGCACCGTCACCGACGCCGTCCCGCGCGGCCCGTTGCGCCGGGTGCAGACGCCGCAGGGCTTCGACCGCACCGTCCTGGTGGCCGCCTACGCCGCGCTGGACGACGCTGCCGAGCTGACCGACGACGCCGCCGTCGTGCGCGCCGACGGGGTCCCCGTGACCACCGTGGCCGGCGACGAGCGCGCCGCGAAGGTCACCGTGCCGCACGACCTGCGCATCGCCGAGCTGCTCGCGGCGCCCCGGTGAGCGCCGGCCTGCCCCGCGTCGGCCTCGGCGTCGACGTGCACCCGGTCGAGGCCGGGCGGGAGTGCTGGCTGGCCGGGCTGTCCTGGCCCGGCGCCGACGGCTGCGCCGGGCACTCCGACGGCGACGTCGTCGCCCACGCCCTCACCGACGCGGTGCTGTCGGCCGCCGGCCTCGGGGACATCGGCGGGCTGCTCGGCACCGACGACCCGCGCTGGGCCGGCGCCCGCGGGGTCGCCGTCCTCGGGCACGTGCGGGAGACGCTGGCCGCCGCCGGCTGGCGGGTCGGCAACGCCGCCGTGCAGCTGGTGTCGCCCACGCCGAAGCTCGGCCCGCGGCGGGCCGAGGCGGAGGCGGCGCTGTCGGCGGCCCTGGGCGCCCCGGTCAGCGTCACGGCCACGACCACCGACGGGCTGGGGCTGGTCGGCCGCGGCGAGGGCCGGGCGGCCGTGGCGACCGCCCTGGTGGTCCGGACGGGGTCCGTAGACTCCGCGCGGTGAGCCTCCGCCTCCACGACACGGCCGCGCGCGCGGTCCGGGACTTCACGCCCCTGCGTCCCGGGCAGGCCTCCGTGTACGTCTGCGGGCTCACCGTGCAGGGACCGCCGCACGTCGGGCACGTGCGGGCCGCCGTCGCCTTCGACGTCCTGCGCCGGTGGCTGACCGCGAGCGGTCTCGAGGTCACCTACGTCCGCAACGTCACCGACATCGACGACAAGATCCTCACCAAGGCCGGCGAGCACGGCGTGCCGTGGTGGGCCTGGGCCTACACCCACGAGCTCGCCTGCACCCGCGCCTACGACGTCCTCGGCGTCCTGCCGCCCACCTACGAGCCGCGCGCCACCGGGCACGTCCCGGACATGGTCGCGCTCATGGAGCGGCTGGTCGGGCGCGGGCACGCCTACGCGGTGGACGGCGACGTCTACTTCGACGTCCGCTCCTTCCCCGAGTACGGCGCGCTGACCCGCCAGAGGCTCGAGGACCTCGAGCCCGCCGCCGACACCGACACCGACGACCGCAAGCGCGACCCCCGCGACTTCGCGCTGTGGAAGGCCGCCAAGCCCGGAGAGCCCGAGACCGCCAGCTGGCCCACGCCCTGGGGCCGCGGCCGGCCCGGCTGGCACCTGGAGTGCTCGGCGATGGCCGGGCGCTACCTCGGCGCGGAGTTCGACGTCCACGGCGGCGGCCTGGACCTGCGCTTCCCCCACCACGAGAACGAGCAGGCCCAGTCGCGGGCCGCCGGCGACCCGTTCGCCCGGTACTGGGTGCACAACGGCTGGGTGACCCTCGGCGGCGAGAAGATGAGCAAGTCGCTGGGCAACACCGCGCTGGTCGACGAGGTGGTCCGCCGGGTGCGGCCGGTCGAGCTCCGCTACTACCTCGTGGCGCCGCACTACCGGTCGACGGTGGAGTTCACCGACGCCGCCCTGGCCGAGGCCGCTGCCGCCTACCGGCGGATCGAGTCGTTCGTGCACCGCGCCGCCGAGCGGGCCGGCCGGGACACCCCGACCGGCCTGCCGGCGGCCTTCCGCGAGGCGATGGACGACGACCTCGGCACACCGGCCGCCGTCGCGGTGGTGCACGACGTGGTGCGGGCCGGCAACACCGCCCTGGCCGACGGCGACGACGCCGCGCTGGCCGAGGCGCTCGGCGCGGTGCGCGGCATGCTCGGCGTGCTGGGCCTCGACCCGCTCGACCCGCACTGGGCGGCCGGCGGCGGCGTCGACGACCGGCTGGCGGGGGTCACCGACGGCCTCGTGCGGCTGGCGCTCGAGCAGCGGCAGGCCGCCCGCGCCCGCAAGGACTACGCGGCGGCCGACGCGCTGCGCGACCGGCTCACCGCCCTCGGCGTGCAGGTCGAGGACACCCCGCAGGGACCCCGATGGGAGCTGACCCGCTGATGGCCGGCAACAGCCAGCGCCGCGGCCGCACGAGCGGTGCCGGCAAGAAGACCGCCACCGCCGGCACCGGCGGCAAGAACCGCCGCTCGCTCGCCGGCCGGGGGGCGACCCCGCCGGCGGAGATGCGCAAGGGCCACCCGGCGCAGCGCAAGGCGCAGGCCGACGCCCGCCGCCGGGCCGAGCGCGACCGCAGCCGCCAGCGCGCGGAGGAGGCGCCGGAGCTGCTGCTCGGCCGCAACCCCGTCGTCGAGGCGCTGCGCGCGCAGATCCCGGCGACCGCGCTGTACGTCGTCACGGGGGACACCCGCACGGCGACCGACGAGCGGATCACCGAGGCGCTGCACCTGGCCGGCGACCGGGGGCTGCCGCTGCTCGAGGTGGGCAGGGCCGAGTTCGACCGGATGTCCAACGGCGCGCTGCACCAGGGCATCGGCCTGCAGGTCCCGCCCTACGAGTACGCCCACCCCGACGACCTGCTCGACGTCGCCCGCGACTCCGGGCGCCCGCCGCTGGTCGTCGCCATGGACGGCGTCACCGACCCCCGCAACCTCGGCGCGGTGGTGCGCTCGGCGGCGGCGTTCGACGCACACGGCGTCGTCGTGCCGCAGCGCCGCTCGGTCGGCATGACCGCCTCGGCATGGCGCACCAGCGCCGGCGCGGCCGCCCGCCTGCCGGTGGCCCGCGCGGTCAACCTCGCCCGCGCGCTCGCCTCCTACCAGGACGCCGGGCTGCAGACGGTGGGCCTGGCCGGCGACGGCGACACGGACCTGGCCGACTACGACGGGCTCGCCGACCCGGTGGCCCTCGTCGTCGGCGCGGAGGGGGCGGGGCTCTCGCGGCTGGTGCGCGAGCGCTGCGACGTCGTCGTCCGCATCCCGATCGCCCGCGACACCGAGTCGCTCAACGTCAGCGTCGCCGCGGGCATCGCCCTCTACGCCGCCGCCCAGGCACGCAGCTGATCCCCGCGACCGCGGCCCGGCTCGGGCTGGAGCCGCACCCCGAGGGGGGCTGGTACCGGCGGACGTGGACCGCGCCGGCCACCGTCGGCGACCGTCCGGCTGCCAGCGCGATCCTCTTCCTGCTCGCGCCAGGGGAGCGCTCGGCCTGGCACGTCGTCGACGCCGACGAGCTGTGGCTGTGGCACGGCCCCGGCGAGCTCCCGCTGCTGCTGGCTGCCGCGCCGGCCGCCGATCCCGAGCGTCGGGTGCTGGGGCGGGACGCCGTCCAGGTGCTCGTGCCGGCCGGGACGTGGCAGGCGACCGAGCCGGCCCGTGCCGAGGTGCTGGTCAGCTGCGTCGTCTCGCCGGGCTTCGAGTGGAGCGGGTTCCGCCTCGCCTGAGCTCAGCCCAGCAGTTGGGCGACGGAGTAGATGACCAGCCCGGCCAGGCCGCCGACGACGGTGCCGTTGATGCGGATGAACTGCAGGTCGCGGCCGACCTGCAGCTCGATGCGCCGGCTGGTCTCCTCGGTGTCCCAGCGCGCCACCGTGGTGCCGACGACGTCGGCGACGTCACCGGCGAAGCGCTCGACCAGGTAGCCGGCGACGCGCACCGACTGCCGCTGCACCCGCTCGCGCACCCGCGGGTCGGTGCGCAGCAGCCGCGCGCCGTCGCGGATGAGACCGGCCAACCGCGCCCGGAGCTGGGAGTCGGGATCGGCTGCCGAGGCGAGGAACGCCGTCTTGGCGTTGGTCCACAGCGACGAGGACCAGGTGCGCACCGCCGGGTGCTCGAGCAGCTCCTTCTTGAACGCCTCGACCCGCGCTGCGGTGTCGGGGTCGGTGCGCAGCTGGTGCACGTAGGCGCGCAGCCGGGCGTCGTAGACCCGCCGCAGCTCGTGGTCGCGCTCGGCGCCGACCTCCTGCAGGAACCCCTGCAGCGCGGCGAAGATCCGGTCGAACACGCGGTCGTCGACCCAGTCGGGCACCCAGGACGGCGAGGCGTCCCCGAGCTGGGCGCGGAAGACGATCCGGTTCTCCTCCAGGAAGCGGGCGAGGTAGCGCAGCGCCGCCGAGAGCACCTCCTGGTGCCGGTCGCCGTCGACCACCAGCTCGAGCACCCGGGCGAGCACCGGCGCGGCCGGCGTCTCGTGCAGCTTGCGGTCGACCAGACCCGACACCGCCTCCTGGACGTCGTCGTCGCGCAGCAGGTCGGTGAGGCCGGCCAGCGCAGCGGCGGCGTCACCGGCCAGCCGCTCGGCGCGGCCGGGCGCGGCGAGGAAGTCGCCGATCCGGCCGGGCACGTCGACGGTGGCGAGCCTGTCCTCGACGACGGCGCGGGTCAGGAAGTTCTCCTCGACGAACGCGCCGAGGCTCGCGCCGATCTGGTCCTTCTTGCGCGGGATGATCGCCGTGTGCGGGATCGGGATCCGCAGCGGGTGCCGGAACAGCGCGGTGACGGCGAACCAGTCGGCCAGCGCGCCGACCATCGACGCCTCGGCGGTGGCCCGCACGTAGCCGACCCAGGGGCCGGCCTCGTCGCCGAGCAGCACGCAGGCCAGGAACACCGCCGCGGCGACCAGGAACAGGCTGGTGGCCAGTCGCTTCATCCGCCGCAGGCCGGCGGCGCGCTCCGGGTCGTCGAGCGAGGAGGCCAGCGGGGCGCTCAGGGACGACGACACCCTCCCCAGCCTAGAGAGCCGACCCCCTGCCCCCCACAGCGAGCGGCTCGCGGTGGGGGGACAGGGGGCCGTGGCCGGAGGGGGATCAGCTCGCACTGCTGCCGAGGGTGACCTCGACCGTGGTCGTCTGCCCGCCGCGCTCCACGGTCAGCTGCACCGTGTCGCCGGGGGCGGAGCTGCGGATGGCGGCGGTGAGCTCGGTGGAGCTGGTGACCGCGCGGTCACCGACCGCCGTCACCACGTCGCCGGCCTGCAGCCCGGCCTGCTCGGCCGCGCCGCCCGGCTGGACCTGCAGGACCTGCGCGCCGGTGCCGACCTCGCTGGAGGCGCTGCCGCCGGCGGTCTGGGCGTTGACCCCGAGGACGGCGTGGGTGGCCGTGCCGGTCCGCACGATCTCCTCGGCGATCCGCTTCGCCGTGTTGCTCGGGATCGCGAACCCGACGCCGATGTTGCCGCTCTGCGACGACGCGCCCGGAGCGCCCGAGGCCACCGAGGCGATCGCGGTGTTGATGCCCACGACCTCACCGGCCGCGTTCACCAGCGCGCCGCCGGAGTTGCCGGGGTTGATGGCGGCGTCGGTCTGCAGGGCGTCGATGACCGTGGCGTCGTCCTGGGTGGAGCCGGTGGCCACCGCGCGGTCGGTGGCGCTGATGATCCCGTCGGTGACGGTGTCGGACAGGCCCAGCGGCGCGCCGATCGCGACGGCGAGGTCGCCGACCTGCACGTCGTCGGAGTCGGCGAAGGTGGCCGGGGTCAGCCCGTCGGCGCCCTGCAGCCGGATGACGGCGAGGTCCGACGTCGGGTCGGTGCCGACGACGGTGGCGTCGTAGAGGGTGCCGTCGGAGGTGCGCACCTGGACCGTCGCGCCGTCGGTGCTGCCGTCCAGCGTGACGACGTGGTTGTTGGTGAGCACGTAGCCGTCGGCGGAGAGCACCACGCCCGAGCCGCTGCCCGAGCCGGAGCCGCTGGTGACGTACACGGTGACGACGCTGGGCGAGGCCTTCGCGGCGGCGGCGGTCACGGCGGTCGCGTTCTCGGGGTCGGTGATGACCACCGACTGCGCCGAGGCGGGCGTGCCGGCGCTGCCGCCGCCCCCGGTGAGGGCGACGACGCCGGCCCCGGTCCCGCCGCCGATGAGGGCACCGGCGAGCAGGGCGGCGACGCCGATCCGCAGCCGCCCGCTGCCCCGCTTCGCCGGAGCCGGCGGCGGGGGAGGTGCCAGCGGCGGGAGGGTCGCCGTCGCGGTGCCGGCCGGCGGGTACCAGGAGTCGCCGGACGGCGGCGGGGTCCACCCCGGGGTCGCACCGGTCGGCTGCTGCGCCGGGTGGGGGTACGGGTGTCCGTTCACTGTCCTGGTCCTCCTCCTGGGCGGCCGTCCGCCGCTCCGGGGACCACCATCGGCCCGGCGTCTGACGGAGCCCTGGGGAGCGCCTGTGAGGTGTCTGGGGCACGCAACGGGGGAGGCCGGACAGCCGCCCGCCGGCGACACGCCGACCACCGTGTGCGATGGGACGGTCGCGGGGTAGAGGGGGAGCCCGCTCGCTCCCTCCGGAGCGGACGGGCCCTCCCGCCCGGCCTGCTCCCCTCGGAGGCTGCTCGTGCCCACCCGCGGTCTGCCCGCCCGCCTGCTCGTGGGCCTCGCCGGCCTGACCGCGCTCGCGGTGGCCGGGATCGGTGGCCTGGCCCTGCGACCCCCCGGGCTGCTCGCCGTGGGCCTGGCCGCGGTGGTCACCGCCTGCCTGGCCGGCGGGGTGGCCCGCGAGTCGCTGGCCGAGTCCGGCGGGCAGCCGCGTCGGACGCCGCTGGAGGCGGCCTGGCGCACCGGCGCGGTCACCATCGGCGTGCTGCTGTTCCTGTCGGGCACCGCGGTGCTGGGCGGCGCGGCGCTGACCGCGCTGGCCGGCGCCGTCCTCGCCGTCGGCGCGCTGGGGCTGTGGCTGCTGCACGCCGGCACCCCGGTCCGTCCGGTGGCGCCCGACGACCTGCCGGCTGGCGGCCGGCTCCCCGCCCCCGCGCCGCAGCGGCCGGCAGGCGGCGTCCGCCCCGGCGAGGCCGGCGGGACGGTGACGTTCCTGCCGCCGGTGGCGACCCTGACCACCGCGGCGCTGGGCCGCGAGTGGCTGGGCACGACGGAGGCCCTGGCCGGCCGGCTCGACCCGGTGGCGCGGCAGTCGATCGTCCGGCGCCGCCAGGACGTCCTGGACGAGCTCGAGCGCCGCGACCCGGCCGGCTTCGCCCGCTGGCTCGCCGAGGGGCCGCAGCCGGACAGCGACCCGGCCGACTACCTGACCGAGGGGCCGGCGACCGCGGGGCCCGGCGCCGCCTGAGCGTCCTCGAGGACCACGACCGGGTCGACGTTCACCACGACCTCGCAGTCGCAGGAACCGCCGGACTCCTCGAGGCCCTCGTGCAGGCGGTCGAGGACGATGCCGTGCCCGCCGGCCCACGCGTCGGCGACGCGGTGGGTCGGCAGGGCGTCCAGCCGGGGTCGCCCCCTGTCGTGGTGCCGTCCCGCCGGCGTGGGGCGATGACCGCTCCTCGAGGTGCTGGGCTCTCGTGGGACGCAGAGCACGGGGGAAGCGGGCGCCGACGGGTCGGTCAGCAACCGGCCCGTCGACGCCGCCCCGTCAGCTGCGATCAGTCGAGGTACGACGTGATCCAGTCGAGGACCTCCGGGACGTCGATCCGGTGGTTCAGCGACGTGATCCGGCCGCAGAGGTTGCCCTGGTACCCCAGCCCGTAGCCGCCGGTGTGGACCGCCACGACAGTGTCGGTTCCCGCGATGAAGATGCCGGATCCGGAGTCACCGGGGCACCCACTGCCGTGGGTGGGCGAGGGCGCCTGGCCGAGGATCAACCACAGCGGGTCGAGGGTGCCGACCGCCCCGTTGCTGGGGTTGTAGCGCTGGGTCGACACCATCCGGACGAAGTCGACGGTGGGGTCGAACCCGCGACCGAGGTGCTCCTTGCCGTTGACGCCGTACCCGACGTCGTTGAACCGCGTCGCCGTCTGCCCTGTGGCAGGGATCAGCTGGTCGAGCAGGTCGGGCTCCGGCAGGTCGGCCGGTGTGATGCCTGTGACCGGCTCGTCCAGGAAGACGAGGCCGTAGTCGTGGGTGAAGGGCCAGTCCTCGGCCACGTACTGGGGATGCGTGACCCAGCTGGTCGCGGTGTACCAGGTTCCGCCGGTGATCTCCCAGGTGTCCAGGTCGACCGAAGCCACCGGGTCGAAGGTGACCGACACGGTGCCGACGTCGTCCGCGGTGAAGAAGTCGGTGCAGTGGCCGGCCGTCAGCACGACGTCCTCGTCGATGAGGGTGCCGGAGCAGAAGCCCTCTCCCTCTATAAGCAGGAGCGCACCGTAGGGATGAGCGGAGCCGTCAGGTTGACCTCCGACCACGGCCGCCGCCGGTGTCACGGACGAGACCAGCAGGCCGGCTCCGGCAAGCACTGGGATGAGCGATCGGCGCATGGATCCCCCTCGAACATCCGCTCGCCCGGACGCCCCTCCGCTCCGGCCGCAGCGGGAGACCACGGCTTCACTGCCGCAGCGACGCCCGGACGCTAGCCGCGGGTCGGAAGGGGGAAGGGCTGGGCCGCTGCCGCTCGGGCCGGCTGCAGCGCTCTCCTACGCGAGTCACTCACCGTCCGTGAGCGGGAACCGGCAGCTCGGATCCGCTTCGGTCGTGGTGTGACGTCCGGGGCCCGCGTCGTCCCGTCCCCAGGGAGCTCGTACAGGGCAGGGCGGCGGCCGAGTGCGCACTCCTGACCGGTCGTGTGCGCGTCAGGTGGACCACCCAGCTGAACCGGGTGGCCTACCTGCGTGTCCGCCTCCGGCCAGGACCCCTACTTCGTGGCCGAGCCGCAGTAGGTGATCTGCTCCTGCTGCGAGAGCGTCGAGGCTCGACGACTGGGGACCCGAGGACGTGGGTCGCGCCCGGCCGGCGTGGATCGCGGGTGGTCGGACGTGGCGGTGTCCAGAGCATCGGCCGGTCGGCCCAGATCCTGACGCCGGCCTCGCCGCCCGGACGAGGCCGCGGAGTCGTCCCCTGCACTGTCCCTATCCTTGTGCCGGGACCTGTTCCCATGTCCCGCCGGCGTGGCGCAACTGGTAGCGCACCCGACTTGTAATCGGGCGGTTGGGGGTTCGAGTCCCCCCGTCGGCTCTGGCGTCCGCCGCCTGCTCGGCGGTGGGCTGACCGGGGTCAGTCGAAGCTGCCGGCGCCGCCCACGCGGTAGGCGTGGCGCTGCTCGGCGCGGGCGGCCCGCGCCTGCTCGGTGCGCTCCTCGCGCAGCCGCGCCGCGGTGCCGGCGGGGTAGCCGGCCTTGGCGACCCGGTGCTCGGTGGTCTCCACCATGAACGCCAGCGAGTACATGAGCCCCACCATCAGGCCGCCGAACGCCGCGGTCAGCCGGTAGCCCATCCCCACCGGGACGGCGACCAGGCAGATCACGACCAGCGGGGACAGCTGCACCAGTGACCGCGTGACGTGCCGGCGCACCCAGCCGGGCCGCGTCGTGTCCGACAGCACCCACGGCGCGAGGGACCGGGGGAGTCCGCCGCCGAAGGCGTAGCGGAGCCACTGCAGGGGTGTGGGGCGGGGCGTCGCGGGTGCGGCGTGCTGGGTGCGCACACCTCGACGGTAGGCCCCCGTGTCCAGTCCGGAGCCGGTCGCGACGAGACGGGGCCGGGCCCGTTGTCCGGGGGGTGCGCGCGGGTGGACACTCCTGCCGCCGAGGGAGGGAGGGCGTCCGTGCAGATCGCCCAGCTGCTCCGCCGCAAGGGCCCACACGTGGCCACCGTCGCGCCCGACCGGTCCGTCCGCGAGGCCCTCGCCCTGCTCGCCGAGCACGGCATCGGCGCGCTCGTCGTCTCCACCGGCGGCGACGCCGTCGACGGCATCGTCTCCGAGCGGGACGTCGTCCGCGCCCTGCACGCCTCGGGTCCGGGCGTCCTCGACGGGCCGGTGTCGGCGCTGATGACCGTTGACGTGCACACCTGCCCGCCCGGCGCCTCTGTGCACGACCTCGCGCGCACGATGACCGACCACCGCGTGCGGCACGTGCCCGTCGTCGAGGACGGCCGGCTGCTCGGGATCGTCTCCATCGGCGACGTCGTCAAGGCCCGCCTCGACGAGCTCGAGCAGGAGCGCGCGCACCTGGTGGACTACATCCAGGCCTGAGCACCCGGCGTACGGTGCCCGCCGTGGACGAGCGGCGGCTGGGGACGGCGGCGGGCCTGTCCGCGTACGGCCTGTGGGGCGTGTTCCCGCTGTACTTCCCGCTGCTCGAGCCGGCCGGCGGGGTGGAGATCGTCGCCCACCGCATCGTGTGGTCGCTGCTGTTCGTCGCGCTGCTGCTGACCGCGTTGCGGAGGTGGCCGCTCGTGCGCGCGGCGGTCACCGATCGGCGCACGATGCTCGTCCTCGCCGGTGCCTCGGTGCTCATCGCCGGCAACTGGCTGGTCTTCGTCTACGGGGTCAACTCCGGGCACGTCGTGGAGACCTCGCTCGGCTACTTCATCAACCCGCTGGTCAGCGTGCTGCTCGGCGTCGTCGTCTTCTCCGAGCGGCTGCGTCCGCTGCAGTGGGCGGCCGTCGGGCTGGCGGCGGTGGCGGTCGTCGTCCTGACCGTCGACCACGGCCGGCCGCCGTGGATCGCCCTCGCCCTGGCCGCCACCTTCGGCAGCTACGGCCTGCTCAAGAAGCTGGTGCGGGTGGAGGCGGCGCCGGGGCTGTTCGTCGAGACGGCGGTGGCGTTCCTGCCCGCACTGGTGTTCCTCGGCGTGCTGCAGGCCACCGGGCGGGGGACGGCGGGCTCGGCCGGCACCGGGCACCTCCTGCTGCTGGTGGCCTCCGGCATCGCCACCGCGGTGCCGCTGCTGCTGTTCGCCGCGGCCGCCCGGCGGATCCCGTTGTCGACGATCGGCCTGCTGCAGTACGTCACGCCGCTCATGCAGCTGGCGCTGGGCGTCTTCGTGTTCCACGAGCCCATGCCCCTGGCACGGCTGATCGGGTTCGCGATCGTCTGGGCGGCGCTGGCGGTGTTCACCGTGGACAGCCTGCGGGCGGCGCGCGCCGCGCACCGGCGGACGGCGGCCGAGCAGGTGCCGGCCACGGTCTGATCCGGGTCCGCCTGATCCGGGTCCGCGCGCGCGTTCGGGCTGTGACTGTCACCCCCGGGGCCTACCGTTCCGGGTGACGGCTTCCCCCCGATCGAACGGACACGACCATGACCCCCGACCCTGCTCCCGCGGTCTCCCCGCCCGGGGGCACGGCGTCCGGTGAGGGTCCCGCGCAGCCCGCGGGCCTGACCCGGCGCGAGCACGAGATGCTGGCCTTCGAGCGGCAGTGGTGGCGCCACGCCGGCGCCAAGGAGACGGCCATCCGCGAGCAGTTCGGCGTGCCGCCGACCCGCTACTACCAGGTGCTGAACGCGCTGGTGGACCGCCCGGCGGCCCTCGCGGCCGACCCCCTCCTGGTGCGCCGTCTGCGCCGCCTGCGCAGCGCCCGACGCCAGCGGCGTTCGCCTCACCTGCTGGGCAAGGACTCCTCCGCCCTCTAGATTTGGTCACCGTGGGCAGGCATGCGGCGCCAGGTGGTGACCAACCGGACCGGCCGTCAGCCCCGGTGGCCGGCGGTCGCCGCCGGACCGACCAGCCGCCCGCCGCTGCCGCGCCCGACCTCCCGACGGCGCCCCACCCCAACGCCGGTCGCGCTGCCGCGGGTCCCGTACCCGGGCTGAGCGACCACCCGACCACGCCCGGTCCCGGCCGCAGCCGCGCCGACCGCCGCCGCGACGCGCTGCTCGGTGACGACACGGGACGCCGCCGGCTCACGGGCCGCCCGGCGGCGCCCGCCCGCCCGGCCGAGCCCGAGCGCCCGCCGGCCCGGTCGCGCGCCCCGCTGCCCGAGGCCCCGGCCGTCCCGTCGCGGTCCGCGGAGCCCGCGGCGCCGCTCCGCCCGCGCGTCCCCTCGGCGGTGGCTGCCGGCGGCGCCACGCGGCAGGCCCCGCCCCGCCGCGCCGCGCGCCCCGGACGCCCGCCGCCCCGGCACCCGCCGCGCCGCCCGTCGCCCCGCCGCCGGTCGTGAAGCCCGCGACCGTCCGGGCTCCCGCGGGCCGGTTCTCCGTCCGGCGTCCCGCTCCCGCGGAGCCGCCGACCGCGCACTCGCCGGTCGTCGCGCGGCCCGCGCCCCAGCCACCGGCTCCGCAGCCGCCGGCCCGGCCGGCCGCCCCCGCGACGACGGTCGCCCCGTTCCAGGCGGTCCCCACGCCGCAGGCCGACAGCGCCGAGCCGGCCGCCCCGCCGCTGGACCCGTGGGACCAGCCGGCCCGCCCGCCGGCCCGGAACCGGGCGAGGACGCCGGAGGCCGCTCCCGCGCCGCCGGCCGCCCCGCCCACCGAGGCCATCCCCGACCGCGAGGTGGTCCGTGACCGCGGGGCCTCCCGCGCTCCGGCCGCCCCGCCCACCGAGGCCATCCCCGACCGGGAGCCGGTCCGCGGGGTGGTCGCCGCGCCGCTGACCGAGGCGATCCCCGACCGCGCGCTGTCGTCGCGGAGCCGGACGCAGGACGACCGCGACGACCGCGAGGCCGGGCCCGACGTCGACACCGGCGCCACCGGCGTCGTGGGCAACCGGGCCGCGATGCGCGCCGAGCGCGCCGCACGCGAGGCCGAGCGCCAGGCGATGGAGGTCGAGCGCCGCAAGGCCGCGCGCCGGGCCGGGGTCTCCCGCGCCGCGCTGCGGGCCGCCGACGGGGAGGACGCGCCGCCGCGCCGCCGCCGGGGCCTGGCGCTGCTCGCCGTCGTCGTGGTCGCCCTGGTCGTGCTCGGCGTCTACAGCTTCGCCTCACCGGCGGCGCGGGAGACCGGCTCGACGGCCCCGGGGACGCAGACGTCGGCGCCGGCGTCGGTCGCTCCCTCGACCGCGCCGCTGCCCCCGCTGTCGGCCGAGCCGCTGCCCCCGGTCGAGGAGGCGCCCGGCACCCCCGTCCGCGTGCCGGTGACCGTGCTCAACGCCACGCCCACCAGCGGGCTCGCCGCCGAGGTGGCCGCCGCCTTCGACGCCCAGGGCTGGAGCTCGGCGGGTGTCGGCGCCTACGAGGGCGGCGACGTCGCCTCGACGACCGTCTACTTCGACGCGGGGAACGAGGAGCAGCGCCTCTCGGCCCTGCAGCTCATGGACGCCTTCCCGGGCATCACCACCGGGCCGGCGGCGCGCTTCTTCGACGTGCCGGGCGTGCCCGACCCCGGCCTGGTCGTCGTCGTCACCGGCGAGCTGCAGCCCTGACCGCTGCCGGCGACGCGCCGACGGGACGGTCCCGGAACACCGGCGCGACACCGTCCGTTGGCCGCAGCGTGCGTCCCGTCCGCGGGCCCGTGACACCTCGCCCGCGCTCCGGCGCCCGCGCGGCGCTCGGCGCCCTGCTCGCCCTCCTGTTCACCGGCACCCTCGTCGGTGCCGTCCCGGCGACGGCCGGCGCGGCCGAGGACGTGGGCACCGAGGAGGCACGGGTCCCCTCCGGCTCCGGTGCCGACGCCGTCGAGCTCGACACCACGCTCTACCTCCCCGCCTCGGCCACGGCCGACGACCCCGCGCCGGCGGTGGTGCTGGCGCACGGCTTCGGCGGCAGCAAGCAGTCGGTCGCCGACGACGCGCGGGACCTGGCCGGCCGCGGCTTCGTCGTCCTCACGTACTCCGCGCGCGGCTTCGGGTCGAGCACCGGCCAGATCGGCCTGGACGACCCGCGGTACGAGGTCGCCGACCTCTCCACGCTGCTCGACGTGCTGGCCGAGCGCGACGACGTCCTCCTCGACGACGACGGCGACCCGCGCGTGGGCGTGGCCGGCGCCTCCTACGGCGGGGCGCTGTCGCTGCTGGCCGCCGCCTACGACGACCGGGTCGACGCGATCGCGCCGCAGATCACCTGGAACTCGCTGACCGCCGCGCTCTTCCCCTCCCAGACCGGCACCGCCGACGACGCCACGCCCGCCGCGACGCCGCAGGACGCCGACAGCGGCGTCTACAAGCGGCTGTGGGCGGGGCTGTTCTTCGGCGTCGGCTCCGTGCCGACCGGCGGCCTGCTCGACGCGCTCGGCGGCGGCGGGGGAGCGGCGGAGGCCGAGGACGGCGAGGACGGCGACGATCCCGGCAGCGGTCCCGGCAGCGGTTCCGCCAGCGGCTCCGGCGGGGCGGCCCCCGCGTCCGGGAACGCCGCGCCCGCCCTGCCCGTCGACCCCGCGTCGGTGGACCCGGCCACGGTCGAGCAGGCCCTGACCTGCGGCCGGTTCCGCGCCGACATCTGCGCCGCCTACCAGTCCGCCGCGGCCTCCGGCACGCTCACGCCCGAGGTGGCCGCGGTGCTCGACCGCAGCAGCCCGGCGGCGGTGCTCGACCGGATCACCGCCCCCACCCTGCTCGTCCAGGGCACCGAGGACTCGCTGTTCGGCCTCGGCCAGGCCGACGCCAACGCCCGCGGCATCGCCGCGAACGGCACCGACGTCAAGGTCGTCTGGTACGCCGGGGGCCACGACTCGCAGGCCTCCGAGCGGGAGACCGCCGAGCTGCGCGACCTGGTCGCCGGCTGGTTCGACTGGCACCTGCGCGACGAGGACGACGCCGCCCGCGGCGAGGACCCCGGCACCGGCTTCGAGTACCCCGCGCCCACGGGTCTGGGCAGCGGGCTGGGCAGCGTGCAGGGCGGCACCCAGAGCGTGCTCGCCGACGCCTACCCCGGCCTCGACGGCGACCGGCCGGTGCAGCGGGAGAGCGTGGCACTGGCCGGCCGGGTCCAGCCGGTGGTCACCCCCGCCGGCGGCACCCCGGCCGCGATCACCACCGTCCCGGGCCTCGGCGCGCTGGCCTCGGCGCTCGGTGGCAGCACCGTGGAGATCCCCGGCCAGTTCGCCGCCTTCTCCAGCGAGCCGCTCGACGCCGCCGTCGAGGTGGTCGGGGCCCCACCGTCCCGCTCGCCGTCGCCTCGCCCTCGGGCAGCGCCACGCTGTTCGCCAAGCTCTACGACGTCGGCCCCGACGGCGCGCGGACGCTGCCCGGCGGCCTGGTCGCCCCGCTGTCGCTGACCGGCTTGTCGGCGGACCCGGCCGCGCCCACCGAGGTCGCGGTCACGCTGCCGGCGATCGTGCACCGCTTCGAGGCCGGCCACACGATGCGCGTCGTCGTCTCCTCGACCGACCAGTCCTTCGCGCTGCCCGCGGAGGCGACCGTCTACTCCGTGGCCCTGGCCGGGTCCGGCGACGGGGGCACCGCGCTGGCGGTGCCCACCGTCGAGGGGCAGACCCAGGCCACCGGCGGCACGTCCCGCTGGTGGTGGCTGCTCGGCGCCGTCGTCGTCCTCGGCCTGCTCGGCTGGCTCGCGGCGGTGCTGTGGGGCCGCCGCCGGCGCCGCGTCACCTCGGCCGTCGAGCCCGACGGCGAGGACGTGCCGCTGCGCTTCGAGGGCATCACCAAGGCCTACAAGGACGGCTTCGTCGCCGTCCGCGACCTGTCCTTCGAGGTCCGCCGCGGCCAGGTGCTCGGCCTGCTCGGCCCCAACGGGGCGGGCAAGACGACCTCCCTGCGGATGCTCATGGGCCTCATCGAGCCGAACTCCGGGCGGATCACCGTGTTCGGCCACGAGGTCCGGCCCGGCGCACCGGTGCTCTCCCGGCTGGGCTCGTTCGTCGAGGGCACGGGCCTGCAGCCGCACCTGTCCGGCCGCGACAACCTGCGCCTGTACTGGGCCGCGACCGGCCGCCCGGCCGAGGACGCGCACATGGAGGAGGCGATCGAGGTCGCCGGCCTCGGTGCCGCCCTCGACCGCCCGGTGCGCCGCTACAGCCAGGGCATGCGCCAGCGGGTGGCGATCGCCCAGGCCATGCTCGGCCTGCCCGACCTGCTGGTCCTCGACGAGCCGACCAACGGGCTCGACCCGCCGCAGATCCACGCCATGCGCGAGGTGCTGCGGTCCTACGCCGCCACCGGCCGCACGGTCATCGTCTCCAGCCACCTGCTCAGCGAGATCGAGCAGACCTGCAGCCACGTCGTCGTCATGGCCCGGGGGCAGAAGATCGCGCAGGGGACGGTCGACGAGATCGTGGGCGCCGGGGGTGCGGTGCTGGTCGGCCTGGCCCCCGGAGCCACCGCCGCCGACACCGACCGCGCGGCGGCCGTGCTGACCGGGCTGCCCGGCGTCACCGTCGAGCACACCGACGACGGGCTGGTCGCCGACCTCGGCGCGCGGACCTCGCGCGCCGAGGCGCTGCAGGCGCTGGTGGCCGCGGGGATCGCCGTCGACCAGTTCACACCGCGCCGCCGCCTGGAGGACGCGTTCCTGGCCCTGGTGGGGGAGTCGTGACCGCTACCGGACACGTCCAGCCGACCGGCGCCGTCGCCGGGTACCGACCCGAGCGCACGCTGCGCCTGTCGGTCGAGCTGCGCCGGCAGTTCAAACGGCGCCGCACGATCGGCGTCTTCGCCGCGATGGTCGCCCTGCCGCTGATCCTCATCGCCGCCCTGCAGCTGGGCGCGAGCGAGGAGGCACAGACCAACAGCCGGATCAACCTGGTCGACGTCGCCACCGCCAGCGGACTGAACTTCACCCTGTTCGTCCTGTTCGCGACGACGACGTTCTTCCTCGTCGTGGTCTACGCGCTGTTCTTCGGCGACACCGTGGCCAGCGAGGCGGCGTGGGGCTCGCTGCGCTACACGCTGGCGACGCCGGTGCCCCGGATGCGGCTGCTGCGGCAGAAGTGGCTCGCGGCGCTGGTCCAGTCGGTCGGCGCGCTGCTCACCCTCGCCGTCGTGGCGGTGGTGGCCGGCGGCATCGCCTTCGGCTTCGACGACATCCGGACGCCGATCGGGGTCACGCTCTCGCAGGGCGAGGGGCTGCTGCGGCTCGCGGGGATGCTCGGCTACCTCGCCGTCCACCTGCTCGTCGTCGGCACGCTGGCGTTCTGGCTGTCCACGGTCACCGACGCGCCGCTGGCCGCCGTGGGCGGCGCCGTCTTCTCGATGGTCGTCTTCGCGATCCTGGACCAGGTCGAGCAGCTGGGGTCCCTGCGCGACTGGTTCCCCACCGCGGAGGAGTTCGCCTGGACCGACCTGCTGCAGACGCCGGTCGACTCCTCCGACCTGTTCCGCGGCGTCGTCCAGTCGCTGGTCTACGCCGCGGTCTTCACCGCGCTGGGCTTCCGCCACTTCGCCCGGCGCGACGTCACGTCCTGAGGCTCGCGCGCACGGCCTGGGCCCAGCCGACGCCCATCGGCTCGTCGGTCACCGACACGTTGGGGACGGCGGCCAGCAGCCCGGCCATGCCCTCGACCTCGGCGCCGTTGGCGGTGATCCACAGCCGGCCGACGGCGGGTGCCATCTCCAGGTCGCTGGCGCTGTCGCCGATCGCGACGGCGTCGGCGGGGTCGAGGCCGCGCCGCTCGAGGTCCCAGGCGATCGCCGCGCCCTTGGTGATGCCGCGCGGCATGAGGTGGTAGACCCGCGCCAGCTGCCCCTCCGGTGCCAGGTCCAGCCGGGCCGAGGCGGGGATCGCGCCGTTGTCCTTGAGCGTCAGCCAGCCCAGGCCGCGCTCCGCCAGCCACGCGTCGACGGCGAGCGGGTCGACGAAGCCGCGCAGCAGCGCGTCGCCGGAGTGGGTGGTGTGCCACGGCGCGTGCCACTCCAGCCGGCCGGCGTTGGCGGCGGTCAGCGCCTCGACGACGCCCAGCTCGGCCATCACGTCCATCGGCGTGCGCCCGGTGTACTCGGCCGGCAGCTCGCCGGTCAGCCCGTGCCGCGCCCGGCCGCCCTTCCACGTCACCAGCGAGCCGAGCTCGGCGATCGCGCCGTCGGCGGCGAAGATCCGGCCCGCCTCGGTGACCTGGTCGGCCGTGCGCCCGCTGACGATCACCAGGGCGACGCCCGCGGTGTGCAGCTCGAGCAGGGCCGCGGCCGGCTCGGCGGTGGGGGAGCCGTCGGCGGTGTGCCAGAACGACCCCCGCGGGCCGACCATCGTGCCGTCGAGGTCGGTGTAGACGATGCGCGCTGCCACGGGCGCCAGCATGGCCGGAGCCCGGGGCGGCCCGGGCAGCCGGGTAGAGTCGGGCCCGTTCCACTCATCCAGAGGGGCAGAGGGACACGGCCCGGTGAAGCCCCGGCAACCGCGCTCGCGCGAGCGGCGAGAGGTGCCAATTCCGTCCCGCGCGGCTCGACGGCCCGACGCGGGGAAGATGAGGAGGTAGTCGTCGCATGACCCTGACCGCTCCCGGTTCTCTGCAGGCCGACTCGTCCGCCGGCGGCCCCGTTCCGCCGAGCCCCGCCCGCGGCCTCGTCTGTCGCAACTGCGGCGCCACCTTCGGCCTGATCGCCGAGCACGCCTGCGCGCAGTGCTTCGGCCCGCTGGAGGTCGACTACGACCCCGAGCGCATGCGCGCGGTCACCCGCGAGCAGATCGAGGCAGGCCCGCAGAACATCTGGCGCTACGCCGCGCTGCTGCCGGTGGGCCAGGACCCCGCCGACCGCGTCTCCCTCGACCCGGGCATGACGCCGCTGGTGCGCGCCGACCGGCTGGCCGCCGAGCTCGGCATCACCGGCGGCCTGTGGGTCAAGGACGACTCGGCCAACCCCACGCACTCGTTCAAGGACCGCGTGGTCAGCCTCGCCGCCACCGCGGCCAGGGGGCTGGGCTACCGCAAGATCGCCGCGGCCTCCACCGGCAACCTGGCCAACTCCGTCGCCGCGCACGCCGCTCGCGTCGGCATCCCGTCCTTCGTCTTCATCCCGGCCGACCTCGAGCCGGGCAAGGTCGTGCAGTCGGCGGTCTACGGCCAGACGCTGGTCGCCGTCGACGGCTCCTACGACGACGTCAACCGGCTGACCAGCGAGCTCGCCGAGACCGACGAGTTCGAGGACACCGCCTTCGTCAACCAGAACGTGCGGCCCTACTACGCCGAGGGCTCCAAGACGATGGGCTACGAGATCGCCGAGCAGCTCGGCTGGCGGATCCCGGCCCAGGTGGTCATCCCCATGGCGTCGGGCTCGCTGCTCACCAAGGTGGACAAGGCGTGGCGTGAGCTGGCCGCCGCCGGGATGGTCGAGGACACGGAGTGGCGGGTGTTCGGCGCCCAGTCGGCCGGCTGCGACCCCATCGCCACCGCCTTCGACAACGGCTGGGACGTCGTCAGGCCGGTCAAGCCGACCGGCATCGCCAAGTCGCTCAACATCGGCAACCCCGCCGACGGCCCCTACGCGCTGGACGCCATCCGCCGCACCGGCGGCGCCGTCGGCCGGGTCGGCGACGAGGCCATCGTGCAGGGCATCCGCGACCTCGCCCGCACCACCGGCGTCTTCGCCGAGACCGCCGGCGGGGTGACGGTGGCCGTGCTGCGGCAGCTCGTCGAGGACGGCCGGCTGGACCCCACGAAGGAGACGGTCGTCCTCAACACCGGCGAGGGCCTCAAGACCCTCGACCCGCTCGAGCCGGTCGTCGGCCCGACCCACCGGGTGGAGCCGTCGCTGCGGTCGGTCCGGGAGGCCGGCCTCATCGGCTGAGACCCCGGCGCGGGGGCGTGGGGTCGGGACGTCGATCCGGCGGGTGACATCCTCGGCCCGTCGTCCCCGAGTCGTGTGGCGAGGATCTCCCCACGGCGGCGTCCCTGCTGTACGTTCTCGCGCGGTCGTCAGTTCCACGCACGTGTCCGACGGGCGGAAGAGCTGTACCCCGGTCCCCGGATCACGGGGGCCGTCCGCACGCACGCACCGTGGGAGCACACGTGGCACAGGGCACCGTGAAGTGGTTCAACGCCGAGAAGGGCTTCGGCTTCATCGCCGTCGACGGCGGCCAGGACGTCTTCGTCCACTACTCGGCCATCCAGATGGACGGCTACAAGAGCCTCGACGAGGGCCAGCGGGTCGTCTTCGAGGTCGTCCAGGGCGAGAAGGGCCCGCAGGCCGACGGCGTCCGCGTCGCCTGAGCTCGCGAAGGCGGGCATCGGGCCGAGCGCCCGAGTCTCCGTTCCTCCGCACCGAGGCCCGGTCCCCCGACGGGGCCGGGCCTCGGTCGTGCCAGGCCGTGACGAGAGGAGCACCGGTGCCGCGCTGGAGCATCACCCCCCTGGAGGACGCACCCACGCTGGCTCGGGGGCCTGCCGGGGACCTGAAGTACGACGACGGGCACACCCGGCTCTGGCTCTCGCGGCCGGGCGGTCAGCTCCTCGTCGAGCGCCTCGACCCGGCGACGGGCAGCTGGGAGCCGGTCCGCCCGGCGGACTGACCCCGGGCGGGGAACACCCCCGCGCCACCCCCCGTTCTTGCACTCGGCAGGGGCGAGTGCCAGACTTCGGACTGGCACTCGACAGTGCCGAGTGCCAACCAGGTCGGAACGGTGAGGCACTGGAGCGCGGGCCACAAGGGAGCCCGCCGCGCCGGTGTCGTCCGTCGCGGGCGCCGGTCCCGGCCGTGCAGCGATCCATGCATGGAGGACATCACCACATGGCCAAGATGATCGCCTTCGAGGAAGAGGCGCGCCGCGGCCTCGAGCGGGGCATGAACACCCTCGCCGACGCCGTCAAGGTGACGCTCGGCCCCAAGGGCCGCAACGTCGTCCTCGAGAAGAAGTGGGGCGCTCCCACCATCACCAACGACGGTGTGAGCATCGCCAAGGAGATCGAGCTCGAGGACCCCTGGGAGAAGATCGGCGCCGAGCTGGTCAAGGAGGTCGCGAAGAAGACCGACGACGTCGCGGGTGACGGCACCACCACCGCCACCGTGCTGGCCCAGGCGCTCGTGCGCGAGGGCCTGCGCAACGTCGCCGCCGGCGCCAACCCGATGGCCCTGAAGAAGGGCATCGAGAAGGCCGTCGCCTCGGTCACCGAGTACCTCCTCTCGACCGCCAAGGACGTCGAGACCAAGGAGCAGATCGCCGCCACCGCGTCGATCTCCGCCGCCGACCCGGCCATCGGCGAGCTCATCGCCGAGGCGATGGACAAGGTCGGCAAGGAAGGCGTCATCACCGTCGAGGAGAGCAACACCTTCGGCCTCGAGCTCGAGCTCACCGAGGGCATGCGCTTCGACAAGGGCTACATCTCGCCCTACTTCGTCACCGACGCCGAGCGCATGGAGGCCGTCCTCGACGACCCGTACGTGCTCGTCGTCAACTCGAAGATCAGCTCGGTCAAGGACCTGCTCCCGCTGCTGGAGAAGGTCATGCAGTCGGGCAAGCCGCTGGCCATCATCGCCGAGGACGTCGAGGGCGAGGCCCTGGCGACCCTGGTCGTGAACAAGATCCGCGGCACCTTCAAGTCGCTGGCCGTCAAGGCCCCCGGCTTCGGGGACCGCCGCAAGGCCATGCTGACCGACATCGCCATCCTCACCGGTGGCCAGGTCATCAGCGAGGAGGTCGGCCTCAAGCTCGACACCGCCGACGTCTCCCTGCTGGGCCGCGCCCGCAAGGTCGTCGTCACCAAGGACGAGACGACGATCGTCGAGGGCGCCGGCGACAGCGACCAGATCTCCGGCCGGGTGAACCAGATCCGCGCCGAGATCGAGAAGTCGGACTCCGACTACGACCGCGAGAAGCTGCAGGAGCGCCTGGCCAAGCTGGCCGGTGGCGTCGCCGTCATCAAGGCCGGCGCCGCGACCGAGGTCGAGCTCAAGGAGCGCAAGCACCGCATCGAGGACGCGGTGCGCAACGCCAAGGCCGCCGTCGAGGAGGGCATCGTCGCCGGTGGTGGCGTCGCCCTCGCGCAGGCCACCGCCGTCGCGTTCGACAAGCTCGAGCTCGAGGGTGACGAGGCGACCGGTGCCAACATCGTGCGCGTCGCGCTCGAGGCGCCGCTGAAGCAGATCGCCGTCAACGCCGGCCTCGAGGGCGGCGTCGTGGCGGAGAAGGTCCGCAACTCCGAGGTGGGCTTCGGTCTCAACGCCGCCTCCGGCGAGTACGTGGACCTGGTCGCGGCCGGCATCATCGACCCGGCCAAGGTCACCCGCTCGGCGCTGCAGAACGCCGCCTCCATCGCGGCGCTCTTCCTCACCACCGAGGCCGTCATCGCCGACAAGCCGGAGAAGGCCGCCCCGGCCATGCCCGGTGGCGACGGCGGCATGGGCGGCATGGACTTCTGAGTCCCGCCACCCCGTAGCACCACGCACTGCCCGGCAGGGGCGGTCCCGCATCCGCGGGGCCGCCCCTGTCGGCGTTCGCGGGCGGTGTCCGTGCCGAGATCGGCGGTCTCGTACGCGTACGGCTCCGCAGGCGTACGAGACCGCCGATCTCGGCGGGCGTCGGCCCCGACGGCGCAGGGTAGGCCGCTGGCGTGGCCGTGGTGATCGGGACGTCGGGGTGGCAGTACCGCGACTGGCGCGGCCGCTTCTACCCCCAGCGCATGCCCCAGCGGCTGTGGCTGGAGCACCACGCGCAGCACTTCGCCACCGTCGAGAGCAACGCCGCCTTCTACCGGCTCCCCGAGCGGGACACCTTCGCCGCGTGGCGGGAGCGGACTCCGCCCGACTACCGCTGGGCGGTCAAGGCCAGCCGGTTCCTCACCCACGTCAAGCGGTTGCGCGAGCCCGAGGAGCCGGTGGCCCGGCTGGTGCAGCACGCGGAGGGGCTCGGCGACCGGCTCGACGTCGTCCTGCTGCAGCTGCCGCCCACGCTCAAGGCCGACGCCGGGCTGCTGCGCGACTGCCTCGCCTGCTTCCCGCCGGGCCTGCGGGTGGCCGTCGAGCCGCGGCACGCGACCTGGGAGACCGACGAGGTGCGGGCGCTGCTCGAGCGCTACGGCGCCGCGCTGTGCTGGGCCGACCGCGCCGAGCGGCCGGTGACGCCGCTGTGGCGCACCACCGGCTGGGGTTACCTGCGGCTGCACACCGGCGCCGAGGGCTGGGGCTACCCGCCGGCCGCGCTGGAGGAGTGGGCGCAGCGGATGGCGGCCGCGTACGCCGACGACGAGGACGTGTTCGTCTACCTCAACAACGACCCCGGCGGTGCGGCGGTGGTCGACGCCGTCGCCCTGGCCGGCGCGGTGCGGCGGGCCGGCCGCACGCCCACCCGGGTGCCCACGCCGGAGGAGGCGACCGGTGCGGCCTGGGCGGCGGCCTGATCAGCCGAGGACGTGCGGGTCCTCCCGGTGGTGCACGCCGAGCTGCGCGGCCGCCTGCCCGAGGACGTCCTGGACGGCGAGGGTGTCGGCCAGCGGCATGACCGCGCTCTCCGTGCGGCCCTCCTGCAGGCAGCGGGTGACCTCGGCGAGCTCGTGCGAGTAGCCCACCCCGGCCGCCGGGCGGGTGATCTCCTCGGGCTCGGCGCCGCTGCGGTGCAGCACGATGGTGGCCGGGTGGTGGAAGCGGGGGAGGACGTCGATCCACCCGCCCGTGCCGAACACCCGCGCCTGGCCGGGCGTCGGGTAGCGCAGCGACGTCGTCAGCGTCGCCGAGCGGCCGTCCTCCCAGCCGAGCAGCACGGCCGCCTCGGCGTCGGCGCCGGTGGGGTAGGTCGAGCCGGCGGCGGTCACCGTGTCGGGCGTGCCGAGCAGCATCTGGGCGAAGGAGACGACGTAGACGCCGAGGTCGAGGAGTGCGCCGCCGCCGAGCTCGAGGGCGAACAGCCGGTCGTCGGGGTCGTAGACGCGGTCGACGCCGAGGTCGGCCTGCACCGACCGCACCTCGCCGATCGCGCCGTCGGCGACGAGGTCGCGCAGCGCGACGACGGCGGGCTGGAAGCGCGTCCACATCGCCTCCATGACGAAGACGCCGGCCTCGCGGGCCGCCGTCACCACCTCCTGCGCCCCGGCCGTCGTCGCGGTGAACGCCTTCTCCACCAGCAGCGCCTTGCCCGCCTCGATGGCGGCCAGCGCGACCGCGTGGTGCTGGGGGTGCGGCGTCGCGAGGTAGAGGACGTCGACGTCGGGATCGGCGAGGACCTCCGCGTAGGAGCCGTACGCCCGCTCGAGCCCGTGCTGCTGGGCGAAGGCCCGGGCCCGGTCGGCCGAGCGCGACGCCACCGCCACCGGCCGGGCCCCCTCGACGTGCGCGAAGTCGCCGATCACGCTCTGCGCGATGCGGCCCGGCCCGACGATGCCCCAGCGGATCTCCCTGCTCACGGCGACGACGCTAGTGGTCCCGGGCAGACTGCACCCCGTGGCCGAGCTCGCGGGGCCACGCAGGGGCGGAGCGCCGCGGCCGCGGGCTCGACGAGCGCAGCGAGGAGGTGCCCGTGGCCGTCCTGATCGACAGTCCCGTGTGGCCGTGGCGGGGGCGGCGCTGGTCGCACCTGGTCAGCGACGTCTCCTACGAGGAGCTGCACGCCTTCGTCGCCGCCGAGCTGGGCATCCCGCGCCGGGCGTTCCAGGGCGACCACTACGACGTCCCCGAGGACCTCTACGACGTCGCCGTGGCCGCCGGCGCGCAGCCGGTCGGGGCCCGGGAGCTGCTGGCCCGGCTGGTGGCGGCGGGCCTGCGGCTCAGGAAGGGCGACCGCGCAGCAGGGTGAGCTCGGCGGCCAGGTTGGCTCGTGCCCGCGGCTCCCAGCCCGCCGTCGCGGGCAGCCGGTAGAGGGCGGGCAGCGCCAGCAGCGACTCGAGGACGGCGATCCGGCCCGCGGTGAACACCTCGTCGGACAGGTGCCGGTACTCCTCGCGGACGGCGGAGGCGTAGGCGGCGTAGGCCTCCGGCGGCCCGGCCAGCACCGCGAGGTCGGCGTCGCAGAGGACGGCGCCGTTCCCGTCGTCCGGGGCGGCGTCGTGCCCGGCGGTCAGCAGCACCAGCCGGGCCACCTCCTCCACCCGCGCGGGCGGCACCAGGCCGGTGAGCCCCGCCTGCGCCCGCTCGGCGCTGACCTGCTCGTTGTCGCCGCGGCGCGGGTCGTAGACGACGTCGTGGTACCAGGCGGCCAGCGCGACGGCGTCCGGGTCGGGGGCGGCCCCGCCGAGCTCGCCGACCAGCCCGAGGACGGCGGCCAGGTGGTGCAGGTCGTGGTAGCGGCGGTGCGGCTCGCTCCACGCGGCGACGACGGCCGCCCACTCGGTGCGCGCGGTGGGGGAGTCGCCGGTCAGCGCGGCGAAGGCCTCGAAGCCGACGCCGGTCACGCGACCCCGCAGCGGCGCAGGACCAGCAGCGCCAGCGCGCGGGCCACGGCGGTCACCTCGGCCACCGGCACCCGCTCGGCCGGGCCGTGCGCCAGGTGCAGGTCGCCCGGGCCCAGGTGCAGCGCCGGGATGCCGGCGGCGGCGTAGAGGCGCAGGTCGGTGCCGGCGGGGACGGCGCGTTCCGGCGGGGGCGGCCCGCCCGCGTCGACGACGGCGTCGCGCACCTGGCCGAGCAGCCCGTGCGCCGGCGGCAGCTGGCCGCTGGCGAAGGCGCCGCCGGTCCAGGTGACCCGCACCGGGTGCGCGGCCAGCCACGGGTGCGCGGCGCAGGACGCGGCGACCCGGGCCTCGAACGCCGCGCGGGCCACCTCGACCGGCTCGCCCAGCCGCACGCCGTAGCGGCCCTCGGCCACCAGCCGGTCGGGCACGGTCGACGCCCAGTCGCCGGCGCGCACCGTGCCGATCGACAGCCCGAACGGGTACCGCTCGCCGGCGAAGCGGGGGTCGGCGTCGCGCTGCCGCTCGGCCTCGAACGCGCGCAGGTCCGCGTGGAGGTCGGCGAACAGCTCGACGGCGCTCACCCCGCGGTCGCGCATCGCGGCGTGCGCGGCCGCGCCGGTCACCTCGAGCCGGAAGGTGAGCGCGCCCGCGGCCGCGGTGACGACGGCGCCGGCGGTGGGCTCGGGGATGACGCAGGCGTCGCCGCGGTGCCCGCGGGCCAGGGTCGCCCAGGCGCCGAGCCCGCCGTCCTCCTCACCGACGACGGCGTGCAGCGCCACCGGCCGGCGCAGGCGCACCCCCGCGGCGCGCACGGCGGCCAGCGCGGCGAGCGCCGAGACCAGCCCGCCCTTCATGTCGCAGGTGCCGCGGCCGTGCACGGCGCCGCCGTCGAGCCGAGGGGTGAACGGGTCGCCGGCCCACGAGGCGCGGTCGCCGGGAGGGACGACGTCGGTGTGCCCGCAGAGCACCAGCGCGGGGTCGCCGTCATCGGCGCCGGGCAGCGTGCCGACGACGCCCCACGCCTCCTCGCGCGCGACCTCCTGACCGGGCGCGTCCGGTGCCGTGGCGGCGGCCTCGAGGTCGATGGCCCAGCGGTCGACGTCGCAGCCCAGCGCGTCGAGCTCGCCGGCGACCAGGGCCTGCACCTCGCTCTCGGCCGCGGTGCCGCCCACGGAGGGGACGGCGACCAGCCGGCACAGCAGGCCGACCGCGGCGGCCTCGTCCACGGCGTCGAGGACGGCGGCCTCGGCGGAGGTCGGGTCGGGCACGGCTCGGGAGTCTGGCACGCCCGGCGGCAGCGGTTACCGTCGCCGCCGTGACGCAGCCCTCCCCGCCGCCCGGCTGGTACCCCGACCCCGCCGGCGGCGGCGGTTCGCGCTGGTGGGACGGCCGGACCTGGACCGAGCACGTGCGGCAGCCGCCCGCCCCGCAGCCCGTCCCCGCGCAGGCCCGGCCGGTCCAGCAGCACCACGGGAGCCACCAGCAGTACGGGAGCCGGCAGCAGCACGGCGCCCAGCGGTACGGCGCCACCCCGCGGCGCTCGGTCCTGCACGACCAGCCCGTCCTGCTGGTCGACCAGAGGACCAAGCTCGTCGAGCTCACCAACGAGTACGCCGTCCTCGACGCGAACGGGGTGCAGGTCGGCGCGGTCGTCGAGGTGGGGCAGTCGACGGCCAAGAAGGTCGTCCGGTTCGTCAGCAGCCTCGACCAGTACCTCACCCACCGCCTCGAGGTGCGCGACGCCTACGGGCCGGTCCTCGTGCTCACCCGCCCGGCCAAGCTGGTCAGGTCACGGGTCGTCGTCGAGACGCCCGAGGGGGCGCCGGTGGGGGAGATCGTCCAGGCCACCGTCTTCGGCCGGATCCGCTTCGACCTCGTCGTCGACGGGCAGCCGGCCGGCGCGATCCAGGCGGAGAACTGGCGGGCCTGGGACTTCTCGGTCACCGACTCCCTCGGCACCGAGGTCGCCCGGATCACCAAGACGTGGGAGGGCCTGGCGCGGACGCTGTTCACCACGGCCGACCGCTACGTCGTCCGGGTTCACGCGCGGCTGCCCGAGCCGCTGGCGAGCCTGGTGCTGGCCTCGGCGCTGACCGTCGACACGGCGCTCAAGCAGGACGCGCGCGGCCTCGGATAGGAGTCGGTGTCCCGGTGTGTGTGCGCCGGGACCGGGGTACCGTCGGTGGTGTCCGGACCGGGCGATCTGTGTCCCCGGGTGCCAATTGGATACCGCCTTCGCGGAACACCGCTCCGACCTCGGTCGGGGGTCTGGAGCCGCGTCGTGCTTCTCGCCGCGAGGCGACCAGCGCCCGGTCCGGACCCTCCTCTCAGCCGCCCGACCCCACGGCCCAGCCGCACGGGTCGGCCAGCGCCGTCGCCTCCTCCGGGCCCCACGAGCCGGGCTCGTAGGGGCGCACCTCCGGACGGTCCTCGAGCACCGGCCGCACGGCCCGCCAGGCGTGCTCGAGACCCGCGCTGGTGGTGAACAGCGACCGGTCGCCGGTCAGCACGTCGAGCAGCAGCGAGGCGTAGGGCGGCAGCGGGTCCCCGCCCGGGACGGCGGCCAGGTCCAGCGAGGTCCCGGCGACCGCGAGCTCCAGGCCCGGGCCCGGGCGCTTGGCCACCAGCCCGAGGTCGAGCGCGCCGGCACCCGACAGCGACAGCGAGACGGTGTTGCCCCCGCCTGGCAGCGTGCCGACCGGGCCCTCGGGACGGCGCATCACCAGCGTGACCCGCTGCTGGCTGTCGGCCATCCGCTTGCCGGTCCGCAGCAGGAACGGCACGCCGCGCCACCGGTCGGTGTCGACCCACAGCCGCGCGGCCACGAAGGTGTCGGTCGTGCTGTCGTCGGCGACGTCGTCGAGGTCGCGGTAGCCGGTGAACTGCCCGAGGACGACGTCCTCGGGGGCCAGCGGCCGGAACGCCGCGAGCACCGCCTCGCGCGCCTCCTGCAGGTCGCCGGGCGTGAGGGACACCGGCGGCTCCATCGCGACCTCGGCGGCCACCTGGAACAGGTGGGTGACCAGCATGTCGAGGGTGGCCCCGGTGGCGTCGTAGAACTCGGCACGGTCGGCGACGTCGAGGGTCTCGGGGACGTCGACCTGCACCTGCGCCACGTGCTCGCGGCTCCACACCGACTCGAACAGGCCGTTGGCGAACCGCAGCACGTGCAGGTCCTGCGTGCCCTCCTTGCCGAGGAAGTGGTCGATGCGGAAGACCTGGTCCTCGTCGAGCACCGAGTGCACCAGCTCGTCGAGCTCGCGGAAGCCGTCGGGGGAGGTGCCGTAGGGCTTCTCGAAGACGACGCGGGCGCCCTTGGCCAGGCCGTGCGCGTCCAGCGCCCGGGTGATCCCCTCGAAGGCGCCCGGCGGGACGGCGAGGTAGTGCACGAGCTGGGCGTCCTCCCCGAGCTCCTCGCGGGCGGCCGCCACGGCGTCGGCCAGCTGCCCGGGGTCGTCGGGGGCGAACCCGCCGCCGGCGAAGCGCAGCCGCTCGGGCAGGCCGTCGGCCGGCTCGCCGTCGCCGTGCTCGGCCAGGGCGTCGCGGACCAGGTCGCGGAAGTCGTCGTCGGAGCGGTCGCCGCGCCCGCTGCCGACCAGGCGCCACTCGTCGGGCAGCAGCCCACGGCGGTGCAGGACGTCGAAGGCTGGCAGGACCATGCGCGCGGCGAGGTCGC
Source organism: Geodermatophilus normandii (assembly GCF_003182485.1). Lineage (NCBI taxonomy): Bacteria > Bacillati > Actinomycetota > Actinomycetes > Geodermatophilales > Geodermatophilaceae > Geodermatophilus > Geodermatophilus normandii. The sequence goes on along the minus strand of NZ_QGTX01000001.1, from coordinate 636,949 downwards.
CGGTGGCGCCGAAGAGGACGAAGACGGTCGGGGGCAGGTCGGCCATACCCCGGCCCCTTCCCCGGCCCGGTGATCGGCAAGCGCGCAGCGCGCGTGAGGTGTCCCTGAGGGGCCTCAGGTTCCGGGGTGCGGCCGGGACTGGGCGGACGGCCGATGCCCGGGGCCCGGCCTCAGCACGACCGTGGCCGACGTCCCCACCGGACGACGACCACGACCACGAGGAGACGACCGTGAACCCCTACCCCAACCCCGGACTCGAGGCGGAGCTCGCCTACCGGCGCGAGGTCCTGCAGGCGATCGGCCGCGGCACCCGGACCCGCCGGGGGCCGTGGCGGTCGCGCCGGTCGCGCGGGTGACGGCACCGTCGGCGGCCCGTGCCACGATCGGCGCCGTGCCGAGGTGGGACGGGCGACCCCTGGTGGGACGGGCCGGTGAGCTGGCCACGCTCCTGGCCGCCGTCGACCGGGCCGCCGCCGGCCGCGGCTCGGCGGTGCTGGTCGCCGGTGACGCCGGCGTGGGCAAGTCCCGCCTGCTCGACGAGCTCGCCGCCCGCGCGGCCGGCCGCGGCCTGCGGGTGCTCGCCGGGCACTGCGTCGACCTCGGCGAGGTCGGCCTGCCCTACCTGCCCTTCGTCGACCTGCTCCGCCCCGTCGCCGCCGGCCTCGGCGACGGGGCGGCCGGCCTGTTCGCGGCCCGGTCGGCCGCCGCGCGCGAGCCGGACGCCGCCGACCTCGGCGGCCCGGCCCGCGCGCTGCGCCCGCCGGTCGACGACGGCCGGCTGCAGCTGTTCGAGGCGGTCGCCGCGGCGCTGGCCGAGCTCGCCGCCGACACGCCGCTGCTGGTGGTCCTCGAGGACCTGCACTGGGCCGACCGGTCCAGCCGCGACCTGCTGCGCTACCTGCTGGCCCGGCTGAGCGACGAGCCGGTGGCCGTCGTCGCCTCCTACCGCTCCGACGACCTGCACCGGCGCCATCCGCTGCGGCCGCTGCTGGCCGAGCTGGTCCGGCTGCCCGGCGTCGAGCGCCTCGACCTCGCCCCGCTGTCCGACGCGGAGGTGGAGCAGCTGGTCCGCGGGCTGGCCGCGGGGGTGGCCGACCGCACGGTCGACGACGTCGTGGCGCGCGCCGAGGGCAACGCCTTCTACGCCGAGGAGCTGCTGGCCGCCGGGCTGGCCGGGGAGACGCTGCCCCTCGGGCTCACCGACGTGCTGCTGGCGCGGGTCGAGCAGCTCACCGCGGCCGCGCAGCAGGTGCTGCGGGTGGCCGCGGTCGCCGGTCGCCGGGTGCGGCACGAGCTCGTGGCAGCGGTGGTCCGGCCGACGGTCGACGGCGACCTCGACACCGCGCTGGCCGAGGCCGTGCACTCCCACCTGCTCGTCGTCGACCCCGACGGCGCCTACCGCTTCCGGCACGCGCTGGTGCGCGAGGCCGTCCTCGCCGACCTGCTGCCCGGCGAGCGGGTGCGGCTGCACGCCGCCGTCGCCGCACACCTGGCGGCCGACCCCGCGGCCGGCACCGCCGCCGAGCGGGCGCACCACCTGCGGGAGAGCCACGACCTCGCCGGCGCGCTGTCGGCCTCCCTCGAGGCCGCCGACGCCGCCCGGTGCGTCGGCGCCCCGGCGGAGTGGCTGCAGCACCTGGAGACGGTGCTCGCGCTGTGGCCGGCGGTGCCGGACGCCGCCGAGCGCGCCGGGCGGGGGCAGGCCGAGCTGCTGCTGGACACCGCGGGCGCCGCGCGCCGCGGCGGGGAGCTGCACCGCGCGGTGGCGCTGCTGCGCTCGGCGCAGGACCTGCTCGGCGCCGAGGGGGACCGCGAGCTCCGCGCGCGGGTCCACTACACGCTGGCGCAGGTGCTGGCCCGCATCGAGGACGCGGCGTCCGCCCTGCAGGAGAGCACCGCGGCGATGGAGCTGGTGCCGGCCACGCCGCCCTCGCCGGTGCGCACCTGGACGGCGGCCACCCACGCCCGCGCCTGCTACGACGCGGAGCTCCGGGAGGAGGGGGACGCCGCCGCCGAGGAGGCCCTCGCCGCCGCCGATGCCCTGGGGCTGGACAGCGCCTGGGCCGACGTCGCGGTGACACTGGTGCGGTCCCAGGCCGTCGAGGGTGGGGACCCGGCCGCGACGCGCCCGCGCCTGGAGGAGGCGCTGGCCCGTGCGCGCCGCTCCGGCGACGCCGACGTCGAGATGCGGGTGCTGTTCAACCTGGCGACCGTGGCCTGGGAGGCCGGGCAGTCGGCCGAGACGCTGCGCTGGAGCGACGTGGGCCTGGAGCGGGCCCGCGCCCTGGGCGTCGAGTGGTCGTTCTACGCCGCGGAGCTGCGGCACCTCGGCGTCGTCTCCCGGTACGTGATCGGCGACTGGGACGGCAGCCTGGCGCTGGCCGACCGGCTGGCCCGGGTGCCGGAGATGGCCGCGCACGTGCGGGCGGCGGGGCTGCTGGTGCAGGTCGGCCGCGGCGACCCGTCGGCGGCCGGGCGGGTCGCCTGGGCGCGTGGGCTGGTCGACCGGCTCGACGCGCACGTGCTCCTGCTGCTGGCCACCGCGGGCGCGGAGGTCGACCTGGCCGCGTGGGCCGGCGACGCCGCCACCGCGGTCGCCCGGACGCAGGAGGCCGCGGAGACGCTGCAGCGGTTGTGGGGCGCCAGCCGGCTCGCCGTCCTGCGGCTGGGGGCCATGGCGCTGGCCGCCGTCGCCGACGCGGCGGCTACCGCACGGCTGACCGGGGACGCCGATGCGGAGCGCCGGTGGGCCGAGGCCGGGGAGTCGGTGGCCGGCCTGGCCCGGGACGCGGTCGCCGACCACACGCGCGTGTTCGGCGGGCACGGGGTCGAGGCCACCGCCTGGCTGGCGCGGCTGGAGGCGGAGTCCGCCCGGCTGGCCGGGCGCGCGGACCCGGTGCTGTGGACGGCCGCCGCGGAGGCCTTCGGCTACGGCCACGTCTACGAGCAGGCGCGCAGCCGGTGGCGGCTCGCCGAGGCGCTGGTCGCCACCGGCGACCGGGACGCCGCGCTCGCGCCGCTGGCCGCCGCGGCCGGGACCGCGCGGGAGCTGGGGGCCGCCCCGCTGTTTGCGGCGGTCACCGCGCTGGCCCGCCGGGCGCGGCTGGAGCTGCCCGGCGCCGGGCGGGTGGTGGACACCGCGGCGGTGTTCACCCCGCGCGAGGCGGAGGTGCTGGCCCTGCTCGCCCGCGGGCGCACCAACCGGCAGATCGGCAGCGAGCTCTACATCAGCGAGAAGACCGCCAGCGTGCACGTGAGCAACATCCTGGCCAAGCTCGGTGCCGGCTCCCGAACCGAGGCCGTCGCCCTCGCCGCGTCGAGGGGCCTGCTGCCGACGGCCTGAGGACGGTCGGGGTCGTGCACCTCCGCGGAAGTGCACGACCCCGTCACAACATCGTGCGCAGGCGCTCGCGGCGGGCGCGCAGGACCTCGACCGACGCCGAGGCCGACGGCGGGCCGGGCACGTGCTGCCGCAGCTGGGTGTGCACCACGGCGTGCGGCGTCGACGTCTTCGCCGACACCCGGCTGACCAGGCGGTTGATCTCCCGGCGGAGCTCGGCGACGTCGCGCCAGGAGCGACCGGCCTCGTCCTCCTCCGGGTGGTCCTCGACGACGGGCAGCTCGCCGGTGTCCTCGTCGTGCACCCGCTGGGCGATCCGCAGCCGCAGCTCGTCGTCCCGCTTGGCCAGCAGCGACGCCGTCTGCTCGGGGGTGAGCAGGCCGGGGATGCCGAGGAAGTCCTCCTCCTCGACGCCGAGGGGCGCGGCCGCGACCGGCCCGGACCCGTCCCCGGTGTGCGCCGTCCCGCCGTGCAGGACGTGTGCGAAGCGGGCGTCGGCCTCCAGCGCCTCCCACTGCTTGAGGCCCACCGCCTCGCGCTCCTTGGGCGGCAGCGGGTCGAGGTCGAGCGCCTCCGGGTCCTGCGCCTTGGGCGGCGGCATGACGTGGTTGCGTTCCTTCTCCATCGACGCGGCCAGGCCGAGCAGCGGCCGGACGGCGGGGAGGAACACGGTGGCCGTCTCGTGCGGCGCCCGCGAGCGGACGACGCGACCGACCGCCTGGGCGAAGAACAGCGGCGTCCGGTAGGAGGTCATCCACGCGAGGACGGCGGCGCGGGGGACGTCGACGCCCTCGGAGATCATGCGGACGCAGACGGCGATCCGCGCCGACCCGGCGGCGAACCGCTCGATCTTCTTCGACGCCTTGGGGTCGTCGGACAGGATGAGCTCGGGCGCCTTGCCGGTGATGCGCTTGACGATGCGGGCGTAGGCGCGGGCGTTGTCCTGGTCGCTGGCCAGCACCAGCCCCGCGGCGTCGGGCATGCCGTTCTCGCGCAGGTGGGTGATCCGCTCGTCCATCGCGGCGATGACGTGCGGCACCCACTGGCCCTTGGGGTCCAGCGCGGTGCGCCAGGCGGCCATCTCGACCGACCGGGTGCCGGCCTCGGACAGGGAGGCCGCGACCACGTCGCCGGCGGAGTTCCGCCAGCGCGCGGTGCCGGTGTAGGCGGCGAAGACGACCGGGCGGACGACGCTGTCGGACAGCGCCTCCTTGTAGCCGTAGGTGTAGTCGGCGCGGCTGACCAGCCCGGCGCCGTCGCCGGAGTCGCCCTCGAAGCCGTCCTCCTCGTACCGCACGAAGGGGATCCGCTCGTCGGGCTTGGTGCGGAACGGCGTCCCGGTCAGGCACAGCCGGCGGGCGGCGAAGCCGTAGGCCTCCTCGATCGCCTCGCCCCACGACAGGCCGTCACCGGCGTGGTGGACCTCGTCGAGGACCACGAGCGTCTTGACGGCGGTGGCGCGGGCGGCGTGCAGCATCGGCTTGCCGGCGACCTGCGCGTAGGTGGTGACGTAGCCCTGCGTGCCGGCGCGCACGGGGCCGACGGCGTTGGTGAGCCCGGGGTCGAGCACGATGCCCATCCGGTCGGCGGCGTCGGCCCACTGCAGCCGCAGGTGGTCGGTCGGGCAGACGACGATCACGCGGGCCACCTCGCGCCGCTGCAGCAGGCGCGCGGCGAGGGTCAGGGCGAAGGTCGTCTTGCCGGCACCGGGGGTCGCGGTGACCAGGAAGTCCTTCGGCGAGGACTGCTCGTAACGCTCGAGGGCGGCCTGCTGCCATGCCCGGAGCGGTCGGCTGGTCGTCTGCGGGGCGACCGCCCCGGCCCGTGCTGCACTCGCCATCTCGGGGCCCATCCTGCCTGCGCCGGAGGGGACACGCCCAACCGGCCACCTCCCGCGCGCCTCACGGGAGGCGTCGTATACGCGGTCCGGCACACCGCGCTGACCTGCGGCTTCGCCGCGCGACCCGGCGGGACGTGGCGGTCCTCACACCGTGGAGGGACCGGTCCGTCGCGTCCCGGCGGGACTCAGGCCTCGCCGGCGGCCCGGTCCGGTGCGGGCTCGGTGGCGACGAGCCGCAGGTGCGGACCGGTGGGGACGTCCGCGCGCGGGTCGGGGACCTCGGGCAGGTCGGCGGCGCGGCGCACGCGGTTCTCCGGCACGTCGAGCGCGCGCGCCAGGTGCCCGGCGAGCCGGGCGCTGATGAAGGCGCGGCCGCGGGAGCGGGCCAGCCGCTCGAGGACCTCCGGCGCGATCGTGCCCCGCGCGCGGCGCGAGGCCTCCTGCACGCTCATCCCCAGCTCCCACAGGCGGCGCCGGACGAGGTCCGGCAGGTCCTTGGCAGGTAGCACCCGGGGAACGGTAGTCCCGGACACCCGGGGGAGCCCGGGGAGGAACTCGTCCCGGTCGCCGGCAGGGGCCGCACCCGGACGCCGGTCGCGCGGACACCGCGTCGACCACGGCGGCCGCCGTCCGGCTCACCGGGTGACGGCGCGAGGTGGACGGGCTCGTGACCCCAGGGCCGACGCGCCGGCGGATCCCCGCGTGGTCGGCCCGACGGGAACCGGCAAACAGCCGGCATCTCCGCTGGTCACCGGCTTGTGCCATGGTGTGTTCGAACATATGATCGACCACGTGGACGACGTGTTGACCGCTCCGGCTCCGGTGCCGCCGGTCGGGATGTCGTCGGGGCCGCTGGGTGAGGTGCAGGCCGCCGTGCGAGAGATCGCCCGGCAGACGGCGGTGCAGGCGCGAGCGGTGGCGGCGTTCGCCGCGTCCCGGCCCGCTGCGGCCGACCGGGCGCAGGGTGAGCCCGGGGCGATGTCGGCCGAGCGGTGGGCTCGGCGGTCTGCGGTGTTGCGGCCGGTGAGCGAGTGGGCCACCCAGGAGCTGGCGGTCGCGCTGTCGCTGTCGGCCGAGGCGGCGCAGGCGCTGCTGGAACGGTCGCTGACGCTGGTGCACCGGCTGCCGGCCACGCTGGAGGCGCTGGAGGCCGGGGTGCTGCACGTCGGGCACGTGTGGCCGCTGCTGGACAGGGTCGCCCCGATCGCCGACGACGCGCTGCGCGCCCGGCTGGAGGCCGACCTGCTGGTGTGGGCGGCGGGGCGGGTGACCACCCCGGCGCAGCTGGGAGACAAGGCGCGCCGGGAGGTGCTCAAGCACGACGCCCGCGCCGCGGCCGACCGGCTGGCCCGGGCGGTCCGCGAGCGGGGCGTCAGCGCCCGGCCGGACCGGGTCGAGGGGACGAGCGTGGTCTCGGCGCTGCTGACCACCCCGGAGGCGGCGGCGCTGGTGGCGGCGCTGGGTGCCTACGCCGACGCGCTGCCCGCCGATCCAGATGACATCCGGACCCGCGGGCAGAGGATGGCCGACTGCCTGCTGGACCTGGTGCTGCGGCCCGGTGAGTCCGACCTCCCGCCGGTGCAGGTGGTCCTGTCGGTGGTCGCGCCGCTGGGAGCGTTGCTCGGCGGAGACGCTCCGTGCGAGATCGACGGGCAGGTGGTGCCGGCGGAGACGGTCCGCGCGCTGCTGGCTGCGCTGACCGGCCACCCACTCATCACCCCGGCCGACACCGCAACCGCCGACACCGCACCCACCGACACCGCACCCACCAGCACCGCACCCACCAGCACCGCACCCACCAGCACCGCACCCACCAGCACCGCACCCACCAGCACCGCACCCACCGACACCGCACCCGCCGACACCGCACCCGCCGACACCGCACCCGCCGACACCGCTCCGGCCGGCACCGCACCCGCCGATTCTCGGCCCGCCGGCAGCCATGACCTCGGCCCGATCGAGGTCCCGGTCCGGCCGGCCGTGCCGGTGGACCCGGAGTTCGAGCGGTGGTGGACCGACACCGTGCACCGCGTGCTGACCGAGGAACTGGCCGGCGGGCAGCCGCCCCTGGTCGATGCCGCCGAGCTGCAGGCCCGCTGGGCGGTCGACGAGGAACCGCCCGAGACCGGTCCACCGCCCCAGGACGGGCCGCTGCCGGACGGGGCGTCCGACCGGTGGTGGGCGCGCGCCGATCGCGCGGTCGACGCGGCCGGCGATGCGGTCCTCGCCGCGCAGCAGGCACTCGGTCGTGCCCGCCGGCTGGTCGCCACCGCCGCCCGGGCCGATGCCGCCGACGAGGCCGCCTGGGCGAACAGCCCCGCCGGGCGGGTCACCACCGCACCCGACGCCCTCACCGCCCTGGCCGCCGCCACCGACCACGCCCGCGCGGCCCTCACCGGCCTGCTGGCCGCAACGGGCGGCGGCGGGCTCGCCGACCGCCCGCGGCTGGTGCTCACCGACGCCCTGACCGGCGCGCTGCTCACCCTCACCGACCTGCCCGCCCTGCGCCGCGCAATCGCCCAGGGCGGTGGCCTCGGCCCGCCCGGTCGGGCCGACGGCTACCGCCCCGGCGCCGCCCTCGACCGCCACGTCCGCACCCGCGACCGCCGCTGCCGCTTCCCCGGCTGCCGCCGCCGCGTCCCCCGCGGCAGCGACCTCGACCACGCCGTCCCCTGGCCCACCGGACCCACCACCGCCGCCAACCTGGCCGGCTACTGCACCGGCCACCACCGCGGCAAGCACCAGGCACCCGGCTGGCGACACACCCTCGCCCCCGACGGCACCCTCACCGTCACCACACCCACCGGCCTCACCGCCGCCACCACCCCACCGCCCTACTGAGCGGGGCGCAGGCCGGACCCTGCGGCACCGATGAGTCCATCACCGTCGGCCGGTCCACCCCGAGGGCCCACGACACCTCGAGCGCGGATGCGGACGGTCAGGTCAACGGACGGCACCCCGATCGCCGTGGACGACGAGGGCTCGGGACCCCCGCTGGTGCTCGTCACCGGCGCCCTCTGCGACCGCAGGTCGCCCGCTGGGCTGGTGCCGCTGCTCGCCGGCTCCGCCACCGTCCACACCTACGACCGCCGGGGGCGCGGCTCGAGCGGGGACACCGCTCCGTACGCGGTGGAGCGGGAGATCGACGACCTCGCGGCGGTCATCGGGTCCACCGGCGGCACGGCCCTCGTGTACGGCCACTCGAGCGGCGCGCGGCTGGCGCTGGCGGCTGCCGCGGCGGGCGTCCCGATCGACCGGCTGGCCGTCTACGAACCGCCGTTCCGATCCGGGACGGGTGACGCCGACGCGGCCGTGCTGCGCCGGCGGGTGGAGCACCTGCTCGAGGAGGGTGACCGCCGGGGCGCCGTCACCGCCCATCTCGTGGGGTCCGGGATCCCCGAACCGGTCGTGCAGCAGATGCACGGCGCCCCGTGGTGGCCGGCCGTGGAGGCGCTGGCCCACACGCTGCCCTACGACCAGGCGCTCTGCGGAGACCTGTCCCTCCCCACGGACCAGCTCGCCTCGATCAGCATCCCGACCCTCGTCCTCGGCGGGGGCGCCAGCGGCGCGGACTGGCGTGCGGCGCTCCGCGAGGTCGCCGCGACCGTGCCCGACGGCCGGTACGCCGAGGTCCCCGGACAGGGCCACGTCCCCGCCCACGAGGTCCTCGCGCCCGTGCTCGCGGGCTTCCTCACCGGGAACCAGGCGCCGACCCGCTGATGGACCGGCTCCAGCCGGTTCCGCCACCTTCAGGAGCAGGACGGCGCACGGGTCAGTGCGTGAGCTTCAGCCCGACGACGCAGGCGACGATGCCCAGCAGCAGCACCACCCGCAGCACCGACAGCGGCTCCTCGCCCGACGCCATCGCGTAGCCGGCGGTCAGCGCCGCCCCGATGCCCACCCAGACCGCGTACGCCGTCCCCACGGGGAGGCTGCGCATCGCATAGGCGAGCCCCAGCATGCTGGCGACGAGGCCGAGGACGAACACGACCGTCGGTACGAGCCGGGTGAAGCCCTCGGTGCGGCCGAGGGCGGTCGCCCACACGGCCTCGAGGACACCGGACAGCACGAGGACGAACCAGGACACGACGACTCCCGAGGCTGCCGTCTTGTCGCTGTCCGGGTACGGCGCCGCTCGTCCGGGAGTCCGTGGCGGACCCGCTTCCACGGTCGCACACCTGGCCGGCCCGGGCCGGTGAGATCGGCCACCGCCCCAGGAGGCGAGCCCCCCAGCAGGGGCGACCGCGACGCCGCCGACGTCCTGCACGAGCTCACGGAGGAGTAAGGGGTCGGGGCGCTCGGGAGCGCCCCGACCCCGCGGGCTCAGTCGGCGGGCTCGTCCACCCAGTCGGGGCCGTTGACCTCACCCGGACCGGCCAGGTCGGCGGCGTCGACGATCGTGTACGCGTAGCCCTGCTCGGCGAGGAAGCGCTGCCGGTGGGCGGCGTACTCGGCGTCGAGGGTGTCGCGGCTGACCACCGTGTAGAAGTGCGCCTGCCGGCCGTCGGCCTTGGGGCGGAGCACCCGGCCGAGCCGCTGCGCCTCCTCCTGCCGCGACCCGAACGTCCCCGACACCTGGACGGCGACGGCGGCCTCGGGCAGGTCGATGGAGAAGTTCGCGACCTTGGAGACCACCAGCGTCTTGATCTCCCCGGTGCGGAACTCCTGGAACAGCCGCTCGCGCTCCTTGTTCGTGGTCGACCCCTGGATGACCGGCGCGTCCAGCGCCCGGCCGAGCTCGTCGAGCTGGTCGAGGTAGGCCCCGATCACCAGCTTCTGCTCGTCGGGGTGCCGGTCGAGCACCCGGCGGATCACCGGCAGCTTCGACGTCGCCGTCGCCGCGATGCGGTACCGCTCCTCGGGCTCGGCGACCGCGTAGGTCATCCGCTCCTCGTCGTCGAGGCCGACCCGCACCTCGATGCACTCGGCCGGCGCGATGTAGCCCTGGGACTCGATGTCCTTCCACGGGGCGTCGTAGCGCTTGGGCCCGATGAGGGAGAAGACGTCGTCCTCGCGACCGTCCTCGCGCACGAGCGTGGCCGTCAGGCCCAACCGGCGGCGGGACTGCAGGTCGGCGGTGAGCCGGAAGATCGGGGCGGGCAGCAGGTGCACCTCGTCGTAGACGATCAGGCCCCAGTCCTGGGCGTCGAAGAGGTCCAGGTGCCGGTACTCGCCCTTCCGGCGGGTGGTCATCACCTGGTAGGTCGCGATGGTGACCGGGCGGATCTCCTTGCGCTCACCGGAGTACTCGCCGATCTCCTCCTCGGTCAGCGACGTGCGCGCGATCAGCTCGCGCTTCCACTGCCGCCCCGAGACGGTGTTGGTCACCAGGATCAGCGTGGTCGCCTTGGCCTGCGCCATCGCCGCGGCGCCGACCAGTGTCTTGCCCGCGCCGCACGGCAGGACGACGACGCCCGAGCCACCCGCCCAGAAGCCCTCGACGGCCTCCTGCTGGTAGTCGCGCAGGTGCCAGCCGTCCTGGTCGAGCTCGATCGGGTGCGCCTGGCCGTCGACGTACCCGGCGAGGTCCTCGGCCGGCCAGCCGACCTTGAGCAGCGCCTGCTTGAGCCGCCCGCGCTCGGAGGGGTGGACGACGACGGTGTCGGGGTCGATCCGCGCGCCGAGCATCGGCGCCACCCGCTTGGAGCGGATGACCTCCTCGAGCACCGCGCGGTCGGTGGTGGCCAGCGTCAGCCCGTGCACCGGGTTGTTGACCAGCGTCAGCCGGCCGAAGCGGTCCATGGTGTCGGCCACGTCGACCAGCAGCGCGTGCGGCACCGGGTAGCGCGAGTAGCGCACCAGCGCGTCCACGACTTGCTCGGCGTCGTGCCCCGCGGCGCGGGCGTTCCACAGCGCCAGCGGGGTGACCCGGTAGGTGTGCACGTGCTCCGGCGAGCGCTCGAGCTCGGCGAACGGGGCGATGGCCGCGCGGCACTCGCGGGCCGCCGGGTGGTCGACCTCGAGCAGCAGCGTCTTGTCCGACTGGACGATGAGGGGTCCGTCGTTCACGGGGATGGGTGGCCTCTCCTCGGAGGGTGGGCGTCTGTCACGTCAACCGTTGCCGGCGGCCGGTGCTTCCTCGTCGGCCAGCGCCACCGAGGTGATCCGGTGCACCGCGAAGGTGCGGTTCTCCTGCCGGCGCTCGTCCCACCCCTGGAGGAAACCACCGGCCAGTGACACCGGCTGCACCACGCGCTGGCTGCCCGAGCCCTGGGCGTCGACGTAGCCCAGCCACACCGGGGTGCCCTCGCGGATCGCGCGGGACAGCAGCTCCAGCGTGCCCGCGGTGGTGACCCCCGGGACCTGCCGCACCGGCGCGGCCGGGCGGGCGGCCAGCGCGGCGTCGCCGGCCCGGATCTCGCGGACGGTCGCCTCGGCCTCGGCCGGCGTCAGCGGGCGTCCCGCGGCCGACGGCGGCGGCCCGGGCGCCGGCCCGCCGCACGGGCCGGGCCGGCGGGCGGGTGAGCACGGCGCCGCCCGGCGACTCCCCGGCCGGCGCGTACCCGGCCTGCCGCAGCACGGTGAGCACCTCGTCGGCGCCGAGCCCGCTGACCAGCACGCCGGGCGCGAGCCGGCGCAGCTCCGCCGCGGCCGTCCGCCGGTCGCCGAGCACCTGCGAGAGCAGGCCGTGGTCGTCGGAGCGCACGTAGCACTCGACGGCGCCGACCCGCAGCCGGCCGTGCTGCCGCGCGACGTCGTCGACGAGGTAGTCCAGCGCCTGCGGGACCGGCGTCCGCGAGGCGCGGGTGAACAGGTCGTGCAGGTCGGTGGCCGACCACCCGGCGTCCAGCGCGCGGCGGACCGAGGACTCCGACACCCGGAACACCGTCGCCCCGCCGGAGGACTCGACGTCCGCGACGACGGCCAGGGTGTCGGCCAGCCCGGCCACCAGCGGCCCCGGCGCGACGAGGGTGAGGTCGGGCTGGGCGAGCACGTGGTCGACCGGCTCGGGCAGCAGCCCCTGCATCCCGTCGGCCGCGCCCTCCTCGCCGCGGGTGAGCAGGCCGCGCCCGCCCGAGGACAGCACCCCGCCCACGAGGACGCCGATCCGCCCGGCCTCGGTCAGCATGTCCGGCACCGGGGCGAGGCGGTCGGCCCGCCGCGGGGTGCGCCAGCGCAGCAGCGCGACCAGGTCGTCGGGCGCCAGTCCCCTCCCGCGCGGGGAGTCGACGAGCGCGGCCAGCGCCGAGCGGCGGATCGCCGGGGCGGTGTGCCGCACGAGGTCGGGGGACAGGGCGTTGACCGCCTTGCCGGCCACGTCGCGCGACCCGACCAGCGAGGGCAGCCGCGTGCTCTCCAGCCAGCCGGCGGCCAGCGTCGCCCACCGGTCGGGCAGCGTCTGCTCGCGCCACAGGTCGTAGCCGCGGGTGGGCAGCCACTCGTCGCGGTGCGGGCCGCCGACGTCGAGCAGGCCCGCGGCGAAGGCGAGCTCCAGCAGCCAGCCGGCGTCGGCCTCGGACACCGTCAGCCCCTTCGCCAGCCGCTTGCGGTCCCGGACGGCGACCCCGCCGCTGCGCAGCAGCCCGGCCGGCTCCTCCTCGAGCACCGCCAGCAGCTCGCCGACCCGCCCGACCACCTCCAGCGCCGCGCCCGCCGCCTGCCGGTCGACGACGGCGGGGTCCCGCTCGACCGCGGCCGCCTCGGGGCGCAGGCGGGGCGGGCCGTAGGGGGCGTCGCCGCGCAGCAGCAGGCCGATCTCGCGGGGGAGCTCGACGTTGAGCGCGTCGATGCGGGCCAGGAGCCCGGCCTGCAGCAGCCGCCGGGCCGGGGTGGCCGGGCCGGCACCGGTCTCGGGCAGGTGGCCCACCGGGCGGTCCCCGGCCAGCCGCTCGAGCACCTCGCGCTCGGCCGGGTCCAGGGCACCCACGGCCGCGGGCAGGTCCGCGGGCAGGGTCACCCGCAGGTCGGCGGCCCGGCGGCCGAGCCCCGCGGGGTGGCGGACGGCGCGGCGCACCTGGTCGGGGGCGTGCAGGACGTCCTCGCCCCACAGCAGCGCCCGCACCGTCAGCCGCTCGACCGCGGCGTCGACGACGTCGGCGGGCAGCCCGGGCAGCGCGGCGTGCACGTCCTCGGCGGGGACGCCGTCGGTGGGGGCGAGCAGGACGACGTCGAGCACCTGCAGGGTCGCCGCGTCGAGGTCGTCGAGCGCCCGGTCGACCGAGACCGGCACCGCCAGCCGGCTGGCCAGCGCGACGACGTCGGAGGGCGCGGGCCGGGCCACGTCGGGCCGCGCGGCCAGCAGCGCGGCCAGCTGGGCGTCGCTGCGGGTGCGCAGCCACGCGGCCAGCGTGGCGGGACGGTCGGCAGGCATCCGGACCACGTTACGTCCGCGGCCCCCGGGGCCGCCCACGCGCACCGGGGGACCGGCCCGCACCTGCGAGCATGGACGGCGTGCAGCCGGCCGCCGACGACCCGCACACCCGGTCCGCGCTCGAGGGCTACCGGGCCGGTGCGCTGCGCTGGCTGGCCGGCGGCGTCATCGCCGTCGTCCTGGCCGTCCTGCTCGGCGCCGTCGCCATCAGCCTCGCCGAGGACCGCGGGCGCCCGGTGCCGCTGGCCGGGATGGTCGTCGTCGTCCTGGTGGTCGGCGGCGTGGTCGCGGCGCTCGCCGGTGCCGGCGCGCTGGCCCGGGCGCTGCGCTGGCGGCGGGCGCTGGCCGCCGTCCCGTGGCAGCGCGGGCTGCTGCGCATCGCGGGGCCGGCGATCGTCGCCTTCGAGCCCGAGGGCTACGACGAGTGGGACCCCACGCACGAGCCGGTTCGGCTGCGCCTGGTGAGCACCTCGGTCTGGCGCACCCGCCAGGTGCAGGGGCTCGACGGCGGGGAGGTGCGGCTCGCGCCGGTGGGCACCGGGCAGTGGGTGCTCACCGCCGAGGGACTGCCCACCCTCTACGGCGCCCGCTCCGCCCGGCGTCCGGCTCGCTGAGACACGGGAGAGCGGGCCTGGTGCGGGTAGGACCAGCCAGCCGCCAGAATGGCGACGACGCGCGTACCGCCCGGTGCGCCCGGTACACGGAGGCGAGATGGCCAAGCGCAAGGAGAAGCACGCTCACCTGGTCGAGCCGACCTGGGGCCAGTCCGAGGACGCCGGCCCGCCGGTGACCGAGCTGATCAGCGAGATGGCCGGCGGGCTGTCCCCGTTCGGCGAGGACCACAGCTTCCCGCTGCCGGTCGACCGGATCCGCTACGCCCACCCCACGGACAAGCCCAACCGGGCCGGCGTCCAGCTGCCCGAGAACCGGCGGCCGTGAGCACCCCCGCGCTGCCGTCCTACAGCAGCGGCACGTCCACCGTCCCCCTGCTGGGGGACACGATCGGGGCCGACCTCGACCGGACGGCAGCGCGGGTCGGCGACCACGAGGCGCTGGTGGAGTGCGCCTCGGGCCGCCGCTGGACCTATCCGGAGCTGGTCGCCGACGTCGGCGCCTGCGCCCTCGGCCTCGACGCCCTCGGCGTGCAGAAGGGCGACCGGGTCGGCATCTGGGCGCCCAACTGCGCGGAGTGGGTCTTCGTCCAGTACGGGACGGCGAAGCTGGGCGCGGTCCTGGTGAACATCAACCCCGCCTACCGCACGCACGAGCTCGCCTACGTGCTGCGCCAGGCCGGCATCTCCGTGCTGGTGGCCGCCCCGGAGTTCAAGACCAGCGACTACCGGGCCATGGTGGCCGAGGTCCGCGGGGACTGCCCCGACCTGCGCGAGGTGCTCTTCCTCGGCGACCCCGAGTGGGAGCAGCTGCTGGCCACCGGCCGCGCCGCCGACCGCGGCCTGCTCGCCACCCGCGCCGCCGAGCTCTCGCCCGACGACCCGATCAACATCCAGTACACGTCGGGCACGACCGGCTTCCCCAAGGGCGCCACGCTCAGCCACCACAACCTGCTCAACAACGGGTTCTTCGTGGGCGAGGGCTGCGGCTACACCGAGGCCGACCGGATCTGCATCCCGGTGCCCTACTACCACTGCTTCGGCATGGGGATGGGCAACCTCGGGGCCACCTCGCACGGCGCCACGATGGTCATCCCGGCGCCCGCCTTCGACCCGGCGGCCACGCTGCGGGCGGTGCAGGAGGAGCGCTGCACGTCGCTCTACGGCGTCCCGACGATGTTCATCGCCGAGCTCGCGCTGCCCGACTTCGGCTCCTACGACCTCTCCAGCCTGCGCACCGGCATCATGGCCGGCTCGCCGTGCCCGGTGGAGGTGATGAAGCGGGTGGTCGCCGAGATGGGCATGACCGAGGTGACCATCTGCTACGGCATGACCGAGACCTCGCCGGTCTCGACCCAGACCGGCGCCGACGACGACCTCGACCGCCGCACCGCCACCGTCGGGCGGGTGCACCCGCACCTCGAGGTCAAGGTGGTCCACCCCGAGACCGGCATCACCGTGCCGCGCGGCACCCCGGGGGAGTTCTGCACCCGCGGCTACTCGGTGATGCTCGGGTACTGGGACGAGCCGGAGAAGACCGCCGAGGTCATCGACGCCGCCCGCTGGATGCACACCGGCGACCTCGCCGTCATGGACGAGGCCGGCTACCTCAACATCGTCGGCCGCATCAAGGACATGGTCATCCGCGGCGGGGAGAACGTGTACCCGCGCGAGGTGGAGGAGTTCCTCTACACCCACCCCGACGTCCTCGACGCGCAGGTGATCGGCGTCCCCGACGAGCGGTACGGCGAGGAGCTCATGGCCTGGGTGCGGCTGCGGGAGGGCGCCGAGCCGCTCACCCCGGAGGCGCTGCGCGAGTTCTGCGCCGGCAGGCTCGCGCACTACAAGGTCCCGCGCTACGTCAAGGTCGTGGAGGCGTTCCCGATGACCGTGACCGGCAAGGTGCGCAAGGTCGAGATGCGCGAGGTGTCGGTGCAGGAGCTGGGCCTGCAGGCGGCCGCGGCGGTCCGCAACGCCTAGGGCGCCAGCCGCGCGACCAGCTTCGAGACCAGGTTGCCGACGACGACCCAGACGAGCGCGGCGATCGCGGCGTTGATCGTCTCGCCGATGCGCGGGTCGGAAGGCCGGAACAGGTCGACGGTGAACCAGCCCAGGCCGTGCCGCACGTCCGCGGCGGCCGACACGAGCGCGTTGGCCGGGTTCGCCTCGAAGAAGGTGAACACCGCGTGCAGCACGATCACCACCGCCACGAGCGAGGCGACCAGGCGGACCGCCGAGGCGACCAGGGTGAACGCGCGGGTGCCGACGCGGGTGGCCATGGGGGAATCGTGACACCCGGCACTGTCACGACGCCATCCGCGTCACCCGACCTCGCACGAGGCGACCAGGGCCCGGTGGTCGGACAGGGGGAGCCGCACGACCTCGCCCGGCCCCGTGGCGGCCACCGGGCCGCGGCCCAGGACGTGGTCCAGCTGCCGGGTGGGCGCGTCGGCGGTGAAGGTGAGACCCCCGGCCAGCGGCCGCAGCCCGCTGACCCGGGCGGCCTGGCGCGGCTCCATGTTGAGGTCGCCGAGCACCACGAGCGGCTCCCGCGTGCCGGCCAGCGACCGCACCAGCCGGCGCAGCTGGAGGGAGTTCCAGCCCGGGATGAACGACAGGTGCGTGCAGGTCACGGTGAACTGCCCGGACGGCCCGTCGAGGACCGCGGCGACGGCGACCCGCGGCTCGTCGCCGACCAGCTGCGGCGCCCGCGCGCCGCGGAACCACACCGGTACCCGCCCGCGCAGCGCCGGCAGCCGCACCACCCGCCAGGACACCACCGGGTAGCGCGAGAGCAGCCCGATGCCGTAGCTGGCCGAGCCGGGCTGCTCCTCGCCGGTGGCCGCCATCCACGTGCCGCCGGGGGTGCCGGCGAGCGCGGCCACGAACTGGGAGTCGACCGCGCCCATCGCCTCGGCGGCCACCGCGGTGAGGTCGGCGTTCATCGAGCGGGGCTGGTCCCGGTCGACCTCCTGCAGTCCCAGGACGTCGGCGTCCAGCGTCTTCACCGCGGCGGCGAGCCGGTCGACGTCGACCCGGTCGTCCTCCGGTGAGCGCCCGTGCAGGATGTTGAAGGTCGCGATGCGCACGGTGCCCCCGTGCCCCGGCAGAGGGGCGTTCACCCGTGCGTGACCGGCCGGGCGCCGGGTAGACGCACCCCGTGCAGCCCTCCGACCGCGACGAGATCCGTGACCTCCTCAAGCGCACCGCCGTCGCCCTCAAGGAGGGCGGGGTGCCCTTCGCCCTCTGCGGCGGTTACGCGGCGTGGGTGCGTGGCGCCCCCGAGCCCGACCACGACGCGGACTTCCTCGTGCCCGACGGCGAGGCGGAGCGGGCCGTCAAGGTCCTCACCGACGCCGGCCTGCAGGTCGAGGACCCGGCCGAGGACTGGCTGACCAAGGTCGTCCAGGGCAACTCGTTCGTCGACGTCCTCTGGCGCACCTGCGGCCACCCCGTGGAGAGCGACCTCATCGAGCGGGCCGAGCAGATGCCCGTCCTCTCGGTGCACATGCCGGTGCTGGCGGCCACCGACATCCTGGTCACGAAGCTCATGGCGCTCGACGAGCACTACTGCGACTTCTCGCGGCTGCTGCCGGTGGCCCGGGCGCTGCGCGAGCAGGTCGACTGGGCCACGGTGAAACGCGAGGTCCAGGACAACGACTTCGCCGTCGTCTTCCTGGAGCTGCTGGGGCGGCTCGGGGTGGTCGAGCGCGAGGTCGTCGGCGGCTGAACGGCCCGGACGCGGGCGGCACCGGCTCAATCCGGGTGCGCCGGACGGCTAACCTGGCAGCGAGCGGTGCGCCCGTGCCGCCGTCCGCCGGCCCCGTGCCGGGACACCCAGCAGCGACCGAGGGATCTCACCGTGCCCACCGGCAGAGTCAAGTGGTTCAACCCCGAGAAGGGGTTCGGCTTCCTCTCTCGCGAGGACGGGCCCGACGTCTTCGTGCACAAGGACGCCCTGCCCTCCGGTACCGCCGAGCTCAAGCCCGGCCAGCGGGTGGAGTTCGGCATCGTCGCCGGCCGCCGCGGCGACCAGGCGCTGCAGGTGCGCGTCCTGGACCCGCTGCCGTCGGTGGCGGCGAAGGTGGCCGCGGCCAACCGCAAGAAGCCCGACGAGCTGGTCCCGATCATCGAGGACCTCATCAAGCTGCTCGACGACGTGTCGAACAGCCTGCGCCGCGGCCGGCACCCGGACCGCGCCGAGTCGCGCAAGGTCGCGGCGGTGCTCCGCGCGGTCGCCGGCGACCTCGAGGCCTAGCCGCTCGGGGACTCCCCGGTCCCGATGGCGCCGCCGGCGCGGAGGAAGCCGATCGGCCACGAGCCGGTGAGCAGGCACTCGTCGTGGGCGTCCTCGACGACGACGAGGTAGTACGCCGGCGGGACGACGTCGGAGCTGTTGATGCCGTCGAACGTCGTCGTCCCCGCCTCGACGTCGACCTCCCCGAGCTTCTCCTCGAGGCGCTCGTCGAAGACCTGCACGCTCCAGCCGTGGGCGGCGACCTCGTCGGGCACGGTCAGCGCGATCGGGGTGTCGGGGGAGACCTCGACCACCGGCGGCGTCACGTCGTACCGCCGGCCCTCACCCGACCCGCAGTACTGGGTCGGCTGCGCGGCGACCTCCTGCGGTCCGGCGGCCACCGTCACGTCCGGCGGTGCGTCGGTCGCCGACGACGAGTCGCCGCCGCACCCGGCGAGGACGGCGGTGAGCGCGCCGGCCAACAGGGCAGCGGCGGCGCGGGACGGGGAGCTCACGGGCGGGGTGCCTCCGGCACGGTCGGGGCGTCGGGTGCGGCGAAGGCGCCCGGCACGGTGGGTGCGGCCGGGTCCACCGGCACCCACCGGCGGCGGCGCGGCGTCCAGAGGAGCAGCCCGACGGCGAGCACCAGGAGCGCGGCAGCCACGGTGAAGCCGAGCCAGCCGATCGGCGGCAGCGCGATGCCGACGGCGCCGCCGAAGACCCAGGCCAGCTGCAGCACGGTCTCCGACCGCGCGAACGCCGAGGCGCGCAGGCTCTCGGGCACCTCGCGCTGGATGATCGCGTCGAGGGCCACCTTGCCCAGCGCGTTGGCGACGGCGGCGACCCCGGCGACGACGGCCGCGGTGGCCAGGCCGAAGAACACGGCGGCGAGGACGGTGACCGCGGCGGCGGCACCGGCCGCCCAGACGACCACCCGGTCGGGGTCGGCGGCGTGCAGCCGGGAGCCGATGCCGGTGCCCAGCACGCTGCCGGCCCCGGCCGCGCCGGCGATCGCGCCCAGCGCGAGCGTGGCCTCCCAGCCGCCCGCGACGGTGGCCTGCACGAGGAACGCGGAGAAGATCGTCAGGAAGCCGCCGAGGCCGCGCAGCGCCGCGTTGGCGCGCAGGGCGAGCACCACGTGCGGGTTGACCGGCCGCCGGCGCCGGCCGGCAGCGGGCACCGGGCCGGTGCTCAGCACGTCGGCGGGCTGCTCGCCGGTGGGGACGTCGACGTGGCGGGGCAGGCGGACGGCGAGCACCGCGGTGACGAGGAAGACCGCCGAGGTGGCCCACAGCAGCGGCGGGAAGTCGAGCAGCCCGGCGATCCCGGCGCCGATGCCGCCGAAGACGCCGGCGGTGACCAGGCCGAAGACCGACAGCCGCGCGTTCGCCGAGGTCAGCGACATCGCCCCGGGGAGCACGCGGGGGACCACCGCGGCGCGCAGCACGTTGTGCGCCTTGGAGAGCACCAGGACGCCGAGCGCCGCGGGGTAGAGCGCGAAGTCGTCGTAGTGCGCGGCCATGACCAGCGCGAGCACCGCGCGGCCCAGCGCCGCGGCGCCGAGGGCCCAGCGGCGGCCGCGCTGCAGCCGGTCGAGCAGCGGCCCGATGACCGGCGCCACCACCGCGAACGGCGCCATCGTGACCAGCAGGTACAGCGCCACGTTGCCGCGCTGGGCGTCGGAGGCGGCGGCGAAGAACAGCGTGCCGGCCAGCGAGACGGCGATCATCGCGTCGCCGGCCATGTGCAGGGCGTTCACCCACAGCAGGTGCGTCAGGCCGCTCTCGGCGGCGCCGTCGGCGCGGCTCGCGGCGCGCACCCGGGCGACCGTCGCGCCGGTCAGCTCCCTGGTCCGGGCGACGGCGACCCGGGTGACGGTGACCCGTGGCCGCGCCGGCTCCCCGGCCGGGGCGGCAGGGGGCGGTACCGGCGGTGGGGCGTAGCCCGGCGGGAGCGCCTGCGGACCCGGGACGGTGGCCGGGCCGTGCCCGGGCGGGGGCCGTAGCCGGGCGGCGGGCCGTACGCCGGCGGGGCGGGGACGTACGGGGGGCCGTACGCGGGGTACGGCGGCGGGGCCGCGGCCTGCGGCTGCGTCCCCGCCGCGGGGAACCCCAGAGGCGTGGTGTCCAGCCGGTCGGGAGAGTCCGGCTCCTGCCGCGACCGGCGCAGCGGGCCCCGGCGGGACCCGGGCGGACGCGACGACGGCACGCCACCATGGTGCCGTACCCGCCTGGCAGTCCGGGGGAGTCGTGATCACGCGGGTCGCCCGGCTGTGCCTGCCCGCCCCGCCCGTCTGGGACGATGACGCCGTGACTCCCGACTCCGTCCCGAGCGACGTGCTGACCGGCGCGGTCGACCTCGCCCGTGCCGCGGCCGAGGAGACCGCCGGCGACCCCGCGGTCGTCGGCGAGCACCTCGGTGCCGGGCCCGAGCCGCTCGGGGACGCCGGGGGCGGTCCCGCGGTCCTCGGCGAGGTGGTCACCCACTCCTTCGCCAGCCGGCTGCCGGGCTACGTGGGCTGGCACTGGGCGGTCACCCTCGCGCACGTCCCGGGCGGGGACGAGGTGACCGTCGACGAGGTCGTGCTCCTGCCCGGTGACGCCGCGCTGCTCGCGCCGGCGTGGGTGCCGTGGCACGAGCGGCTGCGCCCCGGCGACCTGTCGGTCGGCGACGTCCTGCCGGCCACCGAGGACGACCCGCGGCTCGTGCCCTCCTACACCGCCGAGGACGACGCCGCGGCCGATCCCGAGGCGCAGGCGCTGGCGACCGAGCTCGGCCTGGGCCGCGAGCGGGTGATGTCCCGCGAGGGGCGCAGCGCCGCGGCCGCCCGCTGGCTGGCCGGTGACTTCGGCCCGCGCTCGCCGATGGCCCGCTCGGCGCCGGGCCCGTGCGGGACGTGCGGCTTCTTCCTCCCGCTGGCCGGCTCGCTGCGCGGGCTGCTCGGCGCGTGCGGCAACGAGTACGCACCGGCCGACGGCCGGGTGGTCGCGGTCGACTACGGCTGCGGCGCGCACAGCCAGGCCACCCTCGCCGTCGGGGAGCCGGCCGAGGTCGTGACGTCCGCCCGCTACGACACCGCGGACTTCGACGTCCTGTAGGAGACGGCCCCCGACGGCCTCTCCGCAGGAGCCCGCCGCCAGCGTGCGAGCGGTGGGGCGGAGGGTCCCTCGTCTAGCGGCGGCGGCCGAGCTGGCCCTGCCAGCGCATGACCGCCAGCCCGACCGCGGCGAGCACGATGCCGACCACGCAGGTCCAGGTCCAGGCCCGGTCCACCCGGTCGCCGAGGAACAGCAGGACGACCAGCGCGAGGGCCCACAGCGCCGCCCCGGCCAGGACGACCCGGGCGGTGTCGACCCGCAGCGGGGGAGGAGCCGGCTTCAGGGAGCCGGGGGCAGGAGGCCGGGACACGCGGCCGACACTAGGCGCCGCACCGCCCGGACCGCGCGGGGGCTCAGGAGCGGTGTGGCACTCTGTCGCCGCTCGTCCCCGGCATCAGCTGTCCGCAGGAGCCCGCATGCCCGAGAAGTCCCGTCCCGCCCGCGGCGCGAGCGTGGCCGCTCCCACCGGGGACACGCCGGCCGACGTCGCGGCGGGTGCGTCCCGGCCGCGGCGCAGCCCCGGCCCGCGGGTGCGACCCCGCAACGGCCTGGACCGCTACTTCGGCATCAGCGCCCGGCGCAGCACCGTGGGTCGCGAGGTCCGGGGCGGGCTGACGACCTTCTTCACGATGGCCTACATCGTGGTGCTCAACCCGATCATCCTGTCGGGCACCGACGTCACCGGCGCCTCGCTGCCCTTCGGTGCCGTCGCCGCGGTGACCGCGCTGGTCGCCGGCGCGCTGACCGTGCTCATGGGCGTCGTCGGCCGCTACCCCTTCGCGCTGGCCACCGGCCTGGGCATCAACGCCATCGTGGCCGTCTTCGCCGCCACGCAGCTGGCCTGGCCGGAGATCATGGGCCTGGTCGTCCTCGAGGGCCTGCTGATCACCGTCCTGGTGCTCACCGGCTTCCGGAAGGCCGTCTTCGAGGCCATCCCGCCGCAGCTGAAGACGGCGATCGCCGTCGGCATCGGCTTCTTCCTCACGATCATCGGCCTGGCCGACGCGGGGGTCATCCGCCCGGGCAACCCGCTGATCAGCTTCGGCGTGGGCGGCCAGCTCGCCGGGTGGCCGCTGCTGGTCTTCGTCGTCGGGCTGCTGCTGACCGCCGTCCTCGTCGTCCGCCGGGTGCGGGGCGCGCTGCTCATCGGCATCGTCGTCTCGACCGTGCTGGCGATCGTCGTGGAGGCGGTCGCGGACGTCGGCCCGCGGATCGGGCCGGACGGCGCGGAGGCCAACGCGCGCGGCTGGGCGCTGCAGGTGCCCACCCTCCCCGACGACGTCGTGAGCGCCCCGGACCTGTCGATCGTCGGGCAGTTCTCGCTGTTCGGCGGGTTCGAACGGATCGGCGTCGTCGCCGCGCTGCTCATCGTCTTCTCGATCATGATCGCCGACTTCTTCGACACCGTCGGCACGGTCACCGCCGTCGGTGCCGAGGGCGACCTGCTCGACGAGGACCGCAACCTGCCCGGCGCGCAGCCGGTGCTGCTGGTCGACTCGATCGCCGCCGCGGCCGGCGGTGCGGCGAGCGTCTCGTCGAACACGACCTACATCGAGAGCGCCTCCGGTGTGGCCGACGGCGCCCGCACCGGCCTGGCCAGCGTCGTGACCGGCGTGCTGTTCCTGCTGGCGATGTTCTTCACGCCGCTGGTGCAGGTCGTGCCCTCGGAGGCCGCCGCGCCGGCCCTCGTGATCGTCGGCGCGCTGATGATCAGCCAGATCCGGACGCTGACCTGGGACGACATGTCCCTGGTCATCCCCGCGTTCCTCACCATCGCGCTCATGCCGTTCACCTACTCGATCACCAACGGCATCGGCGCCGGCGTGGTCAGCTACGTCCTGCTGCGCTCGGCGGTGGGCCGCCGGCGGGAGGTGCACCCGCTGATGTGGGTGATCGCCGCGGCGTTCGTCGTGTACTTCGCACTGGAGCCGCTCCAGCAACTGTTCTGAGCCCGGCTAACCACCGGTAGGGTGCGGCCCGTGACTCGGTCGACGCTGGACACCGCAGCGCTCGCCCACGACCTCCGGCTGGCGGTCATGCGCTTCTCCCGCCGGCTGCGCAACCAGCGGGTGGACACCTCGGTCACGCTGACCCACCTCGCGGCGCTGTCCACGCTGCAGCGCCACGGGCCGATGAGCCCCGGCGAGCTGGCGGCGCACGAGCGGGTCCAGCCGCCGTCGATGACGCGCGTCGTCGTCGCGCTCGAGGGCATGGGCCTGGTCACCCGCACGCCGCACCCGACCGACGGCCGGCAGGTGGTCATCGAGCTGACCGCGTCCGCCGAGACGCTGCTCACCGAGGAGGCCCGGGCCCGCGAGGCCTGGCTGTCCAGCCAGCTGCACCGGCTCACCCCGGAGCAGCGGGCGACCCTGCGCGAGGCCGCCGCGATCATGGAGGAGCTCGCCGGTGGGTGACGTCGACGGCCGCTGACCCGACGTCGGGGCGACCGGCGGCCGGTGGGCGCAGCCCGTTCCGCTCCCTGCACGTGCACAACTTCCGGCTCTACGCGTCGGCGAACCTGGTCAGCCTGACCGGCACCTGGATGCAGCGCATCGGCCAGGACTGGCTGGTGCTGCAGCTCTCCGGCGACAGCGGGGTGGCCCTCGGCCTCATCACCGCCCTGCAGTTCGGCCCGTCGCTGCTGCTGAGCATGTACGGCGGCGTCCTGGCCGACCGCTACGACAAGCGCCGCGTGCTCGTCGTCACCCAGGTGCTCATGGGGCTGCTCGCCGTCGGTCTCGGGCTGCTCGTGGCCACCGGCACCGTCGCGCTGTGGCACGTGTTCGTGCTGGCGGCGGGCCTGGGTTCGGTGTCGGCGATCGACGCCCCCGTGCGCCAGGCGTTCGTCTCGGAGATGGTCGGCGGCGACCTGCTGGCCAACGCCGTCGGGCTGAACTCGACGATCTTCAACGGCGCCCGGCTGGTCGGCCCGGCGCTGGCCGGGCTGCTCATCGGCGCCTCCGGCGGGGACACCGCGCCGGCGTTCCTGGTCAACGCGGCGAGCTTCGCCTTCACGATCGGCGCGCTGCTCCTCATGCGGCCGGAGGAGCTGCGGCGCAGCGAGCCGGTGGCGCGCGCCCGCGGCCAGCTGCGGGCGGGCCTGGCCTACACCTGGGCGCGTCCCGACCTGCGGCTGGCGATGGTGCTCGCCTTCGTCATCGGCACCTTCGGGTTCAACTTCCAGGTCACGATCGCGCTCATGGCCCGCGAGGTCTTCGACCTCGGTGCCGAGGCCTTCGGGCTGCTGTCGACGACGTTCGCCGTCGGGTCGCTGACCGGCGCCTTCCTGTCCACCCGGCGCAGCGCCCGACCGCGGCAGCGGTTCCTGGTCACCTCGGCGGTCGTCTTCGGCCTGCTCACCGTGGCGTGCGGGCTGACGACGGGCTTCCTGCCCTTCGCCGTCCTGCTGGTGCCCACCGGCGCGGCGGCGCTGGTCTTCAGCGTGGCCAACAACAGCTTCGTGCAGCTCGGCGCCGACCCCCAGATGCGCGGACGCGTGATGGCGCTGTACTTCATGTGCTTCATGGGCGGCACGCCGCTGGGGGCGCCGGTCATCGGCTGGGTCTCCGAGCACCTCGGGGCGCCGTGGGGGCTCATCCTCGGCGGGGCGGTCGTCGTCGTGGCCGGTGCCCTCGCCGGGCTGTGGCTGGCCCGCGGGCGGCGGGTCCGGCTGGAGGCCCACGTCGTCCCGCCGCGGCTGCTGCTGCACGTCGGGGAGGTCCGCGGGGAGCAGGCCGCGGGGCGCTGACCTGCCCCCCTGGCGGCGGCCCCCGTCGGCACGTACCGTCGCGGCCACCCGCGTCCACGGAGTGCCGATGACCTCCGCCCTGCTCCAGCTCGCCGGCATCACCGCGATGCTCGTCGGCGCCTTCGCCGCGCTCGGCCTGCTGTTCCGCCTCTTCTCCGGGCAGTTCCTGCTCGACCTCCGCGCCCGCCGCAGAGCCCGCGAGGGGGATCCGCCCACGCCCGCCGCACTCCGGCCGGTGGAGGCCGTCGCCGCCGACGTGCGCCGGCTCGGCCGCCAGCTGGACGCGGTCCCGGCCGGCGCGCCCCAGGTGCGCCGGCGGGGGCTGCAGGCCGCCTACGACGACGTCCTCACCGAGGCCGCCGCGCTGCTCGCCGTACCGCACGCCCTGGGCACCGTGCCGCACGGGTTCGCCCGCGACGTCGAGCGGCTGCGGCTGCAGACGGCGCTGTCCGACGCCGGCCTGGTGGTGCGCTGAGCGAGCCGGCGCCGCTGCGGCTGTTCGTCGCGGTGGCCCCGCCGGCGCGGGCGCGCGCCGACCTGGCGGCGGCCCTCGAGCCGCTGCGCGCGGCGCCGGGTGCGCCGCGCTGGGGGGACCCGGCGCGCTGGCACCTCACCCTGCTGTTCCTCGGGGCGGTGCCGCCGGGGGCGCTGCCCGGGCTGACCGGCGCCGTCGGCGCGGCGGTCGCCGGCACGCCCCGGCCGCGCTCCGGCTGGCCGGGGCCGGCCGGTTCGGGTCGGTGCGGCGGCCGCAGGTGTTCTGGGCGGGGCTCGACGGCGACGTCGACGCCGTCACGGCGCTGGCCGGGCGGCTGGCCGCGGGGGCCCGCGGGTTGGGCCTGCCGGTGGAGGACCGGCCGTTCCGCCCGCACCTCACCCTCGGCCGCTGGCACCCGCGCCGTCCCGCCGACGGCGACCTGCCCGCCCGGCTGGCCGGCTACCGCGGGCCGGAGTGGCCGCTGCGCGAGGTGACGCTGGTGCGCAGCACCGCCGGCCGGCACGAGGTGCTCGCGTCCTTCACCACGCGTACTCCATCGGCGCCGCCCTGAAGCCGGGGAAGACCTCGTCGAGGCGGTCGAGCTGGGCCTGCTCCAGCCGCACGCCCAGCGCGGCCAGCGAGCCCTCGAACTGCTCCGTCGTGCGCGGGCCGACGATCGGGGCGGTGACGCCGTCCTGGTGCAGCAGCCAGGCCAGCGCGACGTCGGCCGGGGTGAGGCCCCACTCCCGGCAGGCGTCCTCGAAGGCCTGCAGGGCCGGGCGGTGCTGCTCGATGCGCTCGCGGTTGCGCTCGGCGTGCCGGCGGTCGCCCTCCTGGTCGCCGAGGACGCCGGCCAGCAGGCCCTGCGCCAGCGGGCTCCACGGGATGACCCCGATGCCGTAGTGGCGCGCGGCCGGCAGCACCTCGAGTTCGACGTGCCGGGTGAGCAGGTTGTAGTGCGACTGTTCGCTCACCAGGCCGAGGAAGTGCCGGCGGGCGGCGGCCTCGTTGGCCGCGGCGAGCTGCCAGGCGGCGTGGTTGGACGACCCGACGTAGAGCACCTTGCCCTGGGCGACCAGCGTCTCGCAGGCCTGCCAGATCTCGTCCCACGGCGTCGCGAGGTCGACGTGGTGGAACTGGTAGAGGTCGATCCAGTCCGTCTGCAGGCGCCGCAGCGAGGCCTCGCACGCGCGGACGATGTTGCGGGCGGACAGGAAGGTGTCGTTGGGCCAGTCGGACATGCCGCCGTACACCTTGGTGGCCAGCACCGTGCGCTCGCGCCGGCCGGCGCCCTGCGCGAACCAGGTGCCCAGCACCTCCTCGGTGCGGCCCTTGCCGGCCTCGAAGCCGTAGACGTTGGCCGTGTCGAAGAAGTTGACGCCGTCGGCGTGGGCACGGTCCATGATCGCGTGCGAGGGGGCCTCCTCGGTCCGCCAGCCGAAGTTCATGGTGCCGAGGCAGAGCCGGGAGACCGACAGGCCGCTGCGTCCGAGGTGCGTGTACTCCACGTCTGAGCAGCCTGGCACCCTGTCGGGCGTGCCGCAGACCGACGCCGAGATCTCGGCCTTCGACCGGGCCACCGCCGTCACCCGCACCGAGGGCGGCGGCGTCCGCGCCGACCTCGACCCGGGCTGGGACGTCGGCAACGGCGTCCTCAACGGCGGTTACCTGCTCGGCGTCGTCGCGCGGGCGGCGCTGCTGGACAGCCCGCACCCGCACCCGGTCGCGCTGTCGGCGAGCTACCTGCGCGCCACCCCGGGCGGGCCGGCCGACCTCACCGTCACCGCGGGCCCGGCCGGACGCACCCTGGCGCACTCGACCGTCCTGCTCAGCGGCGCGGCCGGCCCCTCGCTCGCCGTCCAGGTGACGACGGCGACCCTCGGGACCGACCGGGCCGACTACACGGTCAACCCGGTGCCGCGGCTGCCCGGCCCCGACGAGTGCGTGGCCACCCGCACCAGCGAGGGCGGCCCGGCCGTCGGACTGGCGCGGCAGCTCGACACCCGGCTGGACCCGGCGACGGCGGGCTGGACGGCCGGCCGGCCCTCGGACGTGCGGCTGCTGCGGGCCTGGATCCGGCTGGCCGACGGCCGCGATCCCGACCCGCTGGCGCTGCTGCTGTTCGCCGACGCGCTGCCGCCCACCGCGTTCGCGGTCGGCAAGCCGGGTTGGGCGCCCACCGTGCAGCTGCAGGTCCTCGTCCGCGGGCTGCCGGCGCCGGGCTGGTGCGTCGTCGAGTCCCGCTCGACGGAGGTGGCCGGGGGCTGGTCGGACGAGGAGTGCCGGATCTGGGACTCCACCGGACGGCTGGTCGCGCAGGCCCGGCAGCTCGCCCGGGTGGCGCGCTAGTCCCGGCGCCCGGGGAGGGCGACCTCGCCGGTGAGGTAGCGCTGCACGGTGGGTGCGACCGCGGCGACGACGTCGTCCGGGCGGGCCGAGGCCAGCGGCTCCAGGCGCAGCACGTAGCGGGTCATGACCAGCCCCACCACCTGCGAGGCGACCAGCGCGCCGCGGGCCTCCCGCTCGGCGGCCGGCAGCTCCAGCGTGCCGACCACCCGCCGGATGACGCGCGCCAGGACGAACTCGCGGAGCAGCCGGGCGGACCACTCGTGGTTCACCGCCGAGCGGACCAGGGCCAGGATGCCCGGCCGGGCGGGCCCGTTCCAGACCCGCAGGACGGTGCGGACGACGGCGGCGCCGAGCTCGTCCGGCGGCGCGGCCAGCACCTCGGGCAGGAAGTCGTCGGGATCGGCCGGCACCTGCACCGCGGCCAGGAACAGGGCG
Source organism: Geodermatophilus normandii (assembly GCF_003182485.1). Taxonomy (NCBI): domain Bacteria; kingdom Bacillati; phylum Actinomycetota; class Actinomycetes; order Geodermatophilales; family Geodermatophilaceae; genus Geodermatophilus; species Geodermatophilus normandii. The sequence continues at coordinate 608,505 of NZ_QGTX01000001.1, read as the reverse complement.
TCCTTGGTCCCGAAGTAGTGGTGCACCAGCGCGGGGTCCACGCCGGCGGCGGTCGCGATGGCGCGGATCGACGCGCCGTCGTAGCCGCGCTCGGCGAAGGCGGTGCGGGCCGCGGCCAGCACCGCCTCCCGGGTGTCCGGGTTGCCGGGGCGACGACCGGAGGGGCGACGACCGGAGGGCCGTCGGTGGGCCTCGCTCAGCTGGTCCTCCTCCGCAGGGTCGCCGCCGCCAGGGCGAGGGCGAGCACCGCCGCGCCGGCCACGACACCGACGTCCCGCCACATCGTCCCGGTCTCCGCGGCCGACCGCCCGACCTCCTGGAGGGCCTCCACGGCGTAGGTGAGCGGGAGTACGTCGCTGACCGCCTGCAGCCAGCCGGCCATCTGCTCCCGGGGGACCAGCAGCCCGCACAGGAAGAACTGGGGCAGCACGACCACCGGCATGAACTGCACCGCCTGGAACTCGCTGCGGGCGAAGGCGCTGGCCAGCAGCCCGAGCGCCACCCCGAGGACGGCGTCGACGACGGCGATGAGGACGACGAGCCACAGCGACCCGGCCACCTCGAGGTCGTAGAGCGTGGTCGCGACGGTCACCGTGACGACCGCCTGCACCGCGGCGGCCGCCCCGAAGGCCACGCCGTAGCCCAGCAGGAGGTCCAGCCGCGACAGCGGGGTGGTGAGCAGCCGCTCCAGCGTGCCGGACGTGCGCTCGCGCAGCATCGCGATGCTCGTGACCAGGAACATCACGACGAAGGGGAAGACGCCGAGCATCGTCAGCCCGACCCGGTCGAACACCGACGGCCGGCCGGGCAGGGTCGGGACGTCGCGCCACAGCAGGTACAGCAGCCCGAGCAGCAGGCTGGGCAGCAGCACCATCATCGCGATGGTGCGGTGGTCGTGCCGCAGCTGCCGCAGCACCCGCCCCGTGGTGGCGGCGGTCAGCCGGGGGCTCAGCACGGCGGTCGCGGTGCTCACGCCGCCACCTCCTGCCGGGTCCGCACCAGGCGGAGGAAGGCCTCCTCGAGGTCGTCGGTGCCCGACTCGGCGCGCAGCCGCGCCGGGGTCGAGTCGGCGAGCAGCCGGCCCTCGCGCAGGAGCAGCAGCCGGTCGCACCGGCCGGCCTCGTCCATGACGTGGCTGGAGACCACCAGCGTCGTCCCGGCGGCGGCCAGCGCGTGGAAGCGGTCCCAGAGGTCCACGCGCAGCAGCGGGTCCAGGCCGACGGTCGGCTCGTCGAGGACCAGCAGCTCCGGCTCGCCCACGAGTGCGCAGGCCAGCGACGCGCGGCCGCGCTGCCCGCCGGAGAGGTCGGCGACCAGCTGCCCGGCCGCGTCGGTCATCCCGACGGCGGCGAGCGCGTCGTCGGCCGCCCCGGCGCCGCGCCCGTACAGGGCGGCGAAGTGGCGGACGTTCTCGCGGACGCTGAGGTCGGGGTAGACGCTCGGCGCCTGCGTGACGTAGCCGACCCGGGAGCGCAGGCCGGGGGAGCCCGCCGGCTGCCCGAGGACGGTGACCTCGCCGGAGCGGACCCGCTGCACCCCGACCAGGGCCCGCATCAGGGTGGTCTTGCCGCTGCCGCTCGGGCCGAGCAGGCCGGTGACCCGCCCGGCCGGCACGGCGCACGACAGCTCGTGGAGGACCCGGCGACGCCCGCGTTCGACGACGAGATCGGTGACGGTGACGGCGTCGGCCATGGGAGCCTCCCGGGGACGAGAACTCAACGCCTGGTGAACTCAACGGTAGGTGAGTTGCCGGGACCGCGTCAACGCCCTCCGTCGTGCCGGTCAGCGGCCACCGAGCTGTATGCCGAGCAGGTGCCCGCTGCTCCAGGCGCTCTCCACCTTCGACGGCGCCCGCCACCCGTCACCGCACGCGCCGACGCCGTCGGTCAGGCCGAAGGGGGCCTCGCGCGGGGCGGAGGGCTTGGCGGAGGTCCAGCGGTGCACGTGCGTCCACGCCGGCGGTGTGTCGATCCCGAGCGCCCGGCGGACGGCGGTGGTGACCTCCGGCGCGGCGCGGTCGGGGTCGTCGAGGTGGGCGGCGGCGGTGCCCGGCGTCGTGTGGGCGACGAGCACCGGGGCGCCGTCGCCGCGCCGGTCGCCGTCGTCGGCGATCCACTCGACGACGACGTCGTCGTGCACGAACGCGCCGTGCAGGTCGGCCGGCCACCGGCGCTCGTCCCAGCCCAGCGCGACGGCCAGGGTGGGCTGCCAGGGGTGCTCGGCCTCCTCGCCGAGCAGCCGGGCGGCGAGGTCGGCGGGCAGCAGACGGCGGGCCTGCGGGTCGGGCAGCGCCAGGACCGCGGCGGCCACGTCCGCGCCGTCCACCCGTGGGCCGGGCTCCACCCGCTGCACCACGGACTCCTGGACGACGTCGAGGCCGGTGCAGAGGTCGGCGACCAGCGAGCGCAGCCCGCCCGGCGCGGCGTAGCGGACGGGACCGCTCGTGGTGTCCCGCAGCCCGTCGGGCCCCGCGACGGCGAAGGTGTCGGTCCACGGCCGGGCCAGCCCGCGGGACACCCAGTCGTCGACGACGGCGGCGAACGGGGTGCCGTCCCGCGCGGTCAGGTAGGAGGCGCCGAGGTCGGTGACCCGGCCGCCCAGCGTGCGGGAGGCCATGCGGCCCCCGGGGCGGCGCCCGCGGTCGAGGACGCGCACCGGCACGCCGGCGTGCGCGAGCGCCCGGGCACAGGCCGTCCCCGCGATCCCGGCTCCGACGACGACGGTCGAGGTGGCCACTCCTGGATCCTGCGGGCAGGGCGGTCGCGGCGCTCGGGGAGGATCGCGGGCGTGCCCGAGCCGATCTCCGACGTCGCCGACCCGCGGGTCGCCGACTTCCGCGACCTGCACGCCGGCGACCGACCCGCGGGACGGGAGCGGGGCACCGGCCCGGTGATCGTCGAGGGCGTGCCGGCGGTGCAGCGGCTGCTGGCCTCGCCCTACCGGGTGCGCGCCGTGCTGGGCGTGCCCGGCCGGCTGGCCGACCTCGACCTGCCCGGCGACGTGCCGGCCTACGAGATGGACAAGTGGGCGCTGTCGGAGCTCATCGGCTTCCGGCTGACCCGCGGCGTGCTGGCCTCGGCCGACCGCCGCCCCCCGGCCGACGTCGGGGAGCTGCTCGCCGGGCCCGACCCGGCGGCGCCACGGCGGCTGGCGGTGCTCGAGGCGCTCAACGACGCGGAGAACCTCGGCTCGATCGCCCGCTCGGCGGTGGCTCTCGGCATCGACGGGCTGCTGCTGGACCCGCGCTGCGCCGACCCGCTGTACCGGCGCGCGGTGCGGGTCTCGATGGGCCACGTGCTCGCCCTGCCGTTCGCCGTCCTCCCGGACTGGCCCGGTGGGCTGTCCCGGCTGTCCGAGGCCGGCTACCTCACCGTCGCGCTCACCCCCGCACCGGACGCCGTCGACCTCACCGAGGTCGATCCGCGCACGCACCCGCGCACCGCGGTGCTGCTCGGCGCCGAGGGCCCGGGCTCACCCCCGAGGCACAGGCGGCGGCCCGGGTGCGCGCCCGGATCCCCATGCGCGCCGGCGTCGACTCCCTCGGCGTCGCCGCGGCGGCGGCCGTCGCGTTCGCGACCCTGCGCTGACTACTGGCGCAGCGACCAGCGGGCGAGGATGGCGCGGGCCTCCTCGGCGCGCGAGGGGTCGCACATGACGTCGTACCGGCTCGCCGTGACCTGCGAGACGCTGGTGAAGTCGCGCTGACCGCGGGTGGCGGCGTACCCCATCGCGCCGAACAGCGCGCCGAACACGAGACCGATCAGCAGGCCGGTCAGGACCGAGCTGAACCAGCTCGTGCCGTCGGGCGCGAAGATCCCGAGCAGCAGGCCGACGAACAGGCCCCACCAGGCGCCGCCGGCGGCACCCGCGCCGATCGCGCGGCCCCAGTTCAGCCGGCCGGTGACCCGCTCGACCATCCTGAGGTCCGAGCCGATGATCGTCACGTTCTCGACGGCGAACTTCTCGTCGGAGAGGTGGTCCACCGCCGCCTGCGCCTGCTGGTAGCTGTCGTAGGAACCGACCTGGACGCCCCCGAGGGGCATGGACACCGACATCGACATGACTCGCTCCCACCTCCGCGCTTCCGGTGCGGGAGGGGTACCCGGGCCGATCGGTTGGACACGTCCGACCGGTCACACCCGGTCAGTGGTTGCGGCGGACCCCGAAGACGATGTCCTCCCACGCCGGGACGCGGGCGCGCGGGTCCTCGTCCTCGCCGTCGGTCTCGCCGGTCCGCAGGACGACGGTGTCGTGCTCGGAGACGTCCTCGTCGTCGGCGGGCGGGGCGGGAGGGTCGGTACGCCGCTCGGTGGGAGCCGGGCGCGTGGGGTCCGCGGCAGGAGGAGCGGCGGGCGCCGGCCGCTCCGCGGCGGGGCGCTCCGCGACCGGGCGCTCCGGCACGGCGGCGCTGCGGTGCACGGGCAGCACCGGCCGCTCGGCGGGGACCCCGGGGACGACGCGGACCAGCCGGGTGCCCTCGGCGAAGTCGCGGGTGGCGGCGTCGAGCGGGCTCACCGCGCGCCCGGCGAGGTCGTAGGCCCACTGCGTGGTGCCCTCCTTGGCGCCGGCCCGCCAGGCCGCCGTCACCACCCAGGTGCCGTCGTCGGAGCGGGCGGCGTCCCAGCGGACGGCGTCGAGGTCGGCACCGAGCAGGCGCAGCCGCTCGGCCATGAACTGCTGCAGCGGGACGCTCGGCGTGCCCTCCGACAGCCGCACGCGGGCCTCGCGGGCCTGGTCGGCGATCCGCTCGCGCTCCTGCAGCACCGGGTGCGCGAAGCGCATGATCCGCTCGACGCGCGTCCCGGAGCTCGCCGCGACCTGCTCGGGCGTCTCGCCGGAGCGGATGCGCTGCTGGATGACCCGGGGGGACAGGCCGCTGTCGACGTCCATCTGGCCGAGCCGGCGGGCGTCGCCACGGGCGGCGGCGCGCAGCCGGTCGTCGACGGGCAGCTCGAAGCGCTCGCCGTCGTCGGTGCCGTCCCCGCCGTCGACCGTGAGGACCAGGCTCCTGCCGTCCTCGGACAGGCCCACGAGACGCAGCGTGCGCACGCAGACCTCCTCGGACGACGGGACGGGCGGACGCCCCCGGCTAGAGGGGCCACGCGCGAGGCTATCCGCGCGGGAGGGGTGCGCGCCGGACGTGGCCCGGCGTGGCGGCGCCGGACGGCACTCCCCGGTCCCCGTGCGGGGCGCCGGGCGCACCTAGACTCGGCGCCCATGCTGACCGGCCCCCGGGACGACACCGGCCTCGTCCGCGACGACCCGCGCGACGAGGGCGAGCTCAACGCCCGCTTCCTGCCCTCCCCGGTCGACGCCGGCCAGAAGCGGCTGCCGATCGACATGGACTACGTGCAGCGCGTGATGCTGGAGCTGCTGAACATCCCGAGCCCGTCGGGGCGCACCGACCACGTCATGCAGGTCATCGGCGGCGAGCTGCGCGACATGGGCCTGGACTTCGAGGTCACCCGCCGCGGTGCGCTCATCGCGGAGCTGCCCAGCCGCTCCCCGGGCGCCGACCGGACGGTGGTCGTGCACGCCGACACGATCGGCTGCATGGTCAGCCAGCTGAAGGACAACGGGCGGCTGGCGATCGTGCCGGTGGGGACGCACAGCGCCCGCTTCGCCGAGGGCGCCCGGGTGACGATCTTCAGCGACGACGTCTCCGGCGACTACTGGCACACCGGCACGATCCTGCCGAACAAGGCCAGCGGGCACCGCTTCGGCGACGAGGTCGACGAGCAGGGCGTCGGCTGGGACCACGTCGAGGTGCGCGTGGACGAGGTCACGCACAGCCGCGCCGACCTCGAGCGCCGCGGCATCCAGGTGGGCGACTTCGTCGCGATCGACGCCCAGCCGGTCGTCACCGCCAGCGGCTTCGTCAACTCCCGGCACCTCGACGACAAGGCCGGCGTCGCCGCGGCCCTGGGCGCCTTCAAGGCGATCGTCGACTCCGGCGTCCAGGTGCCGGTGACGGCGCACCTGCTGGTCACCATCGCCGAGGAGGTCGGCCTCGGCGCCAGCCACGGCCTCGACGCCGACGTCGCCGAGCTCGTCTCCATCGACACCTCGGTCGTGGCGCCGGGACAGGCGTCGTCGGAGCACTGCGTGAACATCGCGATGCAGGACTCGACCGGGCCCTTCGACTACCACCTGACCCGGCACCTGATCGACCTGTGCCGCGTGCACGAGGTGCCGCACCGCCGCGACGTCTACAAGTACTACCGGTCCGACGCCGCCTCGGCGCTGGAGGCCGGGGCCAACACCCGCGCGGCGCTGGTCGGCTTCGGCATCGACGGCAGCCACGGCAACGAGCGCACCCACCTCGACGGGATCCGCAGCACCGCCGAGCTCATCGCGCTCTACCTGCAGACGGACCTGACGTTCCGCAGCTGGGACCGCACGCCCACCGGAGACCTGCGGGACTTCCCGAGCACCGCCGTCCAGCCGGCCGACGGCGAGATCGCCCGCTAGGACCCTGCAGCGGGGCCGACTACAGCCGCTCGACGACGAAGTCGATGCAGGCGGTCAACGCGCTGACGTCGTCGGGGTCGACGGCGGGGAACATGCCCACGCGCAGCTGGTTGCGGCCGAGCTTGCGGTAGGGCTCGACGTCGACGACGCCGTTGGCCCGCAGCACCGTCGCCACCTGCGCGGCGTCGACGGACTCGTCGAAGTCGACCGTCCCCACGACGAGGCTGCGCTGCGACGGGTCGGCGACGAACGGCGTGGCGTAGGGCGACTTCTCCGCCCAGCCGTAGAGCCGGCCCGAGGAGTCGGTCGTCCGCGCCACGGTGCCGGCCAGCCCGCCGAGGCCGAGCATCCAGCGCACCTGGTCGGCGAGCAGGAACAGCGTGGCCACCGCGGGGGTGTTGTAGGTCTGGTCCTTGGTGGAGTTGTCGACGGCGGTCGCCAGGTCGAGGAACCCGGGGATCCACCGCCCCGACGCCTCGACCTCCGCCACCCGCTCCAGTGCCGCCGGGCTCATCAGCGCGATCCACAGGCCGCCGTCGGAGGCGAAGGACTTCTGCGGGGCGAAGTAGTACGCGTCGGCCTGCGTGACGTCGACCGGCAGGCCGCCGGCGCCGCTGGTGGCGTCGACGAGGACCAGCGCGTCGTCGTCGGCACCGGCGGGGCGCACCACCGGGGCCATGACCCCGGTCGAGGTCTCGTTCTGGGCCCACGCGTACGCGTCGACGCCCGGCTGCCCCTCCGGGAGCGCCAGCGTCCCCGGCCGGCCGGCGACGACGACCGGCTCGTCGAGGAACGGCGCCTCGGCGACCGCGGAGGCGAACTTCGCCGAGAACTCGCCGTAGGTGCCGTGGGCGCTGCGCTGCCGGATCAGGCCGAAGGTGGCGACGTCCCAGAACGCCGTGCTCCCGCCGTTGCCGAGCACGACCTCGTATCCCTCGGGCAGGCCGAACAGCTCGGCCAGCCCCTCCCGCACCTGGCGGACCAGCCCCTTGACCGGGGCCTGGCGGTGGGAGGTGCCCATGAGCGCCGCCCCGTCGGTGGCCAGTGCCCGCAGCGCCTCGGGGCGGACCTTGGAGGGTCCGCACCCGAAGCGGCCGTCGGCGGGCAGCAGGCCGGCGGGGATCTCGATGCTCATGGGCGCTCCGTTCGGGCCGGTCAGGCGGGGGCTGCCTGGTCGACGGCCTTGACCGTGATGGTGTCGAAGCCCTCGACCTCCTCGGGCTTGCGCGCCGCCGGGCCCACGTAGCGGGCCGACGGGCGCACGAGGCGGCCGGTCTGCTTCTGCTCCAGGATGTGCGCGCACCAGCCCGCGGTGCGGGCGCAGGTGAACATCGAGGTGAACATGTGGCTCGGGACCTCGGCGAAGTCGAGGACGATGGCCGCCCAGAACTCGACGTTGGTCTCGATCGGCCGGTCGGGACGCCGCTCGCGCAGCTCCTTGAGCGCCGCCTGCTCCAGCGCCAGCGCGGCGTCGAAGCGGGGGGCGCCGAGCTCCTTGGCGGCCTTGCGCAGGGTGCGGGCGCGGGGGTCCTCGGCACGGTAGACGCGGTGCCCGAAGCCCATGAGCCGCTCCTTGCGGTCCAGCAGGCCCTTCACGTACTTCTCGGCGTCGCCCTCCTGCTCGACGCCGTCGAGCATGTGCAGCACGCGCGAGGGGGCGCCGCCGTGCAGCGGGCCGGACATGGCGCCGATGGCGCCGGACATCGCGGCGGCGACGTCGGCCCCGGTGGAGGCGATGACGCGGGCGGTGAACGTGGAGGCGTTCATGCCGTGCTCGGCGGCCGACGTCCAGTAGGCGTCGACGGCGGCGACGTGGCGGGGGTCGGGCTCGCCGCGCCAGCGGACCATGAAGCGCTCGACGATGGTCGAGGCCTCGTCGATGCGGCTCTGCGGCACCGCCGGGGTGCCGATGCCGCGGGCGGACTGCGCGACGTAGGACAGCGCCATGACCGCGGCGCGGGCCAGCTGGTTGCGGGCCTCCTCGTCGGAGATGTCCAGCAGCGGGCGGTAGCCCCAGAACGGGGCCAGCATCGC